>JBAWVO010000167.1:0-14243 GCA_037147235.1 Planctomycetota bacterium | reverse complement strand
ATTGAGAATTGAGAATTGAGAATTGAGAATTGAGAATTGAGAATTGAGAATTGAGAATTGAGTCAGGTCTGTCCTGTGGCAATATTTCGTTTCACGATTTAGAAACTATCTCAAAAGGTCTTTTTCACCGCAGAGGACGCGGAGGTACGCAGAGGATGAATCCTAATTGAGGGCTTCTGCGATCCTCTGCGTCCTCTGCGGTGAGTTCTGAGACAGATTCTTAGAACAACGATTTCGTCCCGGAAGTCGCTACCTAGTCGTCAATGATCCCGTGTCCGCATTTTGTATTTTGCATTTTTCATTTTTCAATTTTCCTGACACTAACTTTTTCTATGTGTTGACCAAATTGAGGCAAAATTGGATACCGGTTCTTCGTAGTCAGCCCAATTTAACGGAAGAGCGGGTAGTCTGAGACGGTTGCATGCGGCGGTCTGGCCAAGAAACCTCGTAATAACAGGCCAACACATAGAATCCGATAGTGTCAGCAATTTTCAATTTTCAATTTTCAATTTTTCCCCTCGCCTTTGCCGCGTTCTTCGCGATCATCCCCGCCACATACCCGCCTTTGAACCCGGCGTCGATGTTCACGACACTGACGTTCGAGGCACAGCTATTGAGCATTCCCAGCAGCGCGGCCAATCCGCCGAAGGCGGCACCGTAACCAACGCTGGTGGGCACTCCGATCACGGGACAGGAAACGTAGCCGCCGACGACGCTGGGCAGTGCCCCTTCCATGCCGGCGACGACGACGATCGCGTCGGCATCGGCCAGCAGGTGGAGATTGGCCGCCAGCCGATGTGGCCCGGCCACACCGACATCCTGCACGTAGTGTACCGCCGCACCGGTCCAGAGGGCCGTCTCTCGCGCCTCTTCGGCCACCGGCAGATCGCTTGTGCCCGCCGTGACGATCGTCACCCGGCCAACGGCGGTTTTGACATGCTCGTCTTTCGGCGGCTGGACAATGCGAAACGTCCGCCCGATCGGGTTATATTGGGCCGCAGGGAACTGCGAAAGCAACTCAGCCGCCTGCTCGGTTGACATCCGAGTGGCCAGTACGTCCTCTCCGTGCTCAAGCTGGGCGTGAAAAATCCTGGCAATCGCCTCGACGGTCTTGCCTTGCGAAAATACCACCTCGGGAAAACCACAGCGGCGATGGCGATCCAAATCAACCTGTGCCGGCCCCACGTCGGCAATGCCCGAATTTTGCACCTGGCCGACGAAGTCGGAAACCGAAAGTTGCCCGGCGATCAAGCGGGCGGCAAGCTGTTCAAGCTGTTGAGCGTTCATACTGCCATTTATCCTATCAGGTATTCGACCGCCGATGTGCGATAACTCAGGCTCTTCCGGTTCTAGGTGCGGAACGCGAATAATTGTAGGGTGGGGAGAGCGCAGCGAGCCCCACCAATTCTGTTGCGGTCCACTTTTGGTGGGGCTCGTTTCACTCTCCCCACCCTACTTCCGCACCTAAAACCGGAAGAGCCACAAATCATTGCCGCATTTTCGCAGCCGAGCATGGCATTGTCAACCTTGGACATCATACACTCCTGGATCACCACTTGAGAATGAGGGGAATGGGGTATCCCCTTGGCTGGCGTGACCACAATATATAGTATGCACGGCAATGGAAGATTACCCCCGTACACTTTCCGACACAAGGGATAGTGCTCACGCCAGTCAAGGGGATACCCCAGTGAGGGGAATTCTTCGCGTGCGTCGTACATCACTTTGTCCTCGGTTACTTGCGCTATTCAAACCAGACGGGTGCGCCAGTATACCAGAATCTGGCGAATGAAGGGCGCAATGCCTGGCGAAAGCAACCGAAGTCTGCGAAAAATCGCGCAAAAGACGATGGAAGACGTCCGGGCAGGGGCGGTTTGCCTCCTTTTGCCACATCCTATTACCCAGCGCGGCCCCTTCGCGTTGGGCATTGAAGTCACATGTAATTAGGGGTTGGGGAGGGGGAGTTATCGGATACAATGAAAGAGTTTGAAATATCCGCGAAAAACGACCCTTGCTCGCCAAGTATAGCCTTTGGATGTTCGTTTACGGCTCGATCATCCTCTTTGCCGCTTGCCCGCCTTGGGCGTGGGGGGCGATCCACACGGTCAATTCGCCTGATTCGACGGTTCGTTTCATGTCGATATTCCAAAACGCGAGTTCCGTCTTTGAGAGTGTAAACGTCACGTGGCGGGCCTCACCTGGGGCAAGGATTACCTTTTGGAAGCCCTTCAATTCCCGGATCGGACGGGCGACGCTGGTCCCACGCTGGCAAACGTAAAGTTGCACGACTTCGGAGCCTGCACGCTGCCCGGAGTTCGTGACCGTGGCTTCGACCGAGATTGCGCTCCCTTCGTTCAGTGCTGCGGCACTGATTCTACGTGTCGCTATCCGAGTCGGTGAATAGTCGAATGTCGTATAAGACAGCCCCCAGCCAAACGGAAAAAGAGGCGTGTTGTGCTCGTCCATGTAGCCCGTGCCAAAATGAACCTTCCCGAGCGAAGGGCGGCCGGTACTGAACGTGTCGTAATAAAGCGGCATCTGGCCGATGGAGCGAGGGAAGGTGGCGGTAAGCCGTCCCGCCGGGTTCGCAAGGCCGGTCAGGGTGCGGACGAGGGCTGGTCCGGCCTGCACGCCGGGGAACCAAGCTTCCAGGATTGCCGGAACGTGTTCCGCTTCCCACGGAATCGCCAGGGGACGGCCACTGAACAGGATGAGGACTACCGGCTTGCCGGTAGCGACTATGGCATGGAGCAGCTTGGCTTGCTTGCCGGGCAGATCCAAATGCGTGCGCGATGATCCTTCGCCGCTCATGTCCGCGGCTTCACCTAGTGCCATGAGTACAATGTCCGCTTTGTTTGCCGCCGCAAGTGCCGCGTCGAACCCCGCCTCGGACTCGTCGCGCGTTGCCGTTCCCTGGGCGTAAATGAGCCGGCCCTTCAATCGCTCGGCCAGCGATTGCCGCAGGGTTACGACGTCGTCCGGCTCCCCTTTCACGGCCCAGGCACCAAGCATGTCCGCCTTGGAGTCGGCGAGTGGCCCGATGAGAGCCACCGTCTTATCGGCGGCCAGCGGCAGGATCGGTTTGCCTTGGACCGGATCGTTCTTGAGCAGCACGAAGGATTCTTCTGCTGCTTGTCGGGCGATTTCCAAGTGTTCCGGCTTGAGCATCACCGAGGCGTACAACTTCTCGTCGGTATAGGGTCGCGCGAACAATCCAAGCGCGAACTTGACTCGCAGCACGCGGATGACCGCCTGGTCGATAACCTCCATTTTGAGCCGCCCGCTTCGCACTAGTTCGGGAAGCTTCGTGGCGTAAAGATTGCTTTGCATATCCATGTCCACGCCTGCGGTCAAGGCTTTGAACGCCGCCTCGCTGCCATTGAGCGCGACACCGTGCTGCACCAGTTCGCCGATGGAATCCCAATCGCTCACGACAATACCCCGAAAGCCCCACTGGGTTCTCAGGATGTCCGTGAGGGTGTGGCGGTTTGCCGAGGCCGGCACGCCTTGCAGGGTGTTGAACGCGCTCATGATCGAGCCCGCGCCGGCGTCGACCGCCGCCCTGAACGGCGGGAGATAGACATCTCGCAACGTGCGCTCCGACATATCGACCGAGTTGTACTCCCGCCCACCCTCGGCCCCGCCGTAGGCGACATAGTGTTTGGCGCAAGCGAGCATCGAAGCGGAATCCGACAGATCCTTTCCCTGATAACCGCGAACCCAGGCGGCGGCCATTACCCCTCCCAGGTAAGGGTCTTCGCCGCTGCCTTCCGTAATTCGTCCCCAGCGTGCGTCACGGGCGATATCAACCATAGGCGAGAATGTCCAGCGAATGCCTTCCGCCGTTGCTTCGACGGCAGCCATGCGGGCGCAATGTTCGGCGACAGCGACGTCCCAGGTGGCCGAAAGGCCCAGGGGAACGGGGTACACCGTGCGGTGGCCGTGAATCACGTCCAGACCGAAAAGAATCGGGATTTTCAGACGCGATCGTTCGACCGCCTGCCGCTGAAGCGCGTTGCACGCTTTTGCTCCCGACATATTGAGCACGGAACCGATGCCGCCTCGTGCGGCCAGTTCGTTTTGATCGACCTGGACGTTGTCGGGTCCCGTAGCGGCGCCGTTGGAGAACTGCGTCAATTGCCCGACCTTCTCCTCAAGCGTCATTTGTCGAAGGAGGGTCGCCGCTTTATCGTCGATTTCCTTCGACGGGCGAAATGCCATGGACTCCCCCGAGGAAATGAAGCCAGGGGCGGCTACGGGGGTAGGAACTGCCTCGGTGGCCGCCAGGCATGTGCCGGCAATGGCAACGATTTCTAGCGCGGCATAAGCCAGATTCAGGATTGTTCGTTTTTTCATTGCACATTGACCATTTTCTAGGATCGGCTCTTGAGCTATACCGAAGACGCCCGCGAAGCTTGCCCGGCACCGTTTGTCGAGCGGCCACTTCATTATCCAGCACCACGGTTGCCTGTACAACCACCCACGCCCTTGTCGCCCAAGGTGCCTTTGTTTTCTTTCCTATTTTTCTGCTCCCCCATGATGGCCAACATATACTAAACTAACGCCTTGCCCTTGCACACTTTTTTCCACCGGTTTGTGGTTGGGCTTGCGGCAGGTCGTAGCAGGCGGCTTCCAGGGCGTTGCGAACGAGCAGGTAGGGGCCGTAAAGAGCGAAATTGTTCCATGTCTGGCCTTCAATGGCCTGAAAGCGCCCCAGGACATGGTTGGCCCGCTCGGGCGACGCCTCGACCAGCACCACTTCCCCCGACTCCGTCAACACCAAGATCAGGTCACCCACTCGCAGGATTTGCCCCTGCGGATACCGGCCCTCGCGCCATTTCTGTCGGCCGTCGGCCAGGTCGACGCATTCCAAGACCCCGTCGGAAAGACCGTAGACAAATCCGTCCTTGACGGCCACGTTGCTGAACTTGGTCTTCATGACTTTCGGGTTCGCCCAAACGACTTCGGCGTCGAAGCCGCCCTCGCCGCCAGGCACGAGCTTCAACAGCGCTGCGCCGGTGCCGTAAGCCTTGGAGAGGAAGATGCGGTCGGGAGCGACCGGGACGGCCTGGGACACGCTGGCGCTGGAATTGCTGTGGCCCGGCCAGGCGTGCTCCCAGAGGACCTTTCCGCTCTTCAGGTCATGCCCGGTGACGTGGGCTTCATCGACGATCAGCACCTGGCGCACGCCACCCAGGATGGCCACGGCCGGCGAGCTGTAGCTGATCTGCCGATCGCCGCCTTCCCATACCGTCTTGCCCGTCTTCTTATCCATCGCCAACAAGGAGACAAAAGGCCCGCCGCTGGGCCCGCCGGCCGGCACGATCACCAGGTCGCCGACCACCAGCGGCGAGGCAGATTGTCCCCAGGGCAGATTGGATTTCTCGTCGGCGACCGTTATGTGATAGTCTTCCAGCAGGTTCCTTTCCCAGCGGCGTGCGCCGGTCGCGCCGTCCAGGCACTGCAACCGGCCGGTCGCGCTTACGCTGTAGACCAGGCCGTCATCGATCGTGGGCGTACTCCGCGGACCGACGCCGCCGCTAATCAGATCGTAGCGGACCTGGATCGCATTGACCCACTCCAACTCGCCGCTGCGGACGCTATAGCAGGTAACAAGTTCTTGTTCACCCCGCTGTTCCATCGTCACGGCATGTCCGTTGACCACGGCGAAGGACGACCAACCCGCCCCAATCGCGTGTCGCCAGACGGGCTTGAAGGCCCGTCCGGCCCAGTTGCGGGCGAGGACCACGTTGTCGACCAGCAGATTGCGGTCTTTCCCGAGGAACTGGGGGAAGTCGTACTCAGTCGTCGTCCGCAAGTCCACCAGCGGCCTCGCAGCGTTCCCCTGGCCGGCCTCGGCCGGCGGTAGGAGCTGGTCGGGCTTCTGCGACCCACGGAATGCAAACCTAGGAAACAGCTCTCCGTTGATGCCGTCGACGCGAAAAATGGCGAAGAAAGTAGCCACGGCTGCCAGGGTGGTGCCACCCACGACCAGCCGCCAGCGCCTTGCGGCCCGACTGAAGAACGTGAACCATACCAACACGACCGCCAGAACGAGGACCACGATGAGTATCGTGAGGGGATTGGCTATACCGCGGTCGCCGATCACATCGGTGCCCTTAAGAGCTGCAATGAGGATGCCGGCGGCAGCGATGACGAACAATATCCAACGCGGGAACATGGGTGACTTCCTTTACTTGATCGTGTGAGGCCTTGATCGTAACCTTGCCAACTGCCAGCGGTGACGGCGGGCCGTAGGGTGCGTGGAGCGAACCGGCCGGGAAATGGTGGGTTGCGCACGAAGTCAAGACGCTGACAGCACTTACCGCTGTTCCAGATTAGTTCGCGTAACGCACCATTCAATGCTTCACCCACCCTACTTCGAGCTAGCAGTGACAGCAGTTGGCAAGGTTATGATCAAGGCCATCGTGTGAGGACAGCAGCCCGCATTCTACACGTTCCAGTCCTTTGCGGGAAGCAGGGGAACTTCAAGATCGATTCTTTGACTTGCGACAGAAAATGGGATCGAAGGCAATCATTCGCATGAGAGAAATAGCCCCATTCAAGTACAATCGCAACAGCCTCGCATCAGGGCGCAAGCAAATCGACGCTCCTACAACTGAAATGAGACCCGACCCCGTTTCCGAGCTTCGTGCCAACATGTGTAGTATACCACGAATCTTCCCCAGCATTCTCTCGGGGTGTGGGGGGAGACCTTCAGTCGGCGCGGTGTGGCTCGGTCGGGAGACCGGCCACAACAAGGGCCCGCGTTTGGTGGGGTTCGCTGCGCTCGTCCCACCCTACGTCTGCACCCAGAACCAGACACACCCGGAGCCGGAAGGGCCACTTTTACCCCACGTCGCCCAAGTCCAACGCTTTGCCGTACCTCGCCAGCATTCGCTGTCGCAAGGCCAGATTTTGCGGCAGGGCAAGGCCGGGGTCGGCGGCAACCAAGGCCAGGGCATCGCGCCGCGCCTCGATCAAGAGGTCCGTGTCGCGGAGCAAGTCGGCCACCCGCAACGGCGGAAGACCGTGTTGTCGCGTGCCGAATAATTCGCCGGGACCGCGGAGGCGGAAATCGATCTCGGCCAACTGAAAACCGTCGGTCGATGCCTCGAACGCATTAAGCCGCTCCTGCGATTCCTCGCTCTTCGGCGAGGCGAAGACGCAGCAGAATCCCTGGTACTTGCCGCGACTGATGCGCCCGCGCAGTTGGTGCAGTTGAGCCAAGCCAAACCGTTCGCCGCTCTCGATCGTCATCAGCGTCGCGTTGGGCACGTCGACGCCCACCTCGACCACCGAAGTGGAAACCAGCACCTGGATGTCGCCCTGGCGAAAACGATCCATGATGGAGTCTTTCTCCTCGGTTGTCATGCGGCCATGAATCAACCCCAGGCGAAATGCCTCTAACTCGCCGTTGGCCAGCGATTCATAAGTCTCCTGTAGGCTCACGGCGGTCGATTGCTCGGATTCCTCGACCAGCGGTACGACGACATAGCCCTGTCGTCCTTCCGAAATCTTCTTGCGCACAAATCCCCACCACCGCTCGCGCCGCTCGTCACCCGCCAGATACGTATTGACCTTCTGTCGGCCGGGCGGACTGTCGCTCAAAATCGAGACGTCCAGATCGCCGAAAAGCGTCATGGTAATCGTTCGCGGGATGGGCGTGGCGGTCATCACCAGGTAATGCGGATCGGGGCCTGAGTGTTTTAGCATGGCCCGCTGTCGCACGCCAAACTTGTGCTGCTCGTCGATCACCACCAAGCCGAGATTGGCGAAGCGGACGTCTTCCTGCAAGATGGCCTGCGTGCCGACGATCAGGTCGATCCGTCCGGCGGCGATTTCTTCCAGCATGGCCGCCCGCTGCTTGGGCGGCATCCCGCCGGTCAGTTCCGCGCGGCGGACCTGGCTGCCGGTGAGAAATCGCCGGATTGTCAGGGCATGTTGCCTGGCGAGAATTTCCGTGGGGGCCATGAGCACGGCCTGATGTCCGTGCGCCACGGCAAGAAGCATCGCGTAGAGGGCAACAGCCGTCTTGCCGCTGCCTACGTCGCCTTGCAAGAGGCGGTTCATTGGCCATGATCGGCCCATGTCGGCTCCGATGTCGGTGATCGCCTGCCGCTGGCCTTGGGTTAGCTCAAAGGGAAAGAGGCGGAGGATCCTCGCATCGATCAGGGCCGTAGCCTCCAGCGGCGGGGAATGCCGCAACGCGTGCTGTTGATACCGCTTGACGGCCAAGGCCAGCCCGAGCAGGAAAAGCTCTTGGTAGGCCAACCGTCGCTGCGCGCCGGCCAATTGTTCGGCGTTGTCGGGTGAGTGGATTTGTTGGATCGCGCGATGCAGCGGTCCTAGGTTGTGGGTCTGGAGATACTCGTCGGGAAAGATTTCTTCGAGTAGATGGCCGAAAGCAGTGACCGTCTCGCTGACGATCTTCCGTATTTGCCACTGTTGCAGGCCCTCGGTGAGCGGATAGACCGGCAATATCCTCCCTTGCGGTTCTTCGTTCTCTTCGCCGAGAAAATCGACTTTGGGGTGCGTCATTTGCCAGACCATGCCTTGCAGCTTCGGCTTGCCGGCAAACAAAACCCGTTGCCCGATCTTGAACTTCTCCTCCATGAAGGGCTGATTGAACCACAGCCCGCGAAGGTGCCCGCTGCCCGAGCGGATGAGCACGCCCAGCACACATTTTCCGGGCTGGCTGCCGCGGAGTTCCGCGTCCTCAACGATGCCACAGACGCTTTGTAGCTTATCTTCCTCCAGTTGGCTTACCTCGCGGAGGTCCGTCATATCCTGATAGGTCCGCGGGAAGAAGAAAAGCACATCGCGGGCCGTTTGCAGCTCAAGCCGCAGGAGCGTTTCGGCCCGTTGCGGACCGACGCCTTTCAGAAATTGCACCGGCGTGGCGAGTTGTTCCGCGGGAGATTTGTCGAGGGTGGACATTTCCATATTCTATCCCAGCGAGGCGGGAAATGCAGCGGGGGGGCCTTGATCATGATCAAAGCCGAGCGGGGGCAGACGGCACATGGAGTGTGCCTGCTACTTTTCTTGCGACAATTATTCCTGCGACAGTCCTACGTCTGTTTTCAACCTGGTCGCTGGTGCAGCCAAGATTGCAAGCACTTGAATTCCCGGAGATATTCCGCAACACCTTCGGCCGCGCCGGTCACCAGCAAGCCGCCGGGACGGACCGCCGCGCGAACGTGCTCCATGACCCGTTTCTTGGAAGCGGCGTCGAAGTAAATCAGCACGTTCTTGAGGAACACGATGTCAAACGGCGGTTCGCTCAGCCGGTTCAGCAGGTTGTGCTGGCGGAAGCTGATCATCTCGGTGAGTATCGGTTTAGCCTTCCATAGTGGAGAGCCTGGAAGCTTGGTGAAAAAGCGGCTCTTGAAATCCTCGGGGACGAGTCGCATCGAGCGTTCGGAGAAGGTCGCCTGCTGGCACTGCTGCATCGCGCCTAGGCCGATATCGGTGCCCAGCACGCGGATCTTCCACGGCTTCCCACTGGAAAGCGAAGCGGCAATCGAGCAGGCGATGGTGTAAGGCTCGTCGCCGGTGCTGCACGCGGCCGACCATACCCGCAGGGTTTCCTTGACGCCGCCCGGCGGCTTGCCCGAAGCGCAACTTAGCAGGTAATTCTTGCGGAACCAGCTCCATTGTGATTCGTCGCGGAACAGGAAGGTCTCGTGGGTTGTGATTTCCTGGACGAGGGCATCCCATTCCGGATCGCTGGGCTTGAGTTGCACGATGTGCTTGTAGTAATCGCCAAAAGAGGCGATTTGTGTTTCCCGCAGACGGCGGCGAAGGCGGTTGGAAAGCAGCATCTTCTTCTGCGGCGAGACTCGGATCCCTGTTCGGCCATAGATCAAGTCGGCAAAGCTTGCCAGTTGGGCGTCGGTCACTTGGTCCAGGTCGTGGTTGCTGGACAGCTTGACGGGCAAAGGTATTTCCGGCAACTTTTGCCCGAGAAAGAGGCATGTGTCGTTGGCCATGGCGGGATATGCTTTCAGTTCGGATTGGGGGGGACGGTGTCTGTTGACGCAAGTCGTCCGTCATTCTCTAGGATTTCAGGATAGGATCTAAGTTAACTTTAGGCCATAACTTGCGCCGGAGAGAGAGTCCTGCTTTTTACCGCCGGTCGCGGCTGCGCTCGGACTCCGGTGGGCCGTCGTCGGTCAGGCCCAACTGGGTTCGCCAGCGGCCGCGGACCGGCCTACCCGTTGGTGCTAATGCCTCGGCGTCGGCCGAAGCATGGCGAAGGTCGTTATTGCGAATCTTCTCTTCGATCTCGGCGTCGCGCCGGGCAAGCCTTGCCCTCTCCATGGCAAGCTCGATCTCGGCTTGGCGGAGCTTCGCTCGACATTCGTCCTGTAATTGCTGCAATCGCAGTCGCTCCTCGCGGATGATCGCGTCCTGGTCGAGTACTTGTTCCAATGCCGCAGCACCTACGGCCAGCGAACCGAGGCTGTTGCTCTGATTGTTGAGCAAATGCTGTAGTTCTTCGATCTCGCGATTCTTTTCGGCGATGATCTCGTCGGTTCGAGCGACAACCTCTTGAATTTTCAATCGCCGTTCAGTCGATTCGGTATCGTGTTGATCGCCGGACTCTAATTCCGCCAGGAAGCGACGTTTCTGGGCTTCCCAATCGGTGCCACTGTCCGAAATCGCCACGGCACCCTTTCGTGCGGGCTGAGATTGAGCCTCGTGCAGTTGCCGCTGAAGCTCGGCGTTGCGAGTCTTCAGATCGCGGAGGTCGTCGATCGCCATCAGATAACGGCGGGAAGTATCCTCGGCCAGCTCGGTTGGATTGCCTTCCGCCGGCCGCGCCAAGAGTTCCGCCTGCAGGCCTTCATTGGTCGCCTGCAAGGCATGGACTTCGGCTTGCAAAGTCTCGATCTGGTGGGTGAATTGCGCGGCGATCTGCTGCCAACGATCTCGCTGAACCTGAAGGAACTCCCGCACGCGAGCGTGCTGGGCCTGTAGGGTTAGGGCAAAGTGAGCGGTCCAGGCGTCGGTTGGTTCGGGCGGCGCGCTAGGCGGGGAAATCGCGGCTTGTTGGGCAGAGGCCGCAGGCGGCGACGCGCTACCCACAGGCAAAAACATTCCCAGGGCGTCTGTCAGAAAGACATCGCTGGTACACGTATCAATCGAGATGAACGAGGGTTGAAATTCCACAGTTGCGCAGCACCAAAGGGCTGCACCTCTCGCGGTCGCCACAGCCAAGCAACCGCGGTACCAGCGGCGCAAAATCGGCTGCGGACATACCCAACGGAGATGTCCCTCCTTGTATATAGGCCACAAGTGGCGACAGTTCAACCATTTTGCGACAAGCGTAGCGGTTTTGCCGGCGGTAAGGGATAAATCGTAGAACGGAATTCATTCCGTTGCCTTGTTTTTCTGGCAAACGGAATAAATTCCGTTCTACGTAGGCAAACCGCTAAGCCCTTGCTTCGCCGGCCCTTAGTCCCTAGAATTGGCAATTTCATCAGGCTCATTTTAGAGAAGCGAATCGCCATGTCACGCATCTTGGTTACAAGTGCCTTGCCTTACGCAAACGGCCCAATTCACCTAGGCCACTTAGTCGAATATATCCAGACCGATATCTGGGTCCGATTCCAGAAACTTTGCGGCAAGCGGTCTGTTTATGTCTGCGCCGACGACACGCACGGCACGGCGATCATGATCCGTGCCCGAAAGGAAGGCGTCCGCGAGGAGGATTTGATTGCCCGCATGCAGCAGGCCCACTTGGCTGATTTCACGGCTTTCCAGATCGAGTTCGACAACTACGGCAGCACGCACAGCCCAGAAAATCGTGCGGTCTGCGAAGAAATCTGGCAGGCACTGCGTGGCGACGGCTTGGTGAGCAAGAATGAGGTCGAGCAACTTTACGACCCTGTGGCCGGCACGTTTCTGGCCGACCGCTTTGTCCAAGGCACGTGCCCTAAGTGCAAAACGCCCGATCAATATGGCGATAGTTGCGTGAAGTGCGACTCGCATTACGATGCCACCGACCTGATCGACCCCAAGAGTACGCTTTCCGGGGCGACACCCGAGATCCGCAGGGCCAAGCACCTCTTTGTGAATATCGAGCGGTTGCATGGGTTCCTTGATGAGTGGGTCAGCACGAGCGGAGCCTTGCAGTCGGAAATTGTCAATTACCTGAAGGGTCATTTCCTCCACGAACCGCTCCGCGATTGGGACGTCTCGCGGCCGGCACCCTATTTCGGTTTCGAGATTCCCGATAGCCCGGGCAACTACTGGTATGTTTGGTTCGATGCCCCCATCGGTTACATCGCCTCAACCAGGCAATGGTGCGATCGGCACGGCGAGCAGTTCAATGATTGGTGGCGGAGTGCCGAGACCGAGATCCACCACTTTATCGGCAAGGACATCACCTACTTCCATACGCTCTTCTGGCCGGCCATGCTAAAAACGGCCCGGTTCAACCTGCCGAAGAAGGTCCACATTCACGGATTCCTGACCGTCAACGGCAAAAAAATGTCAAAGCGCGATGGCACTTTCGTTCAGGCGGCTACCTATATTGAGCATCTCGACCCGGCCTACTTGCGCTACTACTATGCCGCAAAACTTGGCGGAAACGTCGAGGATCTCGACCTGAATCTCGACGAGTTCCTCAACAAGGTCAACGCCGATATGGTAGGCAAGTTCGTCAACTTGGCCAGCCGCACGGCAAATTTCGTGAAGCGAAGCGGGCTGGCAGCGGTCTATCCCGACGACGGAGGGCTGTTTGCCCAGGCGGCCCAGGATGGCGAAGCGATTGCCGAGGCATACCTGGCGTGCGATTTTGCCCGGGCGATGCGGATCACCATGGCCGCCGCCGATCGGGCCAACAAGTTCATCGACGAGAACGCCCCTTGGAACCTCCGCAGTCCGGAGCAGGCCGGGCGGCAACTCGATGTCTGTACGATCGGGCTGAACCTATTCCGTCAATTGGCCGTTTATTTGGCCCCCGTGTTGCCGAAGATGGCTAAGGACGTGGGCGAGTTTTTCAACGATCCGATCACCAACTGGCAGCAAGCTCAGCAACCCCTAGTGGGCACGAAGGTCGGCAAGTTCCAGCATCTCATGCAGCGCGTCGATCCCAAAAAAGTCGAAGCGATGATTGCCGCAAGTGCCGAGCCGGAACGTGTCGAAAATGCGTCCTGTAGCGCCTGCGTGTCGCCTGCGTCTGCCGCCGTGCCGCAAGATAGCGACGCCGCGCTGAAGGCCGAGCCGCTGACTGCCGAGTGTACCGTGGATGATTTGGCCAAGATCGACCTGCGGGTATGCCGCGTTCTCACGGCTGAAGAGGTGCCCGAGGCGAAGAAGCTGTTGAAACTTACGATTAGTCTTGGCGGCGATACGAAGCGAACGGTCTTTGCCGGCATCAAGGGCTATTACCAGCCCGAGCAGCTTGTCGGCAAGCTCTTCATCTGCATTGCCAATTTGGCACCGCGAAAGATGAAGTTTGGTTTGAGCGAAGGTATGATGCTCGCTGCCGGCGGCGAGGGCGAAGTGCATTTGCTCATCCCGGACGAGGGGGCCAAGCCGGGCCAAAGGGTGCATTGAGCGATACTTTGCAACCCGCCGCCAAGATGTCAAAAATGCTGTAGGTCAGGCTTTCCAGCCTGACAGTAACCCGGGCAACGTCAGGCTGAAAAGCCTGACCTACTTGATATTCTGGCGGGAGGTTGATATTATTCGCATTCCGCACCTAGGGAAGAGCCGCCCCCCCTTTCAAATTCTTCAAGAATATTCCCTGGGGGCCCCTTGTATCCTTTTGGAAAGCTGGCATAATTACATCTTCAACGCTGCGACTGAGACTTGAGACTCAAGTTTTGCACCGCAGCGAACCGATCTTTGAAATCTCGCGAATGGGTGGACGGTTTGAAGAAAATAATTTTCTCCGAACCTATTGACACCGATTCGAGATCTGATAGAATGACTCGTCTTGACTGAAACGATAAGTTTTGGTCGAGACGAGAAGTTTGGTTTGTTCTTTGACAATTTGGTAGTGATAACCTCAATTCTGATTTTCAGCCAGTTTAGAACTGGATTGATGAGATGGCAATTGACTTCCGATTTATTTCGGAGGTTGATGCCAAGAGAAGAAGTTTGATTGCCAGAAAGGCTTTTCAATAAGCTCGTAAAATCGTTGGGAGAGATCCTGGCGGATAGCGAATAAAAAATTGAAGGGTTTGATCCTGGCTCAGAATGAACGTTGGCGGCGTGGATTAGGCATG
>JBAWVO010000166.1:0-14377 GCA_037147235.1 Planctomycetota bacterium | reverse complement strand
TTACACACTGTTACCACGAAGATAAAAATTGTTCAGGTTATTTTTGCGCGGTCGCATAGCCTCGACACTTCCCCACGGTCTAGCATTTCCTTGGCGATAAGAATGGCTTCGATGGTCTTGCCAATACCCACGTCGTCGGCGATTAGCAGCCGTACCGGGTCCAGTTTGAGGGCCATGAGCAACGGTACGAGTTGATAGGGCCGAGGCTCGACGGCAATCCGGGCAAATGATCGAAACGGACCGGCACTGGAGCGAAAGCCCAAGCGAACGGCGTCGCGGAGCAATCGACAGGAACGATAATCGCCGATCTTGTCGGGAGAGGGCAGGCCAAACTGGGCCGATTCAACCTTTTCCAGGGGAAGGTAAATGCCGGTCACTTCATCTTCGGTGCCGCCAAGCGGCCGGAGTACGAGCATGTCCTCTTCCGACTCGGGCAGGACAACCCATTCCCGGTCACGGGCTTTTACAAGCGAACCGACGGCATATTTCATTACAGTTTGTCCTTGTGCTCTTGCTTGTCCGGAAGAAACGGGGAGGGCAGGCCAGCCCATGTGATGAAGACTTCATCGCGGGCACGGGTGAGGCTGACATAGAGAAGCTGTTGTTCACGTGCCCTGGCCGCATCGTAATCGGCAGGGTCTTTGCATTTTCTCAGCGTGCTCACGTATGGCACAACACCCTCGGAGCAATCGTAGACGAAAACCGCCTTATATTCCAGGCCCTTGGCTCGGTGCATCGTGCCAAGCCGAATACCGTCGGCCTGGGCGGATTCCTCATCTCGGCTGAGCAAATGGGAGGCAATTCCGGCGGCGGAGAGTGCCTTTTGCAGCGATTCCAGTCGCGAACCAATGCGGGCGAACACCGCGATTTCGCGAGGCTGGAGCCCCTGACCAAACAAGCGGCGGACTTGCTCGGCAATGAAGGCGTCCTGCTCTTTGGACGTGGTAAATCCCCGAAGCGTCGGTGACGGCCCCTTCAAGAGGCTCTTCGTTCCCTTGCGGACTTCGGTGCCGCCGTCCAGGTCGTCGGCCAATTCCGGCAGGATGCGGTCGGCAAAGCGGCGAATCTGTTCGGTGGTGCGATAGTTGATGCGGAGAATATGCGATCGCCCGCGAACGTCGATCCCTAGACTTCGCAGGCTATATCCGCCGGGGTAAATCCGCTGGCCGGCATCACCGATCAGCATGAGATTTCCGGGATTCTTGCCAGTCAAGGCAGCAAGGAAGCGGATTTCCTGGGGCTTGAGATCCTGCACTTCGTCGATGACCACGGCGTCGAATGGGCTTTGAACGCGGCCAGATTGAATTGCTTCGGCCGCCTTGCGGCAAATCAGCGTCCAGGGAGCCAGCCGCTTGTCGGCTAGTTCTTCATAGACTTGTTGAAAGACCTTCCAAATCGCCTGTCGATCTCGGATTTGCAGCCCCCGACCACGGCCGGTTCGTTGGGCATCCCGGTACTCATCCCACGACACGATTCCCTGGTTATCGACAACGCCCGTCCATTCGGCCAGCAAGAACTCCTTGTCGAACTGGGCACCACCGAAATCCTGGAATCGCTCGATGAGCTTGGCGATCCGCTCTTCGTCGGCCGGGGCAAGCTGCGAATCGACTTCTCGGGCTAACCGAAGGGCCTGACTATGCACCGTGGCAACGGTGATCAGCTTCCGTTGGCCATCCGTGCAAAGGATTTGCACGTTGTGTTCGATGTTCTTGCAGAGCGTCGTGACGAAACTGGTAAGCAGAACCCGTTTACCCTGGTCGGCCAGACAGCGAGCCCGGTGCATGGCGACCACGGTCTTGCCCGTGCCGGCGGACCCCGTGACCTTGACCGGGCCATTGAACGTGCCTGTTGCCAATTCGCGTTGGGAAGGATGCAGAAACCGAAGCCAATCCTCCATAGGCTTCTGGAGCAAATCGCATAGTTCCGAAGCCTCGTTGACAACGTAGAATCGACGGAGGTTGTCCGGGCTTGCTGTGATCGGCTGCGATGCTGGAACAGGGACGGGGGGAGTGACCAGTTCGCCGCCAGCCAATCGCATCAGACGCTCGGCAACTTCCTCCGGAAGCTTGTCGGCTACCGCAAGAAGTTGATCGTCGTCGGCAATTTCGCGGATTGTAGGGAGCCAGTCGGTAGGCACGCCAAGACTGAGAAGATAATCGTTTGATTGGCGGACAAACAGGCGGGGAGCATCGGCCGGCACAGTCGAGGGAGGCAAAGATTCTTGCACTCTCTCCGTGGTATCAACGATTTGCAGCGTACCCGTGACGGGATGGTGCTCTAGCTTACGACGGGCCGCCCAATCGTATGCCTCGTCATGCTGGCCGGCATAGAGCAGTGTGTAGGCATCGCCAAGGTGATGATAGATCGTACGCAGTCCACCCGTAATCCGAGCCGCCCAGATATTGGGGTCGCGGGCACCTTGTACCCGTTCGGTACTCAGGCCCGGACTTGCGGGGTCGTTGAGGAACTTGTTAAGAAAATCGAAGATGCGGGCTCGCTCCGGCCCCGAAAGAGTCGAGGCGGATTTCATAAAGGTCTTGGCTACATTAACGCCCACCATCGCTAATCTCCCGTAATCTTCCGCAACTGCGTCAAGGCGTCGTCGGCCGTGGGATTAAGTGGGAATACGGTCAGCCCCTGGGCCTGCAAGGCTACGGCGACACCCGTAGCGTTTGCGGCACGGTAATCAATAATCGCAACTCGACTGGCTCCGCGAGTCACCTCCGCAACGTACTGCCCCACAACTCGGCCTCCTTGAATCGCGTCTCCGCCAGGCTCAATGGTGAAGGAGCGGTCTTCTGCCAAGGCAACCAGCAGTTGCCGCCAGTCTTGCGGAAACAGTTCGATCTCCAAGCGGCCAGACTCCGGCTGGGGCATTGCAGGCACCGGTCGCTGGACGGCAGGTGTTCCGAATACGTGCGGATAGCGTTGTGCGACGGCAAGCCAATCATCATCGTGGGCGAAGCGGACTACCGTGTATCCATGATCTTCCATGCAATCCGTCTGCGTGCGGTCTCGGACCTCGCGTTCTGGGTAGTCGTGCGGCGGCCCGTCGATGTAGACGGCGACTTGATGATTATCGTAGAGAAAATCCGGCCGCGTCCTACACGTCTCGACGAAGACTTGGCCCCGTGTCGGCAGGCGTAGTTCCAATTCATTCACCCAGCGTAGCCAACGGGTCTCCAGTTCCGAGCCTGTCAAGCGGACAAGTTGTTCCAAGTGTTCGGCTCGTGGCAATTCGGCTGGAGCAGCAACCACCTGGGCGGAGGCCAACTCCAGCAGAAGTTCGCGGATCGCCTGGCGGTCGAGAAGGTCATGTTCACGCTGGTTCGAGTAGCTCATCAGGCAGTCGTAACATGCCGCTTCGCAGTCTTCCCGCGACGACGGTGCCCGACGTTGATCCGCACCGGTATCCGGGTCGAAATGACACAACTGGAGGGCCTCGCGAGCAATCCGCGAGAAGGCACGCGGGTCGTCGACCAGTTGACGTAGCACACCGGCACCGCCTTCCGCCGATTCATACAAGAGGATTAGCCGACGATTTTCCAGATTCGGAAGCGGCTCAGCGGAGAGTTCGCTCTCCTCCAACTGGTACTGAACCTGAATGGCATTCTTGAGAGCAGCCTCGATGGATGCCATCACGGAATCGTCTTGGGGATGCTGGAACTGTATCAGAAGAGAATTGCGGTGGTCCTCTACGAAGGGAATCACACGGGCTAGTCGCGGCGACAAGGGATCATCTTCATCCTGGTCGGGATCTCGTTGGTTACTTGCCCAGTAACCGCGTTCGATGTCCAGGATGAAACCATACTCATCCTTACGGGCTCGGTTCTTCCAGCCGAGATTGATCCGCCAGAGTGTGGCGGCCTGGCCGTAAGCGAGCTGGGCAAGAACTTGCCCGTCATGTTCGATCCTTGCGATCCGATACGAAGTCTGACCGCCATGCTCCACGAAACGCACCGTAGTACGAATATCGTAGCCGAGTCGGACTCGTTCCTCCTCGTCGCAGTTGATTTTCTCTCGGCGTTTTGTGGAGACGTTTTGCAACCGGAAAAGCTGATTCAGTTCGTCACGCAACGGGGCACGGCAATAATCGCAGAGATCCTGTCCAGGGCCGCCGGAGACCTGGTGGAGGTATCCGCACTGAGGGCAGAGTTTCGCACGGTTCGTCAGGAGGTCGTCGCCGACCGGTGGCAGAATGACCTTGTTGATCTTGTACTTGGAGCCTTCGTGGTAGACGATCGATTGTGGGCCGAACTCTGAAATTGCCAGAAATCGGGAGCGGGAGAGATATTCGTCGCGTCCCTTCTGGCGTTGCCGTCCTGGGATGTATGCCGAAAGTGGCAACCGAGGGAAGCTGTAGCCGGGCAGAAAACCCTCGCTGGCGAAGTAACGATAACTGTAGAAATCAGCCTGGACGACGTTTTCGCCTTGGGTCAAGAGTTCGAGCTGCGATTCTGCCTCCTGCCGCAGTCGCCTCGCCTTGGTACGGTCCTCTGGCGTACGTGAGGCATCGCCAATGATACGGTTCTGGATTTCCCGCTGGCTCAATGCGGCACGGTAGAGGTTTCTCCACCGCTCGCATGCCTGATAGAAGTTTCTAGCAACCTGACTAAAGACCTCATTCAGCCAGCCATCACTGTACCAATCTGCCGCAGCAAGTTCTCGTTGAATACTTCCCAGCACGCGGCGGGCACGTTCCTGAGCCCGGCGACTCGGCATTTCGGCTGCCATATCGTGCTGGATGTGCGGCAGTAGATCCAAGCTGGGGCGTTCACCCGAGAGGTCCAAAATATCCTTGAGCGAACTCCCAAGTCGCAGACCAGTCTCCGCCAGCCAAATCGCATGAACGTGAGCCCGGACCAGATCCTCGTTAGCCAGGTCCAGGCGTGGCGGAGAAACGGCCCCGGCGACCATCCGATGGGGTCGCTTGAAGAAGTATTGGTCGTGAGAACTGCCGGTGGTGCAGTACGAGAAAACCAAGGCTGGCTGACCGCTTCGCCCGGCACGGCCGCTTCGCTGTGCGTAATTGGCCGGCGTCGGCGGGATATTCCGCATATTGACGACATTGAGTTGGGAAATATCTACTCCGAGTTCCATCGTGGGAGAGCAGTACAGAATAGGCAGCGAGCCTTCGCGAAATCTTTTCTCTCTTTCTTCGCGTGCCTCGTAAGGCACTTGGGCGGTATGTTCCCTGGCTTCAAACCCAGTTAATGTTCCTCCGACAAGTTGGTAGAACTCAACGAAAAATGGATTGGTCCGGCCGCCCCCTTCCGATTGATTGGGCACGCGGATCGGATCATGGAAAGCTCGGCTTCCATCGCCGGCGACCCAACGCATGGCCGCAGCCACAATTTGGTAACCAGGAACATCGTCGCCATCCCGAGGTTCCGCAACACGTTCGACGACACCTCCGATTCGTAGATTATCCAATAGCTGCTGGATTGCCATGGTTGTGTCATCGAGGGATATTCGGCCTGCACCTAGTTGGGCACTAAGCGTCCTACGGAGGAACTGGCCGAAACCTCCTCGGGCAGAAAGGTAGATATCGCCACCATAATCCTTCGGACGTGATGCTCGCGGAAATAGCCGGGCCGCATATTCCAACAATTCGCCTTCGTCGATCGCCCATGGCGGGATGATTCGCTGAGAGCTTTGCTGGCGAATCCGTTCCAATGCAAGTCGGTCAAGGTAGTCCACCTTGATTGCCAATTCCCGTCGCATGTAGTCGAGCAGTACCTTGGCCACTGCCTGTCGAGTTTCAGTGGTTACGCCGGCGAGAGCGGGCAGACAATTCTCCCACAAATCGGCGGCCTGGCAGATCTCGTCCAGCGACGCATAGCGGATCTCAAGAAGTCCGCACTGCTCCAAGTTCGGTGAGGTGATTCGCCAACCACGTTGCAGATCGCGATAAAGCCGATAGCCCAAAACATTCCGTAGAGACAACTCGGTATCCAGCCGGGCCTGGAACCGCACTTCAGGATCGCTGGCGTACATCCTGAAATCCAAATGCAACGCGTCGAAGACACGCTGAGTCAATTCTTCATGGCCGATGCCATTCGGTCCGGCCGAGCGAGCGGCCTGAAAAAGTGCGGATCGAAGTAGCCCAATTTCCACGAAATCGTTGAAATGACCGGCTTGCAGCGAGGCATCTTGACGGTTGTCGGTGAAGCTCAACAGTTTGCGGGCGTGCGGCGGAAGGCTAGCCTGCTGACGCAGGGCACGGATCGTGGAGAGACTCAAGATGGAAGTGGCCGTACTCCTGCCTTCCGACCCAAGGGTAGACAGTTTGCCGAAATCGGTTCTCTGCCGAAAACCATAGGCAACGCCACAGTGTGGGCAAAACCGAAACGGTGCCGGAATGTAGTGGCATTCCACGCCATCACCGCCCTCCTTGGCATCTAGGCGAACTCGGACCGATCTAGGCAGGTTCGCCCTGCGATTGGAGCGAACACGCATCGTACCACGAAATTCTTCGATCCAGTCGTCGGGTAATCGAGCGGCCAATTCGTCGGGATCCGTGGGCCAGGGGTCGGTGGTATTGATGTAAAGGAAACCGGGTTCCCCGTCGTCATCCGGTCGGTTCTGCGATTGTTGCCGAGGTGTGAATTGGTCGCGATTGGATTCCTGGTCGCGAGAAAGATAGACACAATAATACTCTTGGCCACATTCGCGGCAGAACACAAGCGGCAGAAGGCTTCGGCTGCGGTCACCCGGAACGAATCGCTGCCCTTGTACGGTGAGATGCCGGTCCGACTCAGTTTCTACGCTGGCGTATACTGTCTCGCCACGACTGATAAACTGGTGCAGGCGGAAAGCGAAAATGGGGAATCCCGTGTCTGGATTCGGATCACAACGGTAGCCGGCGAGCAATCCTTCTTGGATGGCTTCAACGCAGCGGTCCTCGGGCACGCCGGTCAACCCACTTAGTACTGGAGCCGCCCCCGCAATGCCGGTGATACTACGGGGTGCCGCTCGAACCAGTCGTCCGCTTTGCGAGTCTGTCTGGACGCCGAAGGTACTCTCGATCCAGCTTGAAAGCGAGTCGTTGGCGAATCCCTGGTAATCCATCGGCGGATGGCGGTCTGGCTCGGTCAGACGCTGCGTAAGTTCCTGAACGAATGCCGGATCTTCCATATTGCGTTCAGGAGTCGCACGGCGAAGCGTTTCGCCGATCACGTGCTCTGGCCGCACTTCTGCACCGAATAGAAGCGAAGCGACTTCTGCCACTCTGTCTCGCTGCTCGTCGAAGGTGCCCGGCCCTGCAAGAGTGGCGGATGTTCCTACGCACTGAAGGCTCTCGGCGGACAAGGCATCCCTCACTCGCCGGACAAGCATGGCAACGTCGGCACCCTGCCGTCCGCGATATGTGTGGAGTTCGTCGAGCACAAGAAAGTGGAGCCCTTGGGCTGCCTGAACCAGGGTTCTTCGTTCATCCGGCCGGGTGAGGATCAATTCCAGCATCACATAGTTGGTGAGCAGGATATCAGGCGGATTTGCCATAATCCGCTGTTTCTCGTCATCCTTTTCCTGCCCAGTGTAGCGTTCAAAGGTGATTGGCCCACGGCCGTCGGGATAACCGTGACCGAGAAATTTCCTCAGTTCGCCCAACTGGCTGTTGGCCAAGGCATTCATCGGGTAAACGACGATTGCCTGAATGCCACGTCCCGGCCCGCGGCGTAATACATGGTCCACGATAGGGACTATGTAGGCGAGACTCTTTCCGGACCCCGTACCGGTTGTCAGAACATAGTTGGCCCCCGTGCGTGCCACGCGGACGGCCTCTTCCTGGTGTCGGTGGAGGCGTAGCGGCTGCCCCTCGCCGGATTCCTTGTTGATGCGGAAGATCCGGCGACACTCCTCATGCAACAGGCCTTGATCGACCAGTTGGTCGGTGCGATGCCCAGGCTCAAACGAGGGATTAAGCTGGATGAGTGGGTCGGGCCAGAGAAGCCCGCCTGCCAGTTCAGAATCCACCAATTCGTGGATTCGGTGGTCCCGAATTTGAATGAAACTCTGGATATACGACGAATAGTCGTTAACTAGCCGTTCTCGAAGTCCGAAGACGTCCATGGTTGACACTCCCTAGCTTGGTCTCTCTGGTGAGGTTGCACCCACGGCCCAGCCGAGCCCTTATGCCGCGTGCCAGCCAAATTGGAGGAATCATCTTTGACTATGTCTAGCCTCCAGCCCCGTGGTCGCAGTAAAGCTCAAACATTAGTCGCTGTGTCGTTATTGTTTTTGTTCGTTCCACCTGATGCGTTCTGCCCGCTGTCCAGACAGCTTTGCTCCGATTTTCGGATACGCGGCTCCGTCAGGGGCCATTTTTGGGGGGGCAGTTTTTCGCAAATTGGGGAAACTCCAATTCTAACCAAGCCACAGACCATTCACAACCAACGCAACCACAATAAGTTCTGTTCTGCCATCGGTTTTGTTCCATTTCGTCGGTTTTGGTAAAAGCTGACGGCAAGGACCGCTGATTTTGCTTACTGCGGCCGGACGAAAACCAGCTACCCACGCTCTACCGCCCCAGTCACGACCCGCAGGTTCTCTGAAACCTGTATTTTGCAGCCGCCGTGGGCTCGGCCGCAGAGGACGAGGATCTGGCATTAGGCCGCTCCCAACCGAGCGTCGCCCACGGCCGAGAAGAGCGACACTTCTGCCAAGATCCCGGCGATGATGAGCAAGCCGGTTTGACCGAAAACCCCGTTCCCACAACCCTCTGTTCCCACAACCCTCCCATCTTTTTCGGCGTCTTGTGTGGTAGAATGGGGAAGCATTCGTTGGCACTCCTACCAAGCCACGCAAAATGGGCCGCATGTAGGAATCGGCGGCCAATGACAGAACTGCAGCCGCATCGAAACAAACCACCCATGTTAGATAACTTGGTTGTACCACTGAGCATCGCTGCCTGGGTCGTGCAGGAAAGCTATTATCCCGACCTGCGAATTCGGCAGGAATTTGAGTCCGCATTGCGTTTCGGCGGGGTCGACACCCTCGCCCCAACAGGGAATCGCGAGGTGTTGATGTTGCCCAGCACCGAAACGGGCCGCTACGACGTGGTGGCCCGGGTTCTGCACGCTGACGAGGAGATTTACGTCATCGATTGCGGGTTGCGGGCCTACACACTAGACACAGGCTACGACGAGGTTGAGCAAAACGAGTTCGTCACTGGGAACGTCGGGTTCGGTGTCGACCCCTACGACTACCGCGAATTCTGGTCTAAGCGGTTGGGCATCCCACTGATCTATCGCTGGCAGATCGAGCGGATACTGGAGTCGCGGCCGCATCGCTCGTTCGCAGAATGTGGCAATGGCACGGTGTTCTATGACCGCTCGAATTGGTTCTCGGTCGATGTGGATTCCACGGATTCGTCCGATGAGTCCACGTTCGGCAAGGACTGCCATCCGTCATGGGAACTTTACTGCCGACTGCTGAGCCCCGAGCCGAGGCTGTCCCGCCCGGACGAATTGCTGATATGACCCAGCCCGACATCGGGCGACCACAACCAAGATAGTGATGTGACCATGACCTATGATCGTCTCTACCGTGTAGAACATTTTCGCCTGATAAACGGGGTCTCGCATGCAGGCCGTCCTTTCGGACATTACCGGGCGTCCGGACGATATGAGTCTATTCAGCTTTGCTCTGGCGGATGGGGTCAATGCGACCGCCCACAGGGCATCTGCGGCATCGGCTTCGGCTCCGACGACCACAATCACCGTTTCTCATACTGCGCTGATTTTCTGTCCACACGCTTCCTTTATGCCCAGCAGGTTCTGACACTGTCGCACCAGCGTACCCGCGAGCATTTTCCCGACTGGCTCGATCACCAATGGATCCCTGTTGAGCCGGGGTGGCAACAGATCCAGTTTACCTCGCCACGCCGCAGGGAAGCGGAGGAAACCTGTGCTCGCCTGGTTCGGGAGATTGCCGATAGTGGCGAGGTCACCGTAACGGAACAGTACTGGCTGGAGCTGCGCGATTACATGGGCAGGCCGGTCGCGACGGTTGAAGAGTCGATTAATTGCAATTGTCAGTACCGCCGTCTCTGGTTGGTCGCTAATGTGCCTGAGATGGACGAACCGACCGGGACATCCCTCCGGGAGATGATCGCCCGGGGCGAATCGTTCGTGCCGTCGACCGCGCAACTCCGATTCGGCTACGAGCCGATTGCCCCCTTCTTCGCCTTCTTGGACCCATTCTTGCTGAGCCTGGTAAACGCCGAGGACGGGCGCCCGCAGGCAACCGAATTGGACTTGGAACTTTTCAAAGCCGTCGGGCGACTGGACATCGAGTTGGTGCTGCGACTGATCGACCAAGGCGCAAACGTCAACGCACTGGACAAGTACGGGGGAACGCCATTCACGGACCTGGCG
Organism: Planctomycetota bacterium; assembly: GCA_037147235.1. GTDB lineage: Bacteria > Planctomycetota > Planctomycetia > Pirellulales > Thermoguttaceae > JANXQG01. The sequence continues at coordinate 3,998 of JBAWVO010000166.1, read as the reverse complement.
ACGGCGTCGCGGTTCGACCATCTGGCATTTGAAGAAGCTGATGAGGCGAGGAAGACCCAACCAGACATCTCCCAGGGCGAGCGGATCGCTATGATGCGGCAACTATTGGACCGCGGCGCTGACGTCAATCTGTTTGGCTTTGGAGGCGTCAATGCGCTCACTGAGGCCGTCATGCATTGCGAGGACGAAGTCGTATGTTTCCTCCTGAGCGTAGGTGCCGACCCAAATCACAATCAGTACCCGGACGACGACCCCGACGACGATTCCACTCCATTCTTCTACGCCGCGAGCGACTTTAGCCTTGCTGAGCGAGGAAGCTTGGAAGAGCAGAAACTGGAGCGAATCTACAATGCCCTGAAGGATGCCGGCGCGGCTCACAATCGGAGCGATTGAGCCTGCCACCAGATACCGTTACCAAGAAATGACAGGCGGGCACGAGAGAGTTCTTTACGTCAACCAGTCTGCTGCAAGAACGATGTCAACCTCATACTACTTTTGGAAGTGGGCCGAAAATGATATACCGGGTAAGCCGGCTGAAGTGTCGGCGGCCTTACTGCGCGGCGAACTGCATCCGGCGCTGCAATCATTCGACGCGCGCCCGTTGTTGAACGCATTGGAAGTCGCGGCTGCCGAATTGCGGACGGTCGACGAGGAATGGGAATGGAAAGTGCATCCGCCGACCTCGCCGGAAAAGGCGTGTTTTGCGTTCGCGACCTGTCCGCCCATCTATACCTCGGAAGCCAGCGCAACGCGATTCCTTGAACTCTTCGATTCCCTGGGGCTGAGCGGCTGCGACGACGAGGGCGGCGAGTTGATCCCCGGCTTGGACCCAAGCTGAATTACTTCTTGACACCCCAGCTTAGGCATCCCAGCTACGCCTACGACATCACGGCGGATGAACTGCCTTTTCTCCTCCGGCGCATCCGTCCGGGCCAGCGCGACCCGTGGTGTGACCTAGTGAGCAGGCGGGGCCTTGTTACGGCGCTGGCCGAAGGCCGACGCTTTCGGGTGCAATGGACCGAATGGCCGGAGGGAAAACCACGCAGCCAGCACATTCGTTGGCGTGCCCGCGATCCCAAGCGGCTGGCGGCACTCGCTGGTATGGGTGACGCCCGAAAGTTGCCGCGAGATAAGGATTCCGCTTTCCTCACCTACGCCGACACGCTGAGAATCTTTCAGTCCTTCCTGCGCTGCGAACCACGCCCACCGCAATATTGCTGGCGGAAGTCACGCAAGTCCATATTGCCATTTTAGCTGGAGCAAGCGAGAGGCTCGGGCAAAGTCGTCGCGGGACAAGCCGGGGACTTCAAAAATCGCGCATGTAGATGTGCGCCGAGATCTTCAACCATTCGCCTTGCCATGTCTTGGATTCAACCTTGCCGAAGAGAAGCTTGCCGGCGTCCATAAGCCGCGCCAGTGCTTCGTTCTTGGCACGTGGCACATACCCCAGACGGTGGCCGGACTCGGTGAGAATTACGATGGCCAGCGGGTCGTGCGCATTCTGCGGCTCTCGTTCGAGAGGCAACATCACGCCCGGAAGCAGTTCTGGCTCGACCGGTTTCACATCGTGATGGGTGGTGCCGGCAATATGGCACTCGATGAGCATGATTTCCCGGGCGAACGGCTGGAGGGCACCGTCTTTTCCGAACGAACCATGCATCAACGCCAAAACGGCGGGGTCAATTCTGACTAAACCATTTTCCATAATCGGGCCCTGGCAGAAGCTGTTGTAGGTGTGACTCAAGCCCTGTTCGCTGGGCATGCAACTGGTCTATCTGGGTTTCGATTTCCGTCCGCCGTGCCGCCATCCAGGCGTCGTCTTCAAGTTGTTCGCGCATCGTAAACGGCGGTTGACTTTCGGTCGTCTCGATTCGTTTCAGCAGTTCCTCAAATTGCTTTTGCAGTGTCCTCTGTTCCGCTCGCATGTCCTCCAGGGAAGTCGCTGCCGGCGGGACGTCGCCGAGTTTCTCCGCCAGTAACGCCAGGCTACGCATCTCGGCCAGGTCGCCTCGCACATAGGCCGACTGAACACGCTGCCAAAGGCGTTTGTGGTTCTCGGTAAAGTTCGCGTTCACGTCCGGGTGGAGTTTCCTCACCAGAGCACAATACAACGTCTTCAACTCTCGGTCCTCCGGCGGGGATAGTAAATGCTGCAAACGCGACTCGGCAGCCGCGATTCGCTCCATCGCTTCTTTAAGCTTCATTTGCCACGCGAGGGCCTCCAGCTCGAGTTGGCCCTCAATCTCCATAAGTTCGGGCCGTCGGCCACGATTGAGGCAAGCGTGGACAAGTTCAACTCTCCGCTTCAATCGCGCGATCTCAAATTGCACCTTGAGCAGACGCAGTTCCCAAGGGCCGATCTTTGTCTGATAGATCGCGAGAAGATTTGGCTTCACGGTCTGCACCAGATCGTCGAGGTCGGTCAGCAGCCGGACCAGTTCATCGCGGAGCATGCTGTTCTCGTCAGCAAGTTGCCGCACCTCGGGATGAAGTTGGATTGGGTGGTCAGTCATGTTTTTTGGGGCAAATGTTCTTCCAGTGCTTGATACTCATCCAATGGTATTTCGCCGAACGCGGCTCGCCGCGCAGGAACGCTTGGAAAATGCGCAGTGTATCGGAGTACGTCAGCATGTCCGGATCTTTATCTGGCGGGACATCGGGCCAACTTTCGTATGGCCTCTCCAAGGCCAGGAGTCTCTTCTTGTCCTGCGCGCGCCATTGGTTGAATTTATTCTGGTCGCACAAGTCGTAATTCTCCCGCCATTCCACGTAGAACCGGCGACCCTTAGCCTTGCACTGAACAAAGCTAGTCTGGCGATTCTGTAGGATGGCAATAGGGTCTGGCGACCGCGGACGGATGCGTTTGAGAAGGAACGGCAATTCATCTACGGTGATGTCGTAGACCGGTGCGTCCTCCCACTGGTATCCGAAAAGCTCGCTCAGTTTGGGAGGAAACGAATGATCCAGCACGCCCGTGTTCTCGTCAAAACACGTGACATTAAGAGGACACAGGAGTTTCCACAGCGAGTAGTGGAGGTCTTTGGACACGACTTGGTTCGGCCCCGTCAGGGACACATAATGGGCCTCGCCGGGCCGGCCCACGGGCACAATGCACAACTCCCATTGCCCAGGATCAGCGTCCATGCCGACAATTGACTCCATTTCGGCCAGCACCGGCCGGGCGTCGAATGGCTGCAAGGCCGGATGCAGTTCTCCTCGCATAAGCGCTGAAAACACGTCCATCGGCTTGCCCGGAAGCTCGTTATCCGCCCATCTCCAGTAGTACAAGCTAGCGATCATTCTTCTGCTGCCTCACTCCCAGTGAACTTGGTCATGATGCCCGTCGATCAACTGGAATGCATGGATATCACCAGGAACCGGATTCATTGCCGCGCACACGAGCGGCCCCAGAAAATGCTGCTTGCGCGATGGGGCTTCGAGCAGCGCCATCAGGCCAGATCGAAGGCGTTCCCAATGGGCTCGGTGCCAAGAGTAAAACCGCTGGAAGAAGGGGGCCAGAAACTGGTCGCCCGAATGTAGGATTTCTCGCACGGCTTTCGCTTTGGCGTCCATTTTGACCTGCCTCTCCTACGGGAAACGGGCACGATTTCGGGGGGCTAGATGCCTCTGCTGTGGAGCATGGCATGCCTGATCGTAACCGCGACCAGCCAACATTTTAGCGTGGTGCTATTGAAATCGCTAGTTAGAGCGGGTGAGGTGGACTGGAATCGTGAGAGCCGCCACCGCTATTAACCGAAAATACCGACCACTTTTCCAGATCGAGGCCCGCCAGGCAGTCAATGTGGAGGGGAGGCAATTTATGGCGTGGTGGACTGAATGTCCGTATCGCGGGCTATGTAGCGTCAAGCGGTTCGTGCCATTACCTGTTCGGCGGCCGGACCTGAAGAAATAGAACAGACCCGGGGGATTGCCACAATCAGTTACCCGCACCACTTCGCCTCGCACCCATGCCCACACCAGCCCCGACCAGACCGAAA
>JBAWVO010000165.1:0-14495 GCA_037147235.1 Planctomycetota bacterium | reverse complement strand
AAAGCACGGGCCGAATACCGGCTGCGCCGGGAATGACCATAAATGGCCATGAAGAGGCTTGGCTGGCCGAAAGATGTGGCCGAAAGATGTGGTCTTATCATTTGGGGGGCTGTCCTGTAGAATAGATGGTGGTGGCGAATATCATTGGTGCCCAGAACAGGTTGATTTTCCATGGCAATGCTGATTGAAAATCCTCGGCTTGAGGAAGAGCTGAAAGAGCAGCGGCAGGCGTGGGGTGCCGACCAACACGACGAAGTCTGGGAAGGAGTCTATTTTATGCCCCCGATGGCGAACAATGATCACCAAGAGATCGTATCCAGCTTCACCTTCGTGTTGATGGCAAGCGTCAGGCTGCCCGGCCTTGGCAAAGTCCTCCCCGGTGCGAATCTTGCAGCATCGGCAGACGATTGGGAACACGACTACCGTGTGCCGGATGTCGTGGTCTTCATGGCCGACACGGCGGCCGAAAACCACAGCCGGTTTTGGACCGGGCCGGCGGATTTCATCATCGAGATCACCAGTCCGCGCGATCGGACGTACGAGAAGATACGCTTTTACTCGCAAATTGGCGTACGTGAACTACTGATTGTCAATCGGCAGTCGTGGACCCTCGAACTGTATCGGCATCGAGACGGCAGCCTGCAAAAAGTGGGCGAATCGACGCTTGAGCGGCCCGAGGTTCTTTCGAGCGGAAAGTTGCCGCTCGAATTTCACTTGATTGCCGGTGAGACGCGCCCGCAGGTCGAGGTCCGGCATAAGACCACGAGCGAGCGATGGTTGGTGTGATGAAATATCCGAAACTGCGAAAGGAATGGAGAAAAGCATGGATAATTGGAGCATCGCCTTATGGGTTGTGGCCGGGTATGTCGCCGTCGTTGCCCTCATGCGGCTTATGTCCCACAAACGCAACGAAGTGATGGCGGAATTTCGCGGCGAGGTGGAAAAGGAAAAAAGTCGCCGCAAGGCCGCCTCCGCCAAACAGGCCAAGGCGTCACGCGGCAAAGTAGCGTAGTAGGTCAGGCTTTCCAGCCTGACAGTAAACCCGGACAAGGTCAAAGTAGCGTAGTAGGTCAGGCTTTCCAGCCTGACAGTAAACCCGGACAAGGTCAAAGTAGCACAGTAGGTCAGGCTTTCTAGCCTGACAAAAACCCGGACAAGGTCAGGCTGGAAAGCCTAACGTACTTGAATGACCAAACGCGTCTACCTTGAGACTGTCGGATGCCAGATGAACGTGCTGGACAGCGAGTTGATCGCATCCAGCCTTGTCCAGGCGGGCTACGAGTTGGTCGATAGTCCGCGCGACGCCGACACGATCCTTTACAACACATGCAGCGTGCGGCAGCATGCCGAAGACAAAATCTATAGCGCCCTGGGCCGCTTGCGCCCGCTGAAAGAGCGAAAACCCCAGACGATCATCGGCGTTTTGGGGTGCATGGCGCAAAAGGACCAGGAATTGATCTTTCGCCGTGCCGGACATGTCGATCTGGTCGTCGGGCCTGGGCAGTTGAGCCGCTTGCCGGAAATACTGGAAGAAGTGGCCTCACAGCGGCATCGTGAGCCGCGATTGGAAGTGAGCCTCGACCGCATGAAGGAGCGACGCTCGCTCGTCGAAGAGAGTTTTACCAAGTTCGATCCGCCCCGTCCGTCCGAGCTGCGCTCCTCGCCGTTCCAAGCGATGGTGCGGATCATGTTCGGCTGCGACAAGTTCTGCACCTACTGCATCGTACCCAAGGTGCGTGGGCCGGAGCAGAGCCGCCCCGCCGCGGAAATCGTGGATGAAGTCCGCCGCTTGGCCGCCGACGGCTGTCTGGAAGTCACACTTCTCGGCCAGACCGTGAACAGCTATGAGGATCCCAGCGAAGGCCGGACGCTGCGGCTCTCCGATCTGCTGGCCCGCTTGCACGACATCGATGGCCTGCGGCGGATCAAGTTCGTCACGAACTACCCGCGGCACATGACCGACGATCTGTTGCAAGCCGTCCGCGACCTGCCGAAGGTCTCGCCCTATCTGCACGTGCCCGCGCAGAGTGGTTCCAACGAGCAACTGAAACGGATGAAGCGAGGCTACACGGTCGAATACTATCGCGAGATGATCGAGCGAATCCGGTCGATCCTTCCCGGTGCGGCAATCACCAGCGACTTCATCGTCGGCTTCTGCGGCGAGACGGAGGAAGATTTCCAGCAGTCGGTCGATCTCGTTCGCTGGGCTAGGTTCAAGAACAGCTTTATTTTCAAGTACAGCGAACGCCCTGGGACCAAGGCGGCCGGCACCCTGCCCGACGACGTGCCGGACGAGGTCAAGCGGCAGCGGAACAACGAGCTTCTGGCCGTGCAAAACGCTATCAGCCTGGAGGACACTCTTCCGCTGGCTGGGCAGGACATCGAGGTGTTGGTGGAAGGGCCAAGCAAGGCCGCGAAGAAACGGGCGAGTGTTGGTGACGAGGCCGTGCAACTCGTCGGCCGTAGCGTGCGGGACCATATCGTGGTCTTCGACGGCCCGCAAGTACTTGTCGGCCAGATAATGCCGGTGCGGATCGAGAAGGTGGATGCGTTTACGTTGTTTGGACGGCTTTGATTTTGAACCTCCGATCCCCGCCTCTCCGGCTGTGGGCAATACAGCTCCCCCGACCAATGAAAATCAGGCGAGGCCACATTTCTGGGAAAGAGAAAGAAAAGGGGGAAAGAATTAGAATTCCGGGACACATGACTTAATTCGTATTCTGTTTCGGTTTTGGGCCGCGTTTTTTTGGGGGTTTGAGGACACGACCTACCATTTCCTCCAGACGACCAAGGAAAGTTTCGTCTCCCAGCGGCCGGCCAGTGCGACCGTGCTGGCGTATGTCTCTCAGTTCCACTCTGGCATGGCACTCTTCAAAAAGACATTCCAATCGTCGATCATCGCCAACAAGGGCGCAACTTCCGCCAACGGATCGTTTCGTCCAGATAGATGCGCCCGAGCACTACTCCAATTCGTCGCGTCGTTGAAGAACGTCTGCTGTCGGCGGTTGCCCCGTTGCGTAATGGGGTGGGGCATGCCCGATATGACCAATCTCGCTAATCTTACCATGCCCCCAAAATAGCAGATTCCTCAAATCATATCAAATTTCCGATTTGTTTAGGATTTCGTGCTTGGATTTCGGATTTCAACCGGTCCTTGACAACGACGCCGAAGGGCCGGCAGCGACCAACGAAGGTGCGTTCGGCGTCACCTGGTGAGGGTCTGGAGGATTTCCCGGATGGAGAATATGGCCCCGCAGATCACGCTATCGGATGCGCCATAATAGATCGTTACCTTGTCGCCGTCGATCAGATGCCCGTTGGTGAAGACCACGTTGCCGAAGAAACCGACCTGCTCGTACTCGGCAAGCGGCTCCATGATCGGATTTTGTGAGCGGGCGAGCACTTTCCAAGGTTCGTGGAGATCCAGCAATAATGCCCCCAGGCAATATCGATTAGGATTAACGGTCGCCCCGTGGTAGATTTCCAGCCACCCCTCGGGCGTGCGAATGGGAGCCGCTCCTGCGCCAACCCGGGCGCTGTCCCACATTCCTTTCCGGCTGTGGGCAATACAGCGATGATTACCCCAATGCACCAGGTTGGGCGATTCGGCAATCCAAATGTAGTTACCTCCCAACGCCGCACTGCTGGGGCGATGCAAGGCATAGAACTTGTCGCCGATCTTCTCGCTAAAGATCGCGCAGTCCTTGTTGTGTGGCGGGAAGATCATGCCCAGCGAGCGGATCTCGCGCCAATCCGTTGTGCTGCGAAGTCCAACGCCCACCCCGTGCCGGGAGACCTGGGTGAAAGTCAGGTAGTAGGTATCGCCAATCTGCACCACGCGACAATCCTCGATGCCATAGGATTCCAACTCGCCCTGACCCAAGATGGGGCAAGTTGACGAAGGCTCACGAAAATGGACACCGTCTTCGCTCGCTACCAGTCGCAAATGCGACAGGGTGGTCAGATAGTCCTGGCCTGCATGGGAAATCACCCGCGGATCGGACAAGTCCAGTTGCGGATCGGAATTATCGAACTCCCTAATTTCCAGTTTTCCATCGCGGTCCAAGACCGGAAATGTCGTCTTGCCCGATTTTCGCTCCGGCCGTTCCGCTACGCGGAGCAAGAGCCAGGTCTTGCCCTCGAAGCGGAACACTCCCGGATTGAGCAGGCACTCGATCTTCATGCCTGGAATGCTCGGCAGAATGTCGGTGGGCCGAAGGATGGGGTTCTGGGAAAATCGTTGGGCAATATCGGACATGTTCACTCGAAACAGCGTTGGGCCTCGCTAGCCGATGAGTCGGTTCAGCAGGGAATCGAGCGACACGATTGCAAAGCGGGTAATCATGTCGGACGTGGCAAAAGGGAGATAGAGATTTTCGTTGTGGATCATCGCCCCACAGGAGTAGGCGACGTTGGGCACGTAGCCGTCGCGTTCCTTTTCGGTTGGCGTGATGAGCGGCTCGTCGAGGCAGCCGATCACCTTCAGGGGGTCGTTCAGGTCCAGCAGCATGGCACCGATGCAATAGGTGCGCATGGGGCCAACACCGTGCGTCAGTAATAACCAGCCTTCCGGCGTCTCTAGGGGCGAACCGCAGTTGCCCATCTGCACCAAACCCCAAGGATGGCGCGGCACCTTCAGCAACTCGGCGGTCTCCCAGAAGTGAATGATATCGGAGTACATGATATAAAGGTTCTCACCGTCGATCCGCGAGCACATCACGTAGTGGCCGCCAATCCGCCGCGGAAAAATTGCCAAACCCTTGTTCCGTGCGCAGGCACCGTTGATTGTATGCACGCCGATATGAAGAAAGTCGCGGGTCTCGATCAGTTGCGGAAGCACGCGATGGCCGTCGAAAGCCGTGCAGGTGCCGTAGTAGGTGACTGAGCCGTCGTCCTCCACGAAGCGGACCATGCGGAGATCCTCAATGCCGTGGCTTTCGTTGCTGGTCTGTGGAAAAATTACCAGTTCGGACGCATCCGCTTCCCGCGGAAGCTCCAACTGGTAGTTTGAGTGGGCCACCCAACCGATGCTCTGGAGCGATTCCTCAAGTTGAGGCGTCTCGGGTGTCGCAGCCCGCACTTCCGTGATGGCATGGTCGAGCTGAGACGATGTGAAAAAGTCGCCGAGGCGATCCAGAACGAAGTCCATCACGGCATCGTTGATGCCGATATCTTGAAGCTTGCGGCGGAATAAAGGCTTTTCATATTTCTTGTCCGGCACGATCCGAACGGGCTTGGTGAAGCGGCTGCACGGGTCGAGTTGGATCTTGTGGTCGGAATAGATGACACCGGTGCGGAAGACGATGGAGGAGACGTGCCCCTCGCCCGTTGCCCGAAGACTCATGATGATTCGCACTGCGCCGGCAGGAAGGTTACGCTGGTTGAGATGCGGGACGATCGACGGATTGAACAGTGCCGCGGATTCGATCGAATACTCCGCCGTCAAGTAAGCTCCAATCAGCACCCGGCGATTGTGCGTGCAGTCGTCCGGCTGGCCGACGATTTCCAGGGCCGTAAGGTAGTTCTCGTCGAACACGGAGGCAATGTTGCCGTGACGGGTACGGAACTTGAGAAACACATCATCCAGCAATCGGTCGACCTGTCCGTCACTCAGAGCGCGAACGCGCTCGAAAACATTGCCTATCCGCGTCTCCCCGCCGGGGTTGAAAAAGCGGGTAATCACGCGGCGAAAATCGCTGCGGAAGGTGACCGGCAAACGCCGAACTTTTAGGGGACCGGCGTTGCCTTTACGGTTTTTTGATTCCATCAATATAGTTTAGCATATCGAAGCCCTTGGCTGAACTCATTTCCGTCCACAAATAGGCGAGCGTCGATTCGGCCCCTTGGTTGTGGTTCACGCCGGCCGCCTGAAGGCCATCGTAGCAGGCGCCGGAGCGGACATCAACCAGCGGCCGATTTAGGCTATTGTGGCCATGAAACCAAGCGCGCGCCCGATCGAACGTAGCTAGGTATAACTCATCACCAAGCAAATCGAACGCGGCCTGTGCGGTTTCGGCCATCGTGACTGCTTCCACGGGTTGTTGATCGTACGACGCCTTTTCCTCCCCACGGGCATACCAGCCCTCGTTTCCGACTGGCCAGAAGACCCCCTCAACCGTCGTCTGCTGATCGAGGAAGGCAAAGGATGCTTGTGCGATGTCCAGAAAGTCTTCCTGCGGCCAGTGCCGGGCGGCGACGAACAGCGCGTGCGGCAGCACTGCGTTGGCATAGGTCATGCGTGACTCAAACCACTGCCAATCCGGCCGTACCGCCCGATGGTAACATTCAGCCAGCCGCCGTGCCGCTGACCAGGCCACGGTTTCCAACGGTTCGAGGTCTTCTACTCCCACACTCCTGAGATGCCCCCAAGCCAGAATCACATACGATTGAGCACGCAGGCTTCGCAGGTCGGCAAGCGTGGGCAAAACCGCGTCGATTAACTCGCGAGCCAAAGCACGGTAGCCGCCGGGTAAACTGCTGCCGAGCACTTCCGCCAGAGCACGTACTGACTGGCCCTGGCAATCTCCGCAGCCTTCCGCATCGAGCCAACGCCGGTCGTAACTAAGAAAATTATGAAATCCACGGCCGATGCCACGCGCGAACTCAAGGAAACTCAAGTAGGTGGTCACTCGTTTCAACATCCGCTCTTCGGGGTGTTGATCCCATAGACGAACGCAAAGGCGCAAGGCCCGGGCGTTGTCGTCGGTGGTGTAGCCGCTCTCGCGCCGCGGGATACTGTAAATGGCATGTTGGACCAACCCGGTCGAGTCGGTCATGTGGTCCAGGTGGTTCAAAGCGATACCGTCATTGACGTGCATCAAAAGGCTCCTTTATCTGGATATTCCGGTTCTGGGCGAGGCAATAACCCGATTTCTGTTACCAATACGCATTAGCGCGCGGGCTTGAATGGCTTGCGCGGGCTTCTGCCGGGGTGATTGGCGTCAAGGAATGTCTGCGGTACTGGGGGGCGACCGTCGCCTCACTGGCGGAAACAACCCGAGTGAAAAAATCCAAGTACTTCATGCCCACATTCGGCCAGAACATGGGCTTTGCGTAACGGTAGGCTTTACGTCGAGTCTCCATTTGGAATGACGGGTCCGTCAGGAAACGCAGCGTGGCATCCGCCATGGCGCAGCTTTGGCCAAACGGCACAAGCAGACCGCGTCCATGGGCAAGTACTTCTTCGGCGTACAGATAGGGGGTGCTGACCACGGCACCACCGGCCGCCAAGGCATAGGCCAAGGTGCCGCTGGCAATCTGGTCCTTTCCCGGATAGGGGGTGACGTAGACGTCGCACGCCTGTAGATGCACCAGAAGGTCGGCAAGGCTGAGATACTCGTTCACAAAACGCACTTGCTCGCCGACGCCCAATGCCGTGGCCATTTCAACGAGGCTTTCTCGGTAGACTTCCCCCTCCTGACGCTTAACCTGCGGGTGGGTAGCGCCTACGATCAGATAAATGGCCTCGGGACAGGCGGCGACGATCCGCGGCATGGCCTGAATCATGTACTCGAGTCCCTTGCCTCGACTGATGAGTCCGAAAGTACAAATAACCTGCCGACCGGCGAACCCCAGCCGCGCCTTGTGCGTGCCATCGCGCTGATAAGGAACCTCCGGCACCCCATGAGGAATCACCTGCACCTTTGCCCCCGACACATGATAGACACTCTCCAGCAGGCGAGCTGCAACCCTTGTCATCACAACGATGCCTTGGCTGTTGGCCGCCAAGTTTTGGATGATGCGCCGCGGCAGTGGAGCAGGCTCGGTCAAGAGCGTGTGGAACGTGGTGACGATAGGCTTGCGGCATGAATGCACGAAGTCCAACACGTTCTGGCCCCAATCGCCGGGGTAGAGGCCGAACTCGTGCTGTAAGCTCACCACGTCGCATGGGCCGTCATTAGCGACCTCCGCAGCCAGACGGTACGCATTCGTCCGGCTATTGTCGATGACGTGGACAACGCGGGAATCTTTGTAATTGAGCGAGGCGGTCTTTTGGATCGCTGCAATCGCGGACACCGAATCGTCCGCCGCCAGATCCACGGCATCGGCCGAGTCACGAGTAAAGGTTGCCAGTCCGCATGCTTCCGGCGGATAGGTCGATACGAAAAGCGGTCGAACAGTATTCACTGGTCATCTCCTGTTTGGTTCCCGATACAGAAAACTGGGCTTGGTCCAATCCGTCAACCGTTAGGGCTGCGGGAGTGTCATCATACCTTGAATCGTGCCGAAAACTAAAAAGCCGACGTGAACGAACGTCACTGAGGCATTCATCCACGTCGGCTTAGAACCGGCGCACCAACAACTGTCGTGTTTTGCGCATTCGCCGAGCGGGGGCAGACGGCACACGGAGTGTGCCTGCTACTTTTCTTGCGACAGTTATTTCTGCGCCGGTCCTTACTCTTCAACGCGCCCCCCGGCTGTCCGTGCCGAGTTGCTCTTTATCGAATCATCCGACCAATATATACATAAACCTCCCAAGGGGCCGCGATGAACTTTCCGCAACCCGTTGAGCCGGATGATTATACCCCCACTCCCAGAGAAAAGCAAGTGGCCCGACAAATGGGGGGAGTTTTTGTAGCGCCCCTCACACCGTCGGGCGGCCAATACTATGGTACGTAAAGCCGGCCTTCTTCATCCGCTCGCTGCGGTAGAGATTGCGGCCGTCGAAAATCACCGGCTGCCGCATCAGGCTTCGCACCTTGTCAAAATCCGGATTGATGAAGTGCTTCCACTCGGTCATGATCGCCAAGGCGTCGGCCCCTTCAATCGCTTCGTCGCGATGCTCGCAATACACCAGTTTTGAACCATAAAGCTGACGGACGTTGTCCATCGCTTCGGGGTCGTATACCCGCAACTTCGCGCCCTGGGCCAGCAAATGGTCGATGAGTACCAGCGACGGGGCCTCGCGGATATCGTCCGTACCCGGCTTGAAAGCCAGCCCCCAGAGGCCGACGGTCAATCCCGTCAGCTTGCCGTGAAAATGCTTCGAGATCTTCTCGAAAAGGACCGATTTCTGGCTGAGGTTCACTTCATGCACCGAGTCGAGAATCCGCGGCTCCACTCCGTGGGCACGGGCGACCGCAGCCAAGGCCCGTACGTCCTTTGGAAAGCAACTGCCGCCGTAGCCAACGCCTGGGAAGAGGAAGGCGAAGCCGATGCGGCTGTCGTGGCCGATGCCGCGGCGGACCTCGTTGATGTCGGCCCCGGCCCGCTCGCAGACGTTGGCCATCTCATTGATAAAGCTGATCTTTGTCGCGAGTAGGGCATTGGCCACGTACTTGGTCATCTCCGCGCTCTCCGGCGACATGCAAAGCAGTGGCTTGTCGGTCCGCAGATAAGGCTGATAGAGATCCGACAACCGATCGCGGACTTCCGCATCGTTGCTGCCGATGACCACGCGGTCGGGCTTCATGAAGTCATCAATGGCCGCCCCTTCCTTGAGGAACTCAGGGTTGTTCGCCACACGGCACTCGCGGCCCGTGAGCTTGCGAAGCCGCGCGGAGACGGCGGCGTTGGTGCCGACCGGCACCGTACTCTTCAGCACCACGATCGCGTCATGCGTCAAGTGCGGGGCCAAATCACCCACGACCGTCCAGAGGGCCGAAAGATCGACCGAGCCATCGTCGGCCGGCGGCGTGCCCACCGCGAGAAAGACGATCTTGGCCTCCGCGACGGCGGCTGCTAGGTCGGTGGTGAATTGTAGCAGTCCGGCGGCGACGTTCCGAGAAATTAGCTCCGCCAGGCCCGGTTCGTAGATGGGCACCTCGCCGCGCAAGAGCTGCTCGATCTTCCGTACGTCGCAATCGACGCAGGTCACGTCGTTGCCTGTTTCAGCAAGGCAGGTACCCGTGACCAATCCGACGTAGCCTGTTCCGATAATTGCAAGTTTCATTGCTCTACCTCTTCTTCTTTCCCCTTTTCGGCGGCGTCTTCCTTGGACACGCGCTTCACCGCCACCAAGGTATCGCCTTCGTCGAGACTCATAAAACGGACGCCCTGGGTGTTGCGGCCAATGATGTTGATGTCGCCGGAGCGGATCCGCTGGAGCTTGCCACGGGCGGTCATCATCAGCAATTCATCCCCCTCGCGGATCCGGACGATCCCAATCACCGGGCCATTGCGCTCGGTGGTCTTGATATCGCGAACCCCCTTACCGCCGCGACGTTGCGTGCGATACGATCGCGATGATGAATGTTCGCTCTCCTCTTCACCAGTGCTCTCACCTTCGCTTTCGCTCTCGGGAGTCTCGGTATCGTCCTCGGGGACATCCGCCTCAAGCGCATCCTGCGGATCCAAGGCTTCGTCATCGCCCAGTTCGCCCTCGGGGAGTTCGCCTTCCGTGAGATCAGCGGTCATGTTCTGGCCGAAGGGGGTCCGTTTGCCGTAGCCGTGGGCGCAGGCGGTCAGGAGCGTGGCCTCGGGATCGGCCACCACCATGCCGACGACCTGGTCGTCCTTGCCCAGGCGGATGCCTTTCACGCCGCTGGAATTGCGGCCCATCGAGCGCGCATCCGACTCCTTGAATCGGATTGCCATCCCCTTGGCCGTGGCCAAGACCAGCTCCTCACCCTTGCATGCCACCACGACATCGACCAACTGGTCGTCCTCGCGGAGCTTGATGGCGATGATGCCGCCGGTCCGCGGACGGCAATAGGCCTCGAGCGGCGTCTTCTTGATCAGACCCTTGGCCGTGGCCATGATCAGGTAATGGTCCGGCAGGGTGAAATCGCGGACGGCGCGGCAATCCGTGATCCGCTCGCCTTCCTGGAGGCTGAGCAGATTGACGACCGCGCGGCCGCGGCTATCGCGGGCCGACTGCGGCAGATCGTAAACTTTTCGCCAATAGACCTTCCCCTGGTTCGTGAAGAACATCAGGTACGAGTGCGTGCTGGCGACGAAGAGGTGTTCGATCGGATTTTCCTCTTCGGTCTTGGCTCCGGTCAACCCCTTGCCGCCGCGGTTTTGCGCACGATAGGCCGTCATGGGCGTCCGCTTGATGTAGCCGTTGCTGCTAATCGAGACGACCATCGTCTCCTCGGGAATCAGATCCTCGAGGTCGACCTCGCCAATCTCCTCGCCGCTGATTTCCGTCCGCCGCGGCTCGGGATACTTCTTCTTCAGCTCCTTGAGATCCTCGCGGATGATGTCAAGGATGTTGTTGCGGTCGGAAAGGATGCGATTGTACTCGCGGATCTTCGCAAGCAACTCCTGGTGCTCGCCACCAAGCTTTTCCTGCTCCAGGTTGACTAATTGGCCGAGAGTCATGCGAAGAATTGCATCGGCCTGGACCGGCGTGAGCGAGTAGGTCTCCTGCGTGCCCCGCTCCGACTGGAATATCTCATAACCGCCATCGCCCAAGGCACGGTGCAGCATGGCAGCGGGCGTTTGAATTAGGATCAGCCGCCGCTTGGCCTCGTCTTGGTTGGCCGAGGTGCGGATGGTGCGGATCACTTCGTCGATATTGGCCAAGGCCAACAATAGGCCTTCAACCGTATGCTTTCGCTGCCTAGCCTTGGCCAGCAAGAACAGCGTGCGGCGGCGGATGACGATCTCGCGGTGGCGGATGAACTCTTCCAGAAGCTCCTTGAAACCCATCACCCGCGGCTTGCCGTCAACCAGAGCGAGAAAGATCAGCGAGAAGGTGTCTTGCAGCGGTGAGAACTGGTAGAGCTGGGCGAGCACGACCTCCGGGTCGGCGTCTCGCTTCAACTCCAGCACTAGGCGGACCGGCTCATGCAGGTCGCTCTCGTTCCGTGAAGCCGAAATGCCGGCGATGCGGCCATCGTTGACCAGCTCCGCGATCCGCTCTTCGACGCGGTCGCGGGCGGCCTGATAGGGCACTTCGTTGACGACGATGCGGAAGCGGCCTTTGCCGTGTTCTTCAATGCGAGCACGGGCGCGGAGCGTGATCGTGCCGCGGCCTGTGTAATAACCGCGCCGCAGTCCGGCTCGGCCGCAGACGATGTTGCCCGTGGGGAAGTCTGGCCCAGGGACGATTTCCATCAGCTCGTCGATGGAAATATCGGGGTCGTCAATCAACCGAATTAGGGCATCGCAGACCTCCACTAAGTTGTGCGGAGGGATCGAGGTCGCCATGCCGACCGCGATGCCTTGCGAACCATTCACGAGCAGGTTAGGAAACTTGGAGGGCAATACCGACGGCTCCGTACCCTTCTCATCGTAGGTGGGCAGGAAATCGACCGTGTCCATCTTCGTGTCGTCCATCATCAGGGCGGCGACGGTGGACATGCGGGCCTCGGTATACCGCATGGCTGCGGCGGGAAGGCCGGCAATCGAGCCGAAATTTCCTTGCTTGTCGATGAGCGGATAGCGGGTGGCCCAATCCTGGGCCAGGCGAACCAGCGTCGGATAGATGGCCTGATCGCCGTGCGGGTGGTAGCGTTTCATCGTCTCGCCGACGATACCGGCACACTTCGACGTGGAAGCCCCGGGCGTGAGGCCCAGGTCGGACATGGCGACGAGAATTCGCCGCTGCGACGGTTTGAGGCCGTCGCGCACGTCGGGCAAAGCACGACTGACAATGACGCTCATCGCGTAGGTCAGGTAGCTGTCCTTGAGCTCTTCGTCGATAGGCCGCGGAATGAGCCGACCTAAGTGGATGTCACCACCTCTTGGGAGGGGTTCTTCAGGAGAAATATCCTCGGGTGGGGTGTCTTCGGGGTCAGGCGGATCGGGCGGAAGGTTGGAATCAGTGGACAAGGGGCATCCTTTCGTCGACAAACTGTACGGTAAGCGAGTCCGAGAACCCAGTTTCCACTCGGCCGGTATCAGGCCAAATGGGGCATCTCAGGACAACTTCCAAGCAAAAACCGCATCTTCTTTCCTGGTGGAAACTTACGGCCTTCGCGCTGTACGATGGCAAAGACAGAAATTATACCCGTTTTTGTACGTTCTTCAACGCCTCTTCACCTCTTCGTAAAACGGAAGTCATTCTGCTGCCTTTTCACCCAGCATTGCGAAATTCCGAAAAAGCTTTAGCCCCTCGGCCTGGCTCTTCTCGGGGTGAAATTGGGAGGCGAAGAGGTTATCTCGCCAAATCATCGAGCAGAAGGGGCTGCCGTAATCGGTCGTGGTGGCGATGACGTGGGCATCCTCCGGAACCACGTAATACGAGTGTACAAAGTAGAAGTAAGTCCCTGGGTCCATTCCCTCCAGCAAGGGGGGGTGCCGAGTGAAATCGACTTGGTTCCAGCCCATGTGCGGCACGGAGTAGCCTTGCGGCAAATCGAAGCGAACCACCTCGCCGCGCAGGATCCCAAGGCCCTTGTGGCGGCCGTTTTCATAGCTCACGTCAAAAAGCATTTGCAGGCCGAGGCAAATTCCCAGAAACGGCTTGCCCGAATCAATGGCCGCCAGCACGGGACGAATGAGCTTGCGGTTGCGCAATTCGGCGATCGCATCCTCGAACGCCCCCACGCCCGGCAGGACGATCTTGTCGGCCTTGGCAACGACCGCCGGGTCGTTGGTGACCACGGCCGGATGCCCGACCTTTTCAAACGCTTTTTGCACGGAGCGCAAGTTGCCCATGCCATAGTCAATAATGGCGATCATGGAAAAGTTCCGAATGTCCTTGAGTTGTATTGCTTAACTTCTTTCGGCTCTCCGCCGGGTTTGCGGATAATTGTGGTGCGGGCGTCCCGCCTGCCCAAGATGTTGTGGTTGAACTAGGCAGGCGAGACGCCCGCACCACAAACTTGGCGGAGAACCCTTCTTTCACATATTGTACTTGCAATAATTTTTCGATTGCTATTGCTGGTACGATTTTTCACCCACGCGGACGCTCGAAGAAACGCAAATAAAGGGAATTATCCCCCTAGTTTCCCTCTGTTGGTTCATTTGCCCCACGGCATCAATGGCCGGACTCCGCAAGGTCCGACGGCTCCAGTTCGGCCACATAAGGCAGGTTGCGATACATGTCCTGGTAATCGAGCCCATAGCCAACCACAAACACGTTGGGGATGTCAAAGACCACGTGGTGCGGCTTCAGGGACACTTCGCAACGGCCTTCCTTTCGCAGCAGCACGGCCGTGCGCACGCTCGCGGGTCCCAACTCGTCGATCAGCGGCAGCAATTCCCAAAGCGTGTTGCCGGTGTCGAAAATGTCGTCCACCAGCAGCACGTCGCGGCCGCGAACGTCGGACGACAACAGGTCGAGATTCAGCACCAGCGGGCCGGGCCGCGTGCTATTGCCGCGATAGCTGCGGGCTTGCACCAGTTCCATCCGCAGCGGCAGGTCGATTCGCCGGATCAAATCCGCCAGGAAGACAACGCTGCCGATCAGCACGCCGATGATCGTTAGCGGGCGGCCATCGTAATGGGTACGAAGTTCCTTGGCAAGCTGGTCGATGCCCTCGCGAAGTTGTTCCTGGCTGATCAAAGTTTTCATGGTCCGATCCCGTGGCGGTGGGAAGTGTGAAGGGTGTGAAGGGTGTGAAGGGTGTGAAGGGTGTGAAGGGTGTGAAGGGTGTGAAGGG
>JBAWVO010000164.1:0-14547 GCA_037147235.1 Planctomycetota bacterium | reverse complement strand
CTCGCAAACCTAGCGGAACGAGTAACAATTACGCCAATCGCGCCAACACTCGCAAACCTAGCGGAACGAGTAACAATTACGCCAATCGCGCCAACACTCGCAAACCTAGCGGAACGAGTAACAATTACGCCAATCGCGCCAACACTCGCAAACCTAGCGGAACGAGTAACAATTACGCCAATCGCGCCAACACTCGCAACAAACCCAGCAGTGCGGTTAACAAGTACGTCCGCAAGCCTAGTCGAACGGGCAATAAGTTCGTTGCCAGTTCCAAGGAAGCACTGGGCAAGTCCACCGGCAACCTGAAGACGGCCGGTAACCGTCCGATCAGCAAGGCCAACTCGACAGCCAAAACTTCCTCCGGCAAAATCAAATCATCGACCACCTCGAAAACTGCCTTGGCCACGAACGCCGGAAGCAAGATTGGAAAGTCGGCGGCTCAACGTACTAATGCTACAAAAGGATTTAACCTGAGTATGGGGGATCTCAGCAATAGTGCCGCGGATCTCGGCAACAAGTTCAAAGACGGTGCCAGTGATCTCGCCAATCTCGGTAAAAACAGTGTTGGTAATGTAGTGAAAACGGTCAAAGGCGATACGGTTACCACGACAACCATTCAGAATGCTGGCGGTATTATGAACACGGAAATCGCTTCGGTCACGAACAAGGTCGGCAGCACGGGGAAAACGATCCTTGACAAGTCAACTGCCGGAGTGAACTGGGCGAGGAACGAAGCTGGGAAAGTAGCGAGTATATCCTCAGGCAACCCTACGACGACATTCAATGGCGGCGGTAGTAAGGGAAATTGGAACTATATGAAGGAGAAGGGTGGCTCGGCAGTCCAAACAATCTGGGAGAAGGGCACTGCCGCCGGGAATACCGTCAAGGAGAAGGCTCCACTGCTCGGCCCTTGGGTCGGCAATAAGACCAAGTACCTGCCGGAAAACACATCGAAGCAGTGGAAGAACTTCCCGCGAGATGCCAACAAAACCGGAGTTATCGCCGACACCAACATTCGCCGAGAGGCTGGGCGACCGTGGATGGAAGCGGTGAAGTATCCCTACGATCGCCAGATAGCTAAAGCCCAACAATACCAACAAAATGCCGACAACCACCGTGAGGAATTAGTAAATACTATAGCCAGTTCCGAAGGGGACTTTGCACCGGCTGACGACAAGATGGTTGACTACTCCGATGTGAAAGCCAACGGCGGTACCTATACCGGCAATGACATCTCTACCGCGGTGAACGCACCCAATGGCGGGACGATTCGTTATCCCATCGGCGATGCCTTTGAAGGAAAGCAAATCAAGATCGCAGCGGCAGCAGTCATCGAAAAAGGAACGGCACGCATTGTGGTCGTCGACAACACAGGAAAAGTTGTTTCGCAAGGAGAGTGGTTCGGCAAGGACGACACGAAGATCACAAAGATATCTTCACCAGTCATGGAAACTCCCAACGACCGTCAAGCAAAAGGCTACTCGGATTCGGGTTCCTACACGGCCGTCCTGGAACTTGGCAAAGACTCAAAAATCGACTTCTACGGCATAGGAATGGGGGTCCAGTGAGATTCTAACTGAAGCCGAGTCGAGCTTGAACACCTAGGGCCATCCTTCCGGGTGGCCCTTCTTGTTGCAAAAGAATGCATCAGAATTTTTTGGATAGCCTCTCTCAGTTCTTGTCCGATCCGCGCACGGAATAGGTTTTGCTATAGTGTTCGGCGCGATTTTGCAATCGAGTCCGCTTAGAGCCTAAATCCCAGTGCAAATCCCAACAAGGTAAGGAGTGTGAAATGTTCAGAAGCCTTCTCTTCACGGTTGTCGTGACGGCGGTCGCTTGTTTCGGTCAACCGTTGCTGGCCACACAGGCCATCGGTCAAAAATCGGCTGGCTCCTTCGTGCGTGTGATCCAACAGGACGGTTACCATATCGAACTCGATCTGGGCCACCAGATACTGCGGTTCAACGTACCGCCAGATATCGGGCATGGCCGCGGGGTCGCGAAAGCGGCGATCAGCCCAACCCTGGCACAAATGCCCGGCCATGGATTTGCGTCGGCCGCGATACTAGCGCAGAAAGCCAAGCAGTTCGACGACGGGCTGTACGCGGCCATCGACCTCGCGGCCGAGCGGGGCGCAGGTCGGTTTTCCGGCAAAGCCAAACTCCTGCAAAGCCTAATACAGGAGTTGACGAAACAGCCAGGCCCGCCAACGCAGTCAGTCAGTGTGATGCTCGCTGCCACCCAGTTGGGATTGCCGAATCTTCCGCTGCCTTTTCAGTCGTCGGTTCAGGCAACCCTGGATAATTTCCATCGCAATAAACTCCTCAGCAAGCCCATTGGCTTCTATACCTGGAGCGACGAGTTGAGAACCATCTTCCAGCAGGACCGGATGCTCCAGACCGAACTGAAGGACCAAGCGGGTATCGAGTCGCTGGTACGGGCCTTGCACGCGGATGCCGAGGCCCGCGAGACCTATGAAAACTACCTGACCCTGGTGTCGCGGCTAACCAACCCACTGGTCAAACCGGATCTCCGTCCGCAACTCAAGGATCTGGACCGCGGACATTTGCAGATTCCGTCCACAGGGGTCTGCTTCTTCCCGCCGTCACTGTCGCATGAAACGGAACTCGTCAAGCGGCTGTTCGAGAACCGCCCGATTCCCGATGGATTCAGCCTGGTTGACGAGATGATCCAGCAGATCCGCTCCGGGCATTTGTCCCTGGCACCGACTCGCGGTTCGGGCTGGTACGACTACCAGACATGGGCACTCGAGCCGCTGGTGATTCCGGAAAAAATGCCCGAGTCCAAGCACCTCCAGTACGATCCGAGCTATTCAAAACAACTATTGGAGCTTTTCAAGGGCATTCTGGCCTTGACTCGGGAAACGCACATTAAACAGCTCGAAATCCCCAGTCCCGGGGCGGCGGCACATCGCCCCAGCAAAACGATCAAAATTTTTGTCAGGCCGGAATTGAGCGCGGAGCCGTTGGCGAGTTACTACTTCCGCCGCACGTTGAGCTACACGTTCATTCGCCTGGTTCTCGAAAATACGTTCGGTCGGGAGGCATTGCAGACCATGCACCGGCAGACGGCGGCGGGTCCGGTGCAACCAAGCCTGGCCGAGGAGTTGCAGTTGATGGAAAACCTGTTCTACGGGGCACACGCGACGATCTGCCGGCAAATCGGCATGGCCCCGCTCAGTTCGCCACAGATCCGAGCGAAACGCAGGCCAGCCGAAGCTGCATTCGCCGCATGGATCAGGCAGTTGGAGAGTGACAGCGACGTAGGCCAAGACGCCCGGATGATGGTCCCGCTCTTCTACGACATCCAGCGGAAGAAGACCAAGGTATGGGTCGTAATGGGCTGGTCGAGCCGCCGTGTTTCCGTGGATTTTGCCCAGGTGCCAACGGCCAAGGTTTTGGATGCCTCCGGCAAACCGGCTCCCGCCGGTAGCGTTGAGTTAAATTTCGGCGGGGCATCGTATGATGTGGCCTATCCCGTGAGCGCCGAGGTCTATGTCACCAAGATTCTCAACCGCGAGGAGTTCCGCCGCATTTGCGACGAGTATCAGACCGCCGCGGCGATCCTGGAGCATTTGCAATAAGACAAGTCAGCATGGTATTTCTCACCGGAAAAGGATACCGTGACGCGCATCGTGCAATAGGTCGCCAATCAAAAACAGGAGGCAACCTCGCGATCGAGATTGCCTCCTGCCACTTCCTCTAAAAGGTAGCAATCAGGTTGTCATGCTACATATTCGGAGTCTGGGCCACTCGGGTAGAACCGCCAAAGTAGTGATTGAACATCAAACGGAACTCGCCGTTGAATTCCCGATCATGAGCCAGAGGAACAGAATAGCCCATCGTCACGGTCGTGTTATTGTTGAATTCAAGGTGGCTGCCGACGGTCAGGTTCCACGCGTCGATACTGGAGTAGTCGCCGATCTGCCAATTGTCTACAACGACCGCCCTGTTGGGTTTGAGCGAGTCGTTGCCATGCACTTCCAGCGTCCAAGCGAAGCCGGTCAGGTTCTCAAACCTCTCGTGTCCGCGATACAGCCATGAACCGATGCCCAAGTCGATGTATTGGTAGACCGTGTCGTGCAATGTTCCGACGTTCTGCAATCCCGACCCGTCGGGGTTCACCGAAACGGGGCAACCGCTGGTCTCAACGTCCACTTGGTAAAATCCTTGGGCGAAGAACTTCTCATTGGGCGTCCAGAGGAAGCCAAGGAAAGGTCCCACGTGGGTTGATTGGTTGCGGATCGACACTAACTGCGTTCCATCGGAAAGGACTACATTCGTATCGCGGGCCGTGGGAGCGGTTACTGTCAAGCCTCCGGAAAGGGCGAATTCGTCCGACTGAAGCAACAACGCCTTCCAGGTGATTGCAAGGTTGCCGAACTCGCCATGCGAGAGGTCGGTGCCGCCATCTTGGACGACCGTGCTGTCCATCGTGATCGCCATGGGAACCTTCATTTCGATCGACATCACGCCATCGAAAAACGTCTTCTCAAAGCCGGGGGTGAAACGATGAACATTGACGCCGCCGGGTGCCAGAGGGACGCCGGAGAAAAGGTTGTAGTCGAAGAGGATTCGGTCGCGAGGCATCGGACTCGTGTCTTCGCCGATCTTGGTACGACCAACTACACCACCCGCCCCGGGATTGGGAATGTCGAGCTGGTACGCAACCTTGAACGAAGAGGATTGTGGATAATCATTTGGGCCGGAGGTTGTGAAATTGTTGCCGCTACCTGGTACCAAAGTACCCCCCGATGGCACATCAGTGTTCGGTGTTCCAAGCTTCCCCGATGCGTCATTGTAGTCTGCGAAGGTATGTTGATAATAATAGAAGGGAGTATCTCTATATATACTGTTGTACTTTGCGACTACCTGGGAATTCGAGCCGCTGCTCACCGTGAGGCGGGAGGAACCCGTACCTGTCAGGTTCAGGCCGGAAAAACTGAACGAACGCACAAGAGTTGAGTGTGCGCCACCAGGTCCAAAGGCATCGCCGATCATATTCGGGGCAAAGCTTTGCGCCATACTCGCCAGGGCCTCGCCACGGCCGCCTTGGGCAAGCACATCGGACATAGCTGCGCCGGTTCCAGATTCTGCCCCCCTGGCCTCTGCTGTTCCGGGGGTCTGGTCGGAAGCCGTGCCTCCTGGTCCTTGCGTACCGGGCTGAGCCGTGCCGCTTGGTTGTCCCGAACCAGTCGCGGCGGTGCCTGCCGTGTTGGCAGGACATGGGCAGGGACAGGGACGCATGAAACGCAGGCCCGCAAGTGAGGTATCAACATCCGCACCTCGCGCCAAACCCGCCAGTCCAATCGTTAGGGCGAGGGCCAACAGGCACCCGACTCCTTGTCGAGAAAATCTCTTCACAGTTCACTCCTTTTGCGAAAAGTTAAATAGAAGACGGTAAGTCCATTTGCACAGGGATGTCGTCCTATCCGGCCGCCGATATCCTACCCTCGGCGTCAGATCCATTTTTTCGTGAGAATCGTCAGGAACGACATTGCCACACCCCTACCATCGACAAACGCAGTCTCGGCTCACCAGTACTTTTGACCGATCTTGCATCGAAACAAGATGTGGACTTTACCGGTTGTAACGAATTTAACGCAGGCAGCGACTTTTCTGGGCCTTGATCGCAAGGTGGCGAAGTGCTAGCAATACAGGGTGGGACGAGCCGCAGGGGGGGAATTCGGGATATGCTTATGCACTTGACTGAGGTTTGCTCATTCTGGATCATTGACGCAACCAGTTCCTATGGTTTATAATACGTTTTTCTGAAGTCTATTTTTCCTAGCAGTGAGCATCACCGTGACCAAAAAGAAAGTTCGTTCCGTCTTTTGGGTGGTTTCGACCCATGTCCTTACGACAGGCTTCGCCATGCCAGTCGTCGCGGGTACGATTGGCCTTGCTGTCCTGACGGGAGTACAGCCGTCACCGGTCGTAGCCTTCCTGATTCTGCTCGTATTTCAGACTTTCGGGTACATCGGCGGTGCCTCCTATTCGCTCTCATACCTTCGCAAGGTCGCGTTGATCAAGAATCCAGTTGCCTGCGTCAAGCCTTCAATCATCACGTTTGCCCTGCTGGCCGTTATCGGATTCGCCGTGAACGTGGCCAGTCTGGTGATTCAGCCCCGGCACGAGATCAATCTAATAGCCGGCATTATTGGTCTTGTCGCTTTCTATGCCGTGATTTGCTTCGCATTCGACAAGATAACCCGGCAAGGGTTCTCGCAGATGGAACCGCACACGACAGAAGCTTGAAGGTCACAGTTATCTAACGACTGGTTGACGTTGGCCGATACGTTCAAGTTCCACACCGCATGCATGAAGGACTTCGTGAGAAGCTCGCTTACCCAGACCGACAAGATTGTATCTCTGGATCTATTCGACAGGGGGGCGGTCTGCAAGAAAACGTAACCAACGGTGACGTTAATCCGCAGAACGCCATCGCTCGGAAGGGATGAAACTAGAAAACAAAAGAGAACGACGCCATACTCAGACCTGAGGCTGGAATTACCATGAACACCTTCTGCCCCCTTCTGACTGCGCCGAAGTTCATGGCGTCGGCGAGCGTTCCTGGAAGAGAACTAGTCACGATGTTCCCGTACTTCGGGAATACGGAATAGATGTTTGCAGAGACTTTCAGCAACTTGAATAAATCGAGATAAGCTTTGTACGCCTGCGTATGAGGAATGAAGATATCGGAAGCCAGCAACTGACTCCTGCTCCGGTCAACGAAACGGAGGAACTTGCGCGAGATCGCGGTTTTCAGTTTTGTTCCGTAACAAGTGAAGACATTCGGCCCCATCCCCTGACTGCTGAATATCCCCAGGTCGTGGTCGTGATCTCTTGGCCACTGCGTGGGGAACAGGCAGTAGTCGGCAAAGCGGTTGTCCGATTCAAACACCATTTCCCATTTCCGGTCGGGATCGTAGGAAAGCACCGTTGCGGTCGCGGCGTTTCCTATGGTGAAGGAGGGAAATGCCCACTCCAGATCTTCGATGCTCTTCAAACGGAAAACATCATTCCCATAGCCATTGGCACCGCCACACGCCTCGTTGGAGACGATGAGGATCCGCTTAAAGGTGCCCTGGGCCAGGAAAGCGTGGCTAATCGCTATCGCTCGCGCCCAACCGCCACAAGCCTCGTTGACGTCAAAAGCTGTCGCACGATGGATGGCGAGTGCCTTTCCCAGCATACACGACATGCTGGGTTCCAGAACGGTCCGATAAACGCTACAGTAGATGATGCAGTCGATGTCGTCTTTCCCGCAGGAAGCCTGCTCCAGTGCATCGTCTACCGCGGAACGCACGCAGGGGAACCATGGTTCTCCCACATCGAACCAGGCACGCGTTTCTATACCGGATTGCACGAACAGTTCCTGTACTGCACGAAGTGCCTCGTCAAGGTTTCCTTGGTAGGAATCCTTGCTGCTTTCCGCAATCTTCGCCAGAACTTCTTCGTTAGAAATCCGAGCACTAGGCAATCGTAATGAAACGCCGCTAATGAGCATTTTGACACCTCATTGAATTTATCTGGAAAAATGATGTACCGCGCCAGTCGACAATTGGAAGTATACCTGCAAAAATGATTCTAAACAACCGATTACATCCGTTTTCAGTATTGTGGGTACAGGTCAGTTACGCAGCCTGCTGCGGAGTTAGCCTCGTTGCGTGGGGCATTGAACTTTAGTCTAGAGCAAATGCTATACTGGGGAAATGTTGGCAGGTTGCCTGCGTGGGTATGATCAGTGCTTTCGGAGGGACGGTGCATGTGGTTTCGTCGGTGGATTTTCGGAGAGTGGAAACGCCGCTACGGGCGCGTGATCCTTACGGCTGGGGGCATCGCTTTCGCCGTGGCCGCGTACGTCTCGATCTCGATATCTGTCGATACGGCACGGACTGTTTACGAGCGATTGTACGAGAATGTCTCTGGACCGGCGGCACTGGAAATCGTGGCCGAGACGGGAGGCAGTTTTTCAGTGCAGGTGTTGGAAAAGGTCCGCGACCTGCCGGGAGTTGAGTCGGCGGTCCCCGTGATCCAGCGGCATACCGTGATTTACTTTGCAGATAAAAGGGTGAAAATCCTCGCTTTAGGCATAGACCTGGGGCAGGCGAGAATTCAGCGAGACTACCTGCTCGATGCAGGCTGCTTCGCCGCAGGCGACGGCCAGATCATGCTGGACCGGGATACCGCCCGTGCCATCGGAGTGGCGATTGGCGACGAAGTGAAGCTACTAACTCGGCGAGGATTGTGGCACGCGACCGTCGTCGGAGTGGTCGCCTCGCGCGTTCCCTCCGCGCTCAGTCAGAGCAGCGTGGTAATCCTGGATCTGGCTGATGCCCAGCGGGTTTTTAAGATCCCCCGCCAGATCGATTGCATCAAGCTCTTCCTGGAATCGGGGGCTGCGGAGGAAGACGTTCAGGTTCAACTCAAGCAAAGTCTTTCCGCGGGACTGCGTGCAACGGCACCAGCGGCGAGGAATGAAATGGCCAAAGAAGCCTTGACCTTGCTCTCGACGGGCTTGAGCTTCACTACCGCCTTAGCCGTAATAGCCTCCGTCATCCTCGTGCTTAACACGTTCCTGGTCAGCGCCTTTGAGCGGCAGCCGCAAGTGGCACTGTTGCGTATGATTGGCGCAACTCGCCAGCAGGTCGTCTTTGCCCTTGTCTTTGAATCCGTGGCACTAGGGATACTTGGCTCGGGGGTCGGTGCTGCTGGCGGCCTTGTTATGGCTAGATTTGTGACCATGGGCATTGCTCAGTTCCTCCACTTCGGGATCACCCAACTTATTGTTTCGCAGCAGCATCTGACCGAAGCTTGCACCATGGGCCTGCTCCTTTCCCTGGTGGCGACAGCCCTGCCGGTCTGGCGAGCGAGCAGCATTTCCCCGCTGGAGTGCATGCGGAGTACGGTCAATGAGGAATCGGAAGTGCGAGGCCACCGAATGGCGGTCATGGGCATTATCGGCCTTGTCGTTTGCGTCCTGTTTTTTGCAACCGTGCATCTTGGCGTTCTGCCCGCAACGATTGCCCCATCGCTGATCGCGATTGGAGTCGGGGCGGTGGTACTCCTCGTGCCAGAAGGCATCGCGTTGTCGTCGTGCGTCATGTCAGGGCTCTTTACCAGGGTGTTCCAAATTGAGGGGAAACTGGCGGTCCGGCAGTGCTTGCGGACTTACGTGCGGACCAGTGCCAGCGTCGCTACGGTTTTGGTCGCCCTGACCCTGTGCATCGGCGTTGGCAATACGGTCATGAGTAACATCGACGATATCGACACTTGGTTGGAACGCACGTGGAAAGCCGATTTCTTCGTGCGCGGGGTAATGCCGGATCTGGCGACCGGGTTGGCAGCCGATATTCCGACGGAAGTGGCTGAAGAGATCCGCGAGCTTCCGGGCATTGCGAGCATCGAGCCCGTGCGCTATGTAAAGGGTATCGCCGAAGACTGCCCGGTTATCATCATCACCAGGGCATTCGCTCAACAATCTTCCTTACCGCTTGATTTGCCGCAAGACGACGTTCGAGATGTGCAAAACCGTTTGGTAGTGGGTGAAGTCGTCATTGGCGAGGTTCTGGCCAAACGAACGGGTATCGGCAAGGGCCAGTTCGTTCGCATCGGATCGCGCGAGGGCACACGAAGTTTTCGCGTCGCGGCCACTACGACCGACTACTGGGTTGGCGGCCATGTCGTTTACATGGATCTGAACGTCGCCCAAAAGACACTTGGGATCGACGGCGTGGACGCCTTCGTGATCCACGTCGAACCGGGCGCCCGCGCCGACGTCGGCGCGGCACTAGCCAAGATCTGTGATCGCCGCGGACTCCTGCTCCAGTCCTTTGCCGAGTTGAAGGCGTGGTTGGATGAGTTGAACTCTGGCGCGTTGAGCTCCCTTTGGATGATACTCGCACTTGCGATGCTTGGCCCCGGTCTTGCGGTGATGAGTGCCTTGACGATGAATATGCTGGAGCAGACCAGAGAACTAGGCCTGTTGCGGGTCGTGGGCATGACCCCTTGGCAGATCAGGAAATTCGTCCTATTGCAGGCACTGGTCATTGTTCTCCTGGGCGTAATACCGGCGGCTACACTCGGGGTGGCTGTCGCCTTCCTCGGCACCCTCGTCGAACGTGAGGTCGTGGGGCATACTGTCGAGTTCACATTGCACGCCCGCTTCGTTGTCTGGTGTATTGCGGCCAGCTCCGTGCTACTCTTGTGTGCAGCCGGTATCCCGGCCGAGCGCGCGGCCCGACTCACCATAACCAAGGCGTTGGATCGTTAGTGCCACGCGAGCCTCAGCGGGCAAAATCCTGGCCGTTCGCAGAGAGGGAACGACTGCGGCGAGTTCGATGGTGATGCCCAAGAGAGTCAGTACGGTGCGCCCGCGGCGTTGCCGCACCTCGCGGACCGTGGATTACCGTCGGGCCATCAATGGTGTCCGTCGGCCGAGATATTGCTGCCTACGTGGCCGGCTGGCGTCTGCGCGTTGTCGCTCTCGATCAAACCATCACGAAGGCAAATGATTCGGTCCGCTTGCGCAGCCACACCGTGATCGTGCGTGACCATCACGATTGTCTGTCTGCGCTCGTTGACCAACTTGCGCAGCAGAGCAGTAACCAAATGCCCGTTGGCACTGTCGAGGTTGCCGGTGGGTTCATCGGCCAAGAGCAAGGTCGGTTCGATGACCAAAGCCCGAGCGATCGCCACCCGCTGCTGCTCACCTCCCGAAAGCGTACCGGGCAGGTGTGCTCGACGGTGCAACATACCAACAAGCTCCAACGCCGACTGGGTTCGCCGCCGGACATCGCTGGATGTCACTCGATCTAGTTCCAGCGGCAGTGCGACGTTCTCCTCGGCACTGAGCGTCGGAAGAAGATTGAATAACTGGAAAATGAAGCCGATCTGCTGACGACGAATGATTGTTCGTTGGGCGTCGCTTAAAAGCGACAGATCCTTATCTTCGAGGAGAATTTGTCCGCCGGAGGGAGACTCAACACCACCGAGCAAGTGAAGCATCGTACTCTTACCGGAACCCGAAGGCCCCATGATGGCGAGAAACTCCCCCCGCTCGACTTTCAGATCAACGCCACGTAACGCCTCAACACACAGTTCACCACTCCCGTAGGTTCTCGTCAATGTACGGGCTTCGATCACCACCATCGCTCAGTCTCCAACGAGTGAGTAAAAAACAATTTCTTAAAGAACCCAGTATAAACCATTGGAAATGGTGCGTAAAGGGTGTGTAGAATGGGGGTGGGATGCGGCCATGGCCACATCCCACCCTCCTCCTGCACATCCGCCCTTCTTGAAGTGGGGCGAAACTGCACTCCCCCAGCGACATAGCCCTGACAACAGCCCTGACACATCCACCCCGACCGCCCCGACCGCGGTTGACAACCAGGGCCGCAAAGTGGAAAATGCCAACATTGACTTCCTCGTCCAATCGGCTACCGGGAGAAAGGCGGTTAAGGAGCATCATGCAGGACTCAAACGACTCGCCGGCAACTCGGCAGCCCACGGCGATTTCTCGGGCCTTGACCAGTGCCAAAATCCTGTTGCTGCTGCTTTACGCAATGGTATCGCTCCCGGGAGCGTTCCTGCTAGTCCTACCCAGGAGCATATTTCGGGTCGTTTGCCGCGAACTGGAGGGCCCGGTCAATCCATTCGTAGTCTGCCTCAAGAGCCTCGCGATCTTACTGCCATTGGCCCTGCTGATCGCTTTGATTCGGCGTATGGCCATCAAACATGCGATG
Organism: Planctomycetota bacterium; assembly: GCA_037147235.1. GTDB lineage: Bacteria > Planctomycetota > Planctomycetia > Pirellulales > Thermoguttaceae > JANXQG01. The sequence goes on along the minus strand of JBAWVO010000164.1, from coordinate 2,780 downwards.
GTTTCCGTCGGGCTCGCCACGATGTTCGCCTGGATTCAAGTGTTGGGGGTCATCGCCTGCATCAATGTCGCGGAAATCCAACTGCCGGTCTCTCTCCAGATCGTCGTCTGGAGCGCGGCAATCGGTTTTGGCGTGATCAATCTGCTGCTTTTCCTGTCTGTCGCTAGGATGTTGAAGCGGTGACAGTAACCTCAAGATGCTCGATACGGCCACTCGCAACTGCCCCTCTTGCAGGCGAGACGCCCGCAGCACGGTACCGTTCGAGTCTCCAAATCTGTTTCTCGTAGAGTAAAGATAGGAGGCAACACGCGTGTGAAGGCCGAGGCGCGGTCGCTGACGAACTTTTTCACCAAGCTAAGAGGCTGACCGGATCGAGGGTTCCGGCAACTTTTTTGCCGGCGGCAAGAGTTCACACTGCATCAAGCGACGCGTGCCTGATTGACGTAGAGCCTCATATCGAAACCCACCTTCGCAAGCTTGACAAAGCCTCTCGCAGCGTGTCAAGGCTAGTATCGAAGCAGCGGAATGCGTGAAGGCCATACGAAATGGCCCAAAGCAGCCGTCACCGCAATCGTCACACTAGTTTTTTGCCACATAGAAGATTCTCCAGTTTAAAAATGTAACGTCAATTGCAGATGCTAATCACCACGTCGCGCAGAGGCTACAGTGCCCGTCTCCTCCGCCACGCCCAGCCCATCAGCCCGAGGGCACCCATACCGAGAAAGGAGACGATGGTGGAGGGTTCGAGACAGCCGCAATCCAACGTTTCATTTTCCAGCTCTCCAGAATATGTGTCGAAACCACCGCCAGCCGTGGGGACATCCCCGATGGCCCCAACTCAAGACCCGCCCCCAAGCCCCGTCAAGCACTTACTCCACGTTTTGCGTAAAGTCGCAATGGACTTTCGGTTTCTCGCAACTGCCGTAGGTCTCCAGCCTGATGGGTATCGGACCGCGGACTCGCCTGAGCAGAAACCATTAGTAAAGCCGCACAGTAGCATAACGGGAGTACGGAGCGATCCGGCCAAGCGGCCCATCCGCACGGATGGGCCGTTTCGTTTCTGTACGAACGTTTGAGCCTCAAATCGCAAGCTTCTAAGTTGTCTGCTGGTCCCGCAAACGTTGAAATGCTGGCGGGTGATTATCTGGCAAAAGTGCAAGTTTTGCGGGCGGTCCCCAGATTCATCTTGGAGGAGGCTCGGTCGGACATCCAGGCAGACCGTCGGGCGGGCATCCAGCCGGACACTCCGATGAATCATCAGGTGTACATCCAGGCAAGCATCATCCTGCCAGGCACCCGAATGTAAACCTCGATCCCCAAACTGGATCCACAAAGCGACGCCCAACTATTGACCTTTTGCTAGCTATTGAACCTTTACATTCTGAATCACGTATGTATGAGCAGGGGGAAATGGCTTGCACGGGGAAAATGGGGGTTCAATAGCAAAGCAAAGGTCAATAAGAAGAGGCCACCGGTACTTGAGCCCTCTCCAGGCCGTGGCCATCCCGTCGATTATCGCGACCGATGGTCCCTCAATTATCCTGATCACTCTCACACAATCGCGGGCTCGTGCCAACGAACCCCTCCACGCCTCCCAAAATCTTCCAGTGCCTCCTACTACGGCCGACCGCCGTGGCCAAAACCAGCCCAACAGCAAGGAGCGCCATCGTGCCCGGTTCGGGAACGGACATCGGGCCACTGCCGGCACCGACCGCGACGGCAACGCGACTTAGAGCGGGCGAGGGCGAACTGCTCGCGAGGACAGACGAGTCGCTTACCACCGCGCCTCCAGGCCGACGTTGCCCCCGTGAAGGAACGCTCCTTTTCCGATTACCAAGGTGGTGCCGCTCGTGGGCGTGTCGGTAAAGTCGAGTTGGTCCATTGCACGGGCAAGGCCCTCGATCCAGATCAGATTGTAGCCGGCTCTCACGCACAGGGCTTGCGTGAGCCGGTAGCTGCCGTTAAATCCCAGTTCACCGATAAACGCAGCATTTGCACCAGTTGTCGTCGAATCTCGCATGACGTACGTGTTGTCGAAGTCGCCGACGAAGGTGTGCTGTTTCGCGGAGTTGCCGAAGATGCCGGCCTTGCCCACGAAGTCCAAGCCAAGTCGATCCCAATCCTTCTGCCAGCGTCCGCCAAACTGCGCACCAAAGAGATTATTAGTGGCCCGAATGTTGTAGTCCGATCCGCCCGTGTCAACGTCGTTCGAGTGGATGTTGAAGGTCTCGTTGAGGTTTAGGTAACGAAAACCAACCAGAAGCGAGAGGTTCTCGAACCCGGTTCTCCTGTAGTAGTTGATCTCGACGTTGTTAAGCTCCGACGAGTAGTCCAGACGCATGTGGTCGGCATCGAAGAAATCGAGCGTCGCCAATGGCAAATCGCCAGGCAGCCGAAGGTTGTTATTTCCCGTTACCTCGGCGGTGGCATCCCAATGATGGAGGCCAAAATAGGATGCCTCAATTGTGCCGCACTCGTTGAGCCGATAGCCGAACGCCAGCCGAGGGCCGGCGACCATGTTGTAGTCCAGGTCGTGCGTCGTCAGAGCCGTTTCGCCCGTGTCCTGATTGATTACGACGGGCATCGCTTGACGCGTGCCCTGGTCCAATTTGAGGAACAACGCGTCGGCGGTTGCGTAGAAACGCGGCTCCTCGCAAGAGCAAAAGCCGCTTTGGATGCATTGGCTCGGGGTTTCGGAAACCGAATTCGCTGGTGTACTTTCGGCCGGGAAGCGTCCCATTGATTGTTAAAAGTTGACGATGGTCTCCGCCCCGACGAAA
>JBAWVO010000163.1:0-14656 GCA_037147235.1 Planctomycetota bacterium | reverse complement strand
TCCTGGTGGGCTGGATAAGACCTACGCCCACAAAATCTCATTGGTCTACCGTCCCGAGAACGATACGTTCTACATGTATTATTGTGCGACCGGCAGTAAGGGACGCTGCATCGGGCTGATCACCAGCAAACGGTTGGACAACAACCTCAAGTATTAAACCGCTTCGCGGTTTGGTGCCTCCTGGAATCACGCAAAGCCATTTAGACTCAGTTCCGTCGGAAATCAAATTTCCCACTGCGGTTCTCCACGGCGTAGAGATGGTGGTTGGTGACCACGTAGAGTACGCCGTTGGCGGCGGTGAGAGTGGTGTAAATGGGATCACATACACGGATGCGATTGATTACTTTCAATTCTTTCCCGGCTGCGAGTACCCAGAGAATCTTTTTGCCAGAGCCGAGGTAGATTTTGCCGTCGGCCACCAGCGGTGAGCCCCACACCGGTCCGCCCGCTTCGTGAATCCAAAGGCAGTTTCCTGTCTCGGCATCGAGGCAGTGCAGGCGGCCGTCAAAACCGGCGGCGTAGACTAGCCCGTCGGCGATGGCCACGGTCGAGACGCTCGCTCCGATCTTGTCGTAGGACCAGAGTGTGCCGCTGCGGCTGATGTCGCCGGTCTTGGTGGCGTCGATGCAGGCCACACGGCCTGCCTTCATACCGTGGAATGCCTCCTGGGTGAAGGGAACATACACGCGGTTTTTGTAGAATACCGGCATGGCCGTCACCTGATACGAGGTGGAGTCGTGCTGATGATCGGGCGGTGGCGCGGCTTGCGTCTGGGCCAGCGGATGCCCGTTCAGTCGCCATACGTTTTGCAGCAGACCCGGTTGGTTGCCGCTGCGGGCCGTAGCGAACGGCTCGAAGGCATACAGCCAGCCGTTGCCGGCCGCGAAGAATCCGAGCGGTTTGCCATGAACTTCGCCTAGTGCGGGCGAACTCCAACTGCCATGCGTGATGTCGGGGCCGATGCGGAAATCGTCGCGGGCAACCAGCTTACCGGTATTCTTGTCGAGTACGACCAGCGACGGGGCTTCAGGATGCGGCACGTGATGGTGCGTCGACTCGACGCCCTGGGAAGTACACACGTAGAGCAGATCGCCGTGAAGGAGGATCGAGCCGTTTGAACCATTGTGCGGCGTGACGCCCAGTTCGGCCGGCATGTCGTAAAGCCAGAGGATGTCGGCATCCTTGGGGCCGGGAGTAAGCGGTTTTTCGCCTTCGTCCGCCATGAGCCGACCTTCATCGGTAAACGGCCCACGGTTGCCGCCGCGCATGCCGTGAACGTCGAGGCACATCACCTCGCCACGGTTACTGACGAGGTAAGCGCGGTCGCCTTCAACGGTCGGCGGCGAGGTGAGGCCGATGTATTGCCAGTCGGCCCACTTGATCTTGGTGAGTTTGGGGAGGCAGAGTTGCCAAAGCAGCTCACCGCTCTTTTCGTCAAAGCACATTAGCACGCCACGGTCGTCTTGCATGCGTGGATCGCGGGGGACATCATTGTTGGTGCCCACGAACACGCGGCCACCGGCGACCACGGGCGAGCCGTAGCTGGTGTTGCCAAGCCGCGCGACCCATTGCACACCGCTACCGGGCGGAAGGTCGATGCCGCCGCTGCTGTTTCGCGTACCAGGGTCGAAGCCGGCGGGCAGCCCGGTTTCGGCAGAGACGCTATTGCGCGAGTCGCGCTGGCCTGCTTGCGGCTGGTCTTCAGCCAGAAGCAGGGTTGAAGCCCACAAGAGGGCGGTCCAGTAGATCAGGAAGGCGAGGATTCGAGGCACGGTAAAATTCTCCGGGGAACTCGCGGAAAGGTCCGATACACAAACTGAGTCGATTATCTTCCGCTCATTTCGACTCCCTTCGGATAGGCTCCGAACAACAACAGCCCCATGCTAACAAAAATGCCCGCGACCTTCCAGCAGGCAACCTACTTTGTTTCCATCCCCTCCGCGCGGGCTTGCCACGCCCGGCGTAATTGCGGCGGAAAGTTCGGCTGTTTCATGGTATCGCGCAACACCTGAGCCGCCGCCTTCCGATCCCCACGACCCTCGTGGATGCCGGCCAGCATTTCACAGCCGTCGAGAAACGAGGGGTTTTCCTTGATCGCCTTCTTGAGCACGGCGATGGCCTCGTCCTTGTCGCCATTTTCGTTCAGATAAAAGGCGAGACTGTGCGTGTACTTCAGCTCTTCGGGTCGCACGTCGTGTGCCTTGCGACACCACTGGACGGCTCCCGCCAGATCCTTCTTTGCGCCAAGAATCACGGCTAGATTGTAGGCGGCGGAGGCAAGTTGCGGGTCGGACTTCAACGCGGCTCGCAACGCATCCTGGGCCTCGTCGAGGCGATTCGTCTCGGCCAAGAGCAGTCCCAGGTTGAAGTTGGCCGCGGCACTATCGGGCTCGGCTTTCAGCGCACGGCGGAGCCAGGACTCGGCCTTGTCGTTCTGCTTCAAGTTGGCATAGGCCATCGACAAGTTGACCATGGGCGCGACCACGCGAGGCTCCAACTTGAGGGCCTTTTCAAAGGCCGCAACCGCCGCATCGTAATCGCCGCTTTCCATGAAATAATTGCCAAGGTTTGAGTGAGAGGCCCAATCGTCGGGCCGCGCCTGCATTGCCTTCTTGAACTCGTCCGTTGCTCGGCGAAGCGATTTTCGCGCGTCGGCGTTGTCAATCCGCTCGGGGCGTACGGCAGCCAAAGCAGCCGCGGCACGGATCCGCACCAATCGCACGGGATCGGCCGTGGCGCGGAGCAGTGCCCAAACGCCTTCGTCGCCGAGGTATCCATCCAGGGCAGCAGCGACACTGGCCCGAACCAGCGGCGAATCATCTTTTAGGGCGGCAATCAACACCGGCCACTTCTTCGGATCGGAGCAGTTGCGGAGCAGCCGCACAAGCGAGTTGCGGTAAATCTCGTCCCCCTGCTTGCCCTGAACGTCGGTCAGCATTTCCGGCAGCCGCTGCCATTGATTCTTCCTGGCCGCATCCAATAGTGCGGCTCGGCGGAGCGGCTCGGCCTGGTAATCGCGTGGATACCACTTGCGGACCCACTGGTCGGACCAAGCTGCGTCATGGTCGGTGTGGCATGGATTGCAGGCGTTGGGCGACTTGTAGGCGATCGTCGCGGCCGGCGTGGGCGAACGCATCGAGTGATCGGTCCGCGCCATCGCGGCGAAGCGGCTCATCGGCATGTGGCAAGCAATGCACGAGTTGCCCGTACTCTCGGCCTTGTGATGGCTGTGGGCCGTGGGGTTTTCGACGATCCGGGCGTGGCACGGCAGACACGACTGGTTGGCCTGCTTCCCTTCAAACCGCGGCCGACCGCTGGGCGTGTGGCAATGGTTGCAGTCCAGCTTGTTGGACTTCAGGCAGGGACTCATCGACCATGAGGTGAAGGTGTAGTTCTCGCCCAAATCGCGGCCGTCGGGATAGAAGTCCTGGTGCTCCAGCGTGATTAGATCGTAGTGGTCGTAGAACTTTTCGCCGGCGATGAACTCGGTCGATAGCGGCACCAGTTTGGCGTGACAGGTGGCGCACATGTCGTTCATTTGCGAGTGGCTGAACTCGAGCGTGCGAATGATCTTAATGTCTTGCGACGCATGGCCCTTGACGCCGGCCTCCATCGCCTGGATGTGCTGACCGCCGGGACCATGGCACGACTCGCAACTAATGCCCGCTTCACGCCAAGTCGTACGATACGTGTCGGTTTCCAGGTCGTAGTTAGTGGCCAGTTGGCTCACGTGGCAATCGAAGCAAGTGGTATTGAAGGTAAAGAGTCGATCGGTCCACGGCAGGGCCTCGTCGCGCTGACGGCGATCGGGAAAGTGCCGCACACCGCTGGCCGCCGTGTCGTACCAGGTCTGCTTGTTAACCTCATAAGCCACGGGCAGGACCTGCAAGCGGCCCTTGGGTAACTGCGTGAGAAAATAGTAGGTGTTCTTGCCGCCCATGACATGGGCGATTGGGTAGCGAGTTTCCTTGTCGCCATCCTTTTCGCGGACCCAGCCTTGCTTTTCGCCGATTTCCGCGCGGAACGATTGTTTGCCGATCACCACCTCGCCGACCTGTGGTTTGAGGTGTTTTTTGGCGAAGGCCGGACTATAGGGCTGCATGGCCAAGCCGTGGCGCGAGGTTGACCAGATCTCGTAGAACTTGGCGTGGCAATCGTAGCAGGTTTTGGAACCAGCGAACGGTTTCTGATTGGAGGACGATGCCGCGCTCGGCGGAGTCGGCTCCACTTTTGCCTCGGCCGCGACCACGGGCATTGCTGTTTGCGGTTTTGCCGCTTGCTGCTCACAGCCGGTGAATAGTAGGAGCAGTAGGCTTGCGGCAGCAGATACTGGTGCGCGACCGATTGGATGGATATGCAACATGAATTATCGAAATCATTCCGACCCGTTTTTCTCGCCGACAAGCGGAGCATGGGGGGCCTGATTGGCACTTGGGAAGCTATCCGACTCAACCCGCTTTCGCAAAGCAGCTTCTTTATGCCCTGGGATCAGGTCGGCCAATCCACCCGAAGTTCGGTGAGAATCGCTGGACGATAGACAGCCTGCGGCCGAAAGCAGCGTTGCCGTCATCAGGAACATCAACGCCATCCACGATCGGATGCGGAATGAGGATCTCTGGCCATTCACGTTCGAGGCTCCGTGCTATTGGGGACGTGGTTGGATGATAAAATCACTGGGTGTCCGCGCCTTTTTCGGTTCCGTGCCGAAAAGGCCCCAAGAAGAGTCTGGCTTTGAAGATGCCGCGCCGCTCGAGTTGGATGCGTTGTTTGTGGAACGGCAACCACTATTCAGCGACACGACCGCACAGCACAGCAAAAGCAGTGTGCAGCATTGACGAAACCGGGCAACAGACGCACTCACGGCATATCCTTCACAAAGAGGTCGCCGGGGAAGATGAAAACTTGGTAGCGGAGTGTCGCAAAAAGTACCGGCTCTGTCCAGAGAGATTTTCTAAAAACCCTCACCCCCTGCCCCTCTCCCAAAAGGGAGAGGGGAGTTTTCGGATAGCCTCTTAGTTCGTCTTGGCAGCATTCGGGGTTGGCAGCAGGCAGGCGACGGGAGCTTCGGTTTCAGGAATCAACGCCTGAATCAGGAGGGCGACGGGTTGCGGCTGCGCGGCGGGCTGGGTCAAAATCGCACGGCCGCCAGCAACGGCCACCGCACCCGGCAAGTCCGCACAGTTACCGGCAATGCGGATGCCGCGATTGTCGATCCAAAAATCCAGCCCCAAGTGATCGAAGGCCAGCGATTCGCCCGCGATAGGCAGTTGCGGTGATGGCGTTATTCGTAGGTATGTCACCAAGGCGGCGAGCATTTTGCCGCCTAATATACCAGGTCCGCAGACAATCCGGCCCGCAATCTCGTCAATTCGGCCGCGGTGAAATTTAACCTTCCGAAGCGTGACGTCAGCCGTGCCCACGGTCGCGGTAGCGGCGTTCCTACGTGTTAAACATCCCAAATCGACGCCGAAGAACTGCCCACTAAGCTCCCCAGACCAACCGTCCGGCGTGTTAAAAGTCGAGACATAGCCCGAAAAACGGCTGTTGTACCCCAACGCACTAACCTCTTTGAGGCAGGTCGCCAACAGGCGGCAGGGGATGGAGCTGGGGCCCGTGTCTATATCAAAACTGTTGGCAGGCGGCGAGACCTGGCGGTTACGTACGACCCGCATCCGCACCGGCCGCGAGGAATTAACTCCCGGAAGCCGGAACGCCAACTGGGCCTGGATGCCGTTGGACATCAGACCGATGCCCCCCTCGATGGCCTGGAAAACCTGCGACTCGTCGCCGCTGCGCAATGTCCACTGGTCAGCAGTTATGCGGACTTCAATCTCTGGCTGGCCGGCTTGGCATTCCAGCCGACGACGCAGCACCTCGTGCAGCCGCTCCCAACCACGGACCACCGATTCGGCCTGCGTGGCCGCCAACACGATTGCCGGGCGAGTCTTCCCTGACGAATCGGTCATGGATGTCCAAGTAGCCGACAACTCGGTGCAACGCAATAACTCTTGACCGGTTTCAGGATCCGTGAGCTTCACTCCCGTATATCGCACGACGCCGGGCAGCGTCCGCCTCATCGCCTCGATCGAAACATTAAGCCCCAGTTCCTGGCTGATGCGTTGCTCTTCCGCCTGCTTGTGCCATGGCAAGTGGCGAGCAATACTCCAACCCGTGACCACCAAGGTAGGCAGCACGCACAGGCCCAGAAAAGCGGCCATGCAGATTTGGCGGCGGGTGCGGTCATGGAGCGGGAACATCCGTGTTCCTTGTCTCCTTTCCCTCGGCGGGAGAGGATTAAGGTGAGGGGTTGGTGCTTTACTCGTTTAGCATCTTACGTGCCATCTCGTAAAACAGGTCCAACCGCTGCTTGATTTCTTCCAAATTGTCACCACCGAACTTCTCGACCACGGCACAGGCGATCTCGAAGGCGACGACGTTTTCCAAAATACAGCTTGCCGCGGCCACGGCACAGACGTCGCTCCGTTCATAGGAGGCCGATTCCGACTGCTTCGTCTGTAAGTTGACCGACTCCAGCGGCTTGGCCAAAGTGCTAATCGGTTTCATCGCAACGCGAAGCACCAGCGGCTGCGAATTGGTCATTCCGGCCTCTAACCCGCCGGCATTGTTGTGCGTCCGGGTGAAACCGAGCGACCGTGTATGCGTCTTGTTGGGATCAAACTGGATGGGGTCGTGAACTTGCGAGCCGGGTGTCCGCGCAGCTTGAAAACCCATGCCGATCTCGACACCTTTCATGGCCTGCACCGCCATCACGGCCTGGGCTAGGCGGCCATCAAGCTTTTTGTCCCACTGGGTGTGCGTGCCAAGTCCGTAAGGCAGGCCCTCGACGCGAATCTCGACGATGCCGCCCAGGGTGTCGCCAGCCTGTTTGCAGCGATCGATCAATTCGGCAACCTGCGGGTCACGATCGGGATCGAGCGTGGAGGTGATGCTGCGGTCGCGCCACGCGCGTTGTTCTTCAATCTCGCCCGGTTTGGGTGGGATCGGCAACTCGCCCACCTGCACCACGTAGGCGAAGGCCGTGATGCCCAGCGGCGCAAGAAGCTGCTTGGCCAAGGCTCCGGCGGCCACCCGTGTGGTGGTTTCCCGAGCACTGGCGCGTTCCAGGATGGCACGAACCGAGGTCAGGTACTTGATCGAGCCGCTCAGATCCCCATGGCCAGGCCGAGGCCGGTCGAGGTCTTCCATCTGGTCGATCTTGAAATCCTTATTGGGAATGAGTAGGGCAATGGGGCTACCCAGTGTCACTCCTCGCCAGACGCCGGAGAGGACTTCCACATGATCGGTTTCGATGGTTTGCCGGCCGCCGCGACCATAGCCGCCTTGGCGCCGCACAAGCTCGGCATTGATGGCCTCAACCTTCAGATCAACTCCCGCCGGAAAGCCATCCACCAGGGCCACCAAGGCCCGGCCGTGCGATTCGCCAGCGGTTAGGTATCGTAACATATTGACAGTTCAAGGATTGCGTGGAAACAGCCAAGTTCAATTCCACCATGGGAACAGCCAATTCTAACCAGAATTTGATAGCTCGGATAGAGCGATTTTGACAGGTTCTCACGCCGGCAACTCGATCTCGGCCTTTCCGATCAGCTTTGCACGCAGGCGGCGAATCTCCTGCTGCAAGGCCAGCTTCTCGGCCTGGGTATGACGGGCATATTCGCCCATGTCGGCCTCGCGGCGGTCGAGATCCTCGCCTCGGGCTAAAAGTCGTGCCGCCTGCTGCTCGACTTCCTCGCGGCATTCGATAGCCCATGCGTCGAAATTCCGCTTCTGCCGGACGAGCTTTTCGTACTGCTCCGACAACTGACTGCGGAGCTGTTCAAGTTCTTCCTTTTTTTGATGCAACTCCAGGCTTGCCATACGGTAGTGGTCGGCCAGGCGGCTGCGGATGCGGCCCAGCGATCGCGTCATCGCGGCAGGCGGTGCTGAACCTGAAAGTTCGGCCCATAACTCCTCGGTCGCCAGGCGAATCTCCAACGTCTCGCGGTGCATGCGGCTTAGTTCCGCACGGAACTGCTCCAGTGCCGCGTGGGCCTGATCGGCCTGTTCGCTCCGCTGCTGGATCTCGCCACGTTTCTGTTCAATTTCCGTTGCCAAGCGAACCTGATCGGCGGCCAGTCGTTCTCGCTGGGCCAGCGATTCTTCTTCCAAAAACTGACGATCGACGGTCAATTGCTCGTGGAACTGTTGGAGGGCCGCCACTTGCCTGTCCAATTCCGATTCCGACTCGGCGAGACGCCGCTCCCTCTCAGCTAATGCCTCGGCCATGCGGCAGATCGCTTCTTCCTGCAGAACGATGGTCTCGGCCGGCTGAGCCGTCCCTTCCAACTCGGCGGTTCGTTCCTCCAGCCAGAGCCGGGCTGTTCGGGTGTCTCGCTCCAGTTGAGCATCCCTAGCATTGAGTTCGGCCTCGCGGTGATCGAGTTCCTGTTGCCGGCCGCGGAGGATCTCGGCAAGCTGCGCAGCCTGGGCTTGAACTTGCCGTGAGATTGTTTCGGGGTCAGCCAGAGGCAAGGACGGCTCTTCACGGCCACACGACTCCAGGTCGATCCCGCTGCCCAAGTCGGCTACCTCAGCCGTGACCGTGTCCTCGAATCGCTCCGTATTGGCAGCCGAGTGCGGTGAATCGATGCGGGTTTCAGCAACCAACTCCGTAATCGGGGGGGCTTTGTTGCCGCGAATCTGGTCGACGGACGGATTCGACATGATCGGGTTTGTCTAGGTTAGAGAAGAGGCTGGGGGCAATGTCGGAGATTTTGCATAATCGGCAATATCTACCTAGATTACTTAATCGGATCAATTGTCCGTAGAGTTTACCGCAAACGATTTTATGAACGGTGTTTTATGGTCAATACAGTTCGTTAAATGTTTAGATCGATGTCATCTTTGCAAAAGTAATTTGCGATTGCAAGGGAAACACGCCGTACAAACCGCGGGTGAAGACCAGATTGATGAAATCGTCCGCCTCCAGGATGCGGCTCTTGGGGAGGATGATGACATCGCTGTCGGAGAGCCAGACCTCGCCCTTGGGACAAGGCTGCTTGCCGCGCAAGGCCCCTTGCAAGTCAACCATTGTGGCCATCAGCCGCCAATCGTCGCCACGGCGGAAGACCACAACTTGCGACGTGTTGGCACCGACGTTCCAACTGCCCGCCATGGCCAGTGCTTGTAGGATTGTCGTCGGCCCCACCATCTCGAAACGTCCCGGAGTGCGGACCTCACCCAACACGTAGACGTAGCGCGGTGCCCTGGCGGTCAGCACGGGAATGATCTCCATGCCCTCGATCTTCTCGCGGTAGCGTTCGTTGATTTCCTGCCGCAATTCATTGAGTGAAAGACCCTGGGCGTGGACGTAGCCAATGGCCGTCAACGAGATCGTGCCGTCGGGTGCCACGCGAACATTTGCCGCTTGGCCGCCGATGCCACTGCGGCGATCGATTACCGAACGAAGGTCGTCCAACTGCGTGTTGACCTTTGTCGGGGTGACCGTGATCGAAGGCACCTTGTAGTATTTCTTGTAAAGTTCTTCCAGCGTGTCTCGCAACTGCGTGACGGTGCGCGCCGCGGCGTGGACTTGGCCCAAAAGACGAAGCGTGATCATTCCGTCCGGCTGCAACATCAGGGTGCGATTCAACTCCGGATCGGTAAATGATTCGACGCGGACCTCGTCGCCTACATTCAGCTTGTACTGCGTGCGGGTCTCGTCGCGGGTCACGCGATAGAGCATTTCCAACTGATCGTCGACGCGGATGCGGTATTCGGGTACGTGTTCGGTCCGCGCGTGGCCGACGTATTCCCCCTGGGCATAAGCCTGCCAGGCGATGAAACGGGCGTCCTCCCAGCGACACTCGCGGCCGCAGCCACGACAAGATGCGCATCCACTTGCACAATCCACACCGCAAATGGGATACGGCGCAGCAGGCCCCAGACCTTGGCATGGGGCACCGGCCACAAAAGGTCCGGCCGGAATCGGTTGAAGGATCGGATCACCGCCGGTGGCGACTGCCGTGGCGGCTACCACCAGCAGAACCGAAGCAAGAGCAACCGTGAGGTTGCGCAGTCGGCGTGATCTGGAATGGACGGACGAAAATTTCAAGGTAGTGTGGAGCGATTTCATGGCGTCTCTTTTGGCTTCCGTGAATTGATCATTCTTCGGCACATCAATATCCTCAGCGCGTCGTGGTGGAACCATACGGTGCCGGCACCAAGCTGAAGACCGGTTTGGATGAAGGGGAGCTTGCAGGCCCAGGGCCATGCACCTCGGCAGTGGTCGCGGGTTTTGCCGGCGGATCAGTCCACGGACCTGGCGACTGGACGAGTGCCGTAGGATCAACCCACTGGACCTTGCCACCGGCCGAGAGACTGGCACTTTTCTGTTGGGCAATTTCCGCTGCTTTGGCAACCTGAGCCTTCTCCATGGCAAGTTCTGCTAGACGATGCTGGCCAACCTGCCGGTAGACAACACTTAGATTGCTGAGGTTTTCAGAGCAGCGGCAGACCAGCACACTGTGTTCCAACACACGGCAGGCCCCCACGGAATCACCGCTATGTGCCAATAGAACGCCCAGGTCATTCGCTGCCATGTAATTTCGCGGGCAGACCAAGATGGCCGCATGAAAGAAGACAATCGCCTTTGCCGCAGGGGCAACGATCTCAGGATTTGGCTTACCGGCCAGCGCGGCGTGCATCTTACCCAACGCGCCCAGGGCCATCGACCCGGAGATTTCCTGCCCGGCAGCCAGGGCAAGCTGTTGCTGGGCAAAGGTGAAATACTGTTTCAAAGCCCGCATTGCTTGCAACTGTTCCGGGGGCACATTTTTCAGCACGGGCGTGCGATGGCTGGCAACGATCGGCAAAAGATCAAGTTCTCCTTCAAGCTTTCCGGCAGCCGGGATAAAGTCCTGGGCCTCTTTCATGGCGGTCAAGGCGGAAGTCAAGGCATGGCTATGGACCGTCGCGTTGCGATCGTTGTCCAATCCCTGGGCAATCAGACGCAGCGCGGTGGTGAACTCGGCCCTGGCGGCAAAGTAGGCCCCGCGGTTGGCCAGTTCATATCCATGGCGGATCTGCTGGTCGGCTTGAGCAGCAATTTTTTCCATCGCTTCCGAACGCACGGGGTGCGTAGGCGTCCCGCTTGCGACTTGTCGCGTAGGCTCGCCTGGGACCAGTAACATAGGAGTCCCGCATGCGTTGCTTTGTAGCGTAAGAGTCCCACCTGTGACCCGTGCGGTCGGCTGAATTTGCGTCTTTGCCACAGCGACCGGTTGTATCGTTGGCCCAAACAATTCCGGCCCCGCCACGATCGACGGCGGTGTCGCAACCGTCTTTGCGGGGCCGTGGATGACGGCTGGCGTGATGGTCAACGCGACGGTCGGCGGCACGGTCACGGTATCTGGAGTCTTGGATGCCGTGGTTTGGCTTACCGCGGGCAATTCGGGCAAATACTTAGGCCATGCCGGCCGCGCACGGTCCCAGGATGGCTTCACTTGGTCCCACGAGGGCGCGTCGGCAAGCGTGGCATGAATGGCGCGAGGTTGCCCACGGGAGCCGAAGTACAGCGGACTGCCAATGCGCCAAGCAAGGCCGATCATGACCAGACTGAGCACAATCAGTCCGCTGAAAATGGCCACTCGCCGTGGCCAGGATGCTCTTGTGAGACGACTGACAATGTGCGCGAGATGGAATCCGTTCATGGTATACCGCTCCGTCATCCGTTAACGATACTGCTCCTTGTTTCGGATCGACCGGATTTTCGGATAGGGATAAGTGAAATCGGCTTTCCAGGCGGTGACGCGGCAATTCCTTGCCGGAACAGGCGTTACAGGCGAATCGAACGGCCCTGCGCAGTCGCGCAGGGCGTTACAATCGTCGTTGTCGGCAAGAGCCGCAGGTTGGGGATGTGCTTGCTTTTCCGAAAAATCCCTGGGGGGGGAGACTTGACAACGCCAGCTACTACAACGAAACTAAACCTTGTTGCGCTACCGTTTGGGGATCCAGGTGGCTACGACCAAGGCAAGGATCCCGTGAATCCTAGAACGTGTTATCGAGAGAAATCCATGAAAATTCGCATCTGTGCCCTCGTGGCCCCGGTTTTATTGGCCGTCGCCCTACCCTCCCTGGCCGCCCCGCGTGACGATTCGGCCGCCGAGAAACTCGGTTTCGGGTTGTCGCTTCAATGCTGGACCTACAACCGGCTGACGTTTTTCGAGACGGTTGACAAAGCTGCCGGCCTGGGCATCAAGTACCTGGAAGCGTTCCCCGGCCAGAAGCTCAAGCCCGGCTCCAACGAACGCATGGGCCCCGGCCTGAGCGCAGCCGCTTGCGAAGAGATCAAGAAAAAGCTGGCTGATGCCGGCGGGATGAAGATCGTGGCCTTTGGCGTGGACGGGATCCCCACCGATGAGAAGGGTGCCCGCAAGAGGTACGAGTGGGCCAAGAAGATGGGCATTGAGGTTCTGGTGACCGAGACCGAGCCGAACGAGATCCACGACAAACTATGCACCGAGTTCAACATCCGCTACGCCTTGCATAACCATCCTCAGAGTTGGCAGCCGGAAAAGGTTCTGAAATTCAGCAAGGATCGCTGCAAGCTGATCGGCTCGTGCTCCGATACGGGCCACTGGATGCGCGCGAAGCGCGTTCCGGTCGACACGCTGAAAATGCTTGAAGGACGCATCGAGCACCTACACCTCAAGGATCTCAATGAGTTTGGCGGCCACGACGTGCCCTGGGGCACCGGCAAGGGCAACCCTGCCGGGGTACTGGCCGAGTTGAAGCGGCAAGGGTTCAAGGGCTACTTCTCGATCGAATACGAGCATGGCAGCCTAGATGACCTAGCCAAGAACTTGCCCCTGTGCGTGAAGTTTTTCGACGAGACATGCACGGAGTTGGCGAAGTAGTTTAGGCCTTTTCTCCCATGTTTTTCTCCATCGACGGCGGCGACGGAACGGGAAAATCGACGCAGATTGACCTCTTTTGCCAATGGCTTCGTCAGCAGGGGCACTCGGTGGCAATGTGTCGCGACCCGGGCAGTACGCACTTGGGCGAAGCGATTCGCGATCTGCTGCTCCACCGGCATGACCTGGCCATCGAGCGGCGAAGCGAAATGCTGCTCTACATGGCGGCTCGAGCGCAACTGGTTGCGGAACTGATTCGGCCGGCACTGCTGGCAGGCAAAATCGTCGTTGCCGATCGGTATTTGTTGGCCAACGTGGTTTACCAGGGCTATGGCGGCGGGTTGGACGTCCAGACCCTATGGGAGGTCGGCCGCGTCGCTACCGGCGGCCTGCTGCCGGAACTGACCATCGTGCTGGACCTGTCCGCCGAAGTGGCCGCCACGCGGATCGGTCAGGATCCCGATCGGATGGAAATGCAGGGGCTGGCGTTCCACACTCGGGTTCGCGATGGCTTTCTGACCGAGGCGAAGCGTCAGTCGGGCCAGATCGTGGTCATTGATGCCGCGCGGCCAATCGATATCGTGCAGGCCGACGTGCGGGTTGCAGCCCAGCGGGTAATGCATAAAATAGCCTATGAAGAGGTTGACACAGCGGCAGAGGATAACTCTCACCCATGACTTGGCACGGCATTGAAGGACATGACGACGTAGTGGAAAAGCTCCGCCGGGCCATAACGCGGAATCGGCTGGCGAGCAGCTTTCTCTTTTGCGGTCCGGCGGGGGTGGGTAAGCGCACGTTCGCGCTGCGATTTGCTCAGGCATTGTTGTGTTCGTCGCGGCCAGCGGCGGACCTCGATCCATGCAATACCTGCCCGAGCTGTGCGATGGCCTTGGCCGGCACGCATCCCGATATCGAAGTCATCGCTAAACCGGCGGACAAGGCAGAGCTACCGTTGAAGCTTTTCATCGGTGAAGGCGAAACTCGCGGGCACGAAGGCCTCTGTCATTGGATCAGTCTGAAACCCTTCATGGGCGGGCGGCGAATTGCGATTATCGACGACGCCGATTATTTTAACTCCGAAGGGGCCAACTGCCTGCTGAAAACGCTGGAAGAACCGCCGCCGCACTCCGTTCTTATTCTGATCAGCACAAGTCCCTCGCGGCAACTGCCGACGATCCGCTCGCGCTGTCAATTGCTTCGCTTCCTGCCGCTGCCCGAGGAAACCGTAGCCCAACTGCTGGTCTCCAAAGGGCTTGTGACCGACAAGGCGGAAGCCGCGCGGCTGGCCCGCTTCAGCGAGGGAAGTTTGCAAGAGGCGATCGATCTGTCCGATGCAGACGTCTGGAGTTGTCGCCGCACGCTGCTGGAGAAATTGTCGGCCGGGGTGTTGGATAGCACGGGGCTGGCCCCGATTATTTCGACCTTCATCGAAGAGGCCGGCAAGGAGGCTTCTGCACGGCGAGCCAGGTTCCGCCGGGTGGTGGCCTTTGCCGCCGACTTTTATCGCCGTCTATTGCACGCTCGCAGCGACCTTCCGCTGCCGTCCGATCCCGAGCTGCGCGGGCCGCTGGAAGCTGCGGTGCAGCGTTTTCCCGGCGATGCGATTGTGGCTGCCGCCTGCCTGGAGCGATGCCTGGATGCCCTTGGCCAGATCGATCGCAACGCCAATCAGGCCACTTTGATCGAGGCCTGGCTGGATGATTTGGGGGCCGAGGGGGAGGGGTGGGGGGAAGGGATTAGGG
>JBAWVO010000162.1:0-14734 GCA_037147235.1 Planctomycetota bacterium | reverse complement strand
TTTTTACCAACCCCTATTATTGCCTCGGCGAGGCAGCGTTTCATCCCATTACTTTTCCCCCCCCATTTTTCTGTCCCCCCATTTTTCTGTTGAGATATTCTTTCTTCCATGATTGGGAGCAAACGAGTAAAATCAATTATATGAGTAAAGATCACCGACGCGCAAAACCCGTTTCGTCAACCAATTCCCCCGAGCCTCGTAAAAAGCTCATGGGCAAGACGCTCCTTCTCTGGGGAGCGGTCACCGTCAGCGGGTTTCTGCTGGCGGCCTTGGCAATCATCTTCTTTGACGGCAGGCTGCTGGCTTCCGACTCTCAGTTGAAGAACATCCCCTTCAACGGTGCTCGAGCGTACGGCTACTTGAAACAGCTTTGCGACCTCGGGCCGCGTTGCAGCGGGTCCGAGGCGATGACGGCACAGCAGAAGTTCCTGACCGAACATTTTGAGAAGCTTGGGGTAAAGGTCGAGTTCCAGCGGTTCACGGCCCCCTATCCGCTCAACGGGCCTGATGAGCAGATGATCGGCCGCGATGTGCCGATGGCCAATATGATCGTGCGATTCAATCCCGAGAATCGAGAGCGGATCATGTTTTGCAGCCACTACGACACACTGCCGTTTCCGCTTCGCGACCCTACGAATCGCCGCGGCCGATTCGTGGGGGCCAACGACAGCGGCAGTGGCGTGGTCATTCTCATGGAACTGGGCAACGAGTTGGCTCAACATCCGCCCAAGGTGGGCGTCGATTTCGTTTTCTTCGACAGCGAGGAATTCATTTTTGCGGCAGACGGCAAGTATTTCTTGGGTTCAGAGCACTTTGCCAGCGAATATGTGAAGCATCCGCCGGCATTCCGTTATCGTTATGCCGTGCTGTTGGACATGGTCGGCGGCACCGAACTGCATTTGCCCCAAGAGCTTAATAGCGTGACATGGGACGACAGCCGGCCGTTGGTCAACGAGATTTGGGCGACGGCCGCGCGACTGGGTGTGCAAGAGTTTGTCGCTCGACCGAGACTCGATGCAATTCGCGATGATCACCTCGCGCTGCATGATGTCGCCAAGATTCCGGCCTGCGATCTGATCGATTTTGACTACAAATACTGGCACACCCAAGACGACACGCCCGAGCATTGTTCAGCACTCAGCCTAGCGAAAGTCGGCTGGGTATTGCAGGAATGGCTGCGAGGGCAATGAATTTGGCTCTTGCGGTTCTAGGCGCGGAACGCGAATAATTGTAGGGTGGGGAGAGCGCAGCGAGCCCCACCAATTCTGTTGCAGTCCACTTTTGGTGGGGCTCGTTTCACTCTCCCCACCCTACTTCTGCACATAAAACCGGAAGAGCCGAAAATTGCAAAATGAACTACCTATCGAGCATTCTTGCTACTTGGAATCTCGCAGGCTCAGGATAAGCTCCACCTCCCCCACGGGGCTGCCGACGCGACGCGCGATCTCCGCAGTGCCAAAGCCGTAGTCGGCCAGCCGATAGACCTCCTCGCGGCGGCGGGCACGATCGGTTGCTCGCGGCTCGCCCTCGGTCGACGAAAGACTCGACTCCGCAACCACGGCTTCAATCTCATGCCGGATATCGCGTTCGTGTCCTGCCATCGGCCGCAACGATTCAGCCTGACTACCGGGCGGCAAGGTCGGATGCGCGCGGTCCAAGGCATCCTCCAACCGCGCCGCCGCGCGGTCGGCCTCGACAACCAGCGATTGCAATAGGCTCAGCTTTGCGTCCAATTGAGCCGAGAGCTGTCGGGCCGTCGCGTGCATTTCAACTTCCCACGGAGCCAAATCGTCGGGCACCCAGCCGGGAGGCGACGAAGCCGCCTTCCGCACCGTGCCGTAATCGCAGGCTTCGGTTCCTTCCCGTGCCCATTGCTGCCGCTGACGGGCGAGCTTGCCACGCGTGCGAATCAAGAGAAATGCGGCAGCACTTGCAAGCAAAATCAAAGAAAGCGTGCTTGGGTCAGTGAAATTCATACCCTCGCACGCTCTTGCGAAAACGATACTTGCACGGCTTAATCAACGCTCAAACTACTTGGTTGTTGTTGCGAAAATGGTCAATGGCAAGCGTAGGGTGGGACGAGCGCAGCGAGGCTCGTTTCACGAGTTCGGCGAGGTCTCCTGACCCCGCCGAAACGTCGGACCGAAGGTCTCCCGGTTAATTGGAGACCTTCGGTCGGCGGCGTGGCTCGGTCGGAGACCGACCACAACAAGGGGCCCGTTTCACTCGTCCCATCTGCTTTTCAGCAGAAACTACTTAGGCGGCGGTGGCACAGCGTCCGTTGCCGGGGCGGCGGCTGGCTTGGGCGGGGCAGGTGCCGGCGACGAAGTCGTCGGTGCCGGAGTTGCCTTACCGGAACCATCGGCGGTTGCAGCAACCGTCGACTTCGTCGTTGGACGACGAGCGCGCAACCGGTCAAACATACGAGCGTGTGCCAACTGAGACATCAGCATGATGGCCACCAAGGCCATGAGAAAACTTTTCCGCATTTCTTAGTCCTTCCAATAATTGGGATGAACAAAATCGCAGGTCGGAAACGCATTTAATTCCGCATCTCCTTTTGCTGCGATGGTCTGGAACCATTCCAGACCCAAACTGAGTACCTACCCCGAAACCGGTTCCTGGCACGTATCGAGATACACCATTCTCCAGGGTTTCCGAATAGACTCTGACCAAGATTCTATCAACAGTCAGGCGTACGTCTACCACTGCAATGGGTTTTTCTCGGAAAAAAACCGGCGAACACCTCTTTCGAGCCGCCTAACAAAGCCCCTTAGTTACCAAAGTCTCGCAAATTGCCCTGTTTCTGTCCTGCGAATGCCTGTTGAGCCGCTCGGTACACCTCGCGAAGGGGCAACTGGTGCTCTGCTGCGAGCCGTCGGCACGATTCGTACTCCGGCGCAAAATGGACCGAGCCATCCTCCAATCGACCAACCTTGCCGTCAACCGGCCCCCAAGCGGTTGCCACTTGACGGATCTCGCGCGGCAGCACATGGCGCGCGGTTGACCAGCGACGAATGCCCAAGGTGCCCGTCTCGCGGAAAACGATCGCTTCCATCGCGACAATCTTTTCCGCGTGACAGAGGATCGAGAGTTTTGCGCCCGGCCGGTTCTTCTTCATCTGGATGGCCGTTGTGTAAACGTCCAAGGCCCCGGCGTTCCAAAGCAGCGTGATACAATGGCCGATCATCTCGCCCGTGGTGTCGTCGAGATTGGTTTCCAGTACCCAGGTGGTATCGCCGGCATGGGCCACATCGGTTGTTTCACCGATCAAGAGCCGGAGGACGTTGGCCTGCTGAGGCAGATCGCGCTGGCCGGCGCCGTAGCCGATTTTCTCGAGGGTCATCGATGGCAGGGGACCAAAGCCCTGGGCCAGCGTGGCCACGATCGCCGCGCCGGTGGGGGTGGTCAGTTCGGCATGGACATCGGAGGCAACCAACGGAATGCCGCGGAGCAGTTCCGCCGTAGCCGGCGCGGGAAGGTTGCATTCTCCGTGGGCGATGGTGATTCGGCCCGTGCCGGTGGGAATGGGCGATACGATCAAACGCTCCGCGCCGAGCAGATCCCAGCCGACGGCGGCACCAACGATATCGGCAATCGAATCGACCGCGCCGACTTCGTGGAAGTGGACCTTCTCAACGGTGGTGCCATGCACCTTGGCCTCGACCTCGGCCAGCCGCCGAAAGATCCGTTGTGCGGTCTCTTTCTGACTAGGTGTGAGCCGGCTTCCGTGAATCATGGCCTCGATCTGGTGCAGATGCCGGTGCTTGTCTTCCGGCTCATGTTGCACCGTGACCTGGGTCGCGCGGAAGCCATGTTTCTTAACCTCTTGGGCGATCAGATTTACGCAAGGCAGGCCGAGCGAGCCGATGGCCTCATTGAGCTGATCCAACGGAACGCCCGCATCGACCATCGCGCCGAGGGTCATATCTCCGCTGATGCCGCTGGAACAATCAAGGTAAGCAATACGCATGGTGATGCCCAAATTATTGCCTAGGTCTCAAGGCGTACGTCGTTTGACTGCTTCGCTTCATTCGATGCCGCTCCGTGCCAAACGGCTCGCCCAGAGGCCTCTTGTCGCTTGCGAGCATCGTCGAGAATTGCGGAGATATTGCCGCCAAATTTTTCTGCGATGCGTTGACGGGTTCGATGAATGTCTTCGATCGTCGTATCAGCACTAGATTTCTTCTGAACCATCATCCACCATTTCTTCCGGGGTACAAATGATCGGGATTGGCAACCCAAATTCTGCCAGGACTGAATGAATTCGGGGTAGGATTGTCGCATTCGCAATGTGCTTGCAGTTCCAAGTCAATAGATATTGTATTCTATGGTGGGCAACCATGGCAATGTGGAATGCATCGATTAACGCTTTCGGCGGAAGTATCGCCCTGGACATGATTTCGTCGGCAATAAAACCAATTTCAGCATCCAAGGGGAGCAACGAAATTCCGTCCAACGACTGCAATCGGTCAGCGGCAAGCATCAGATCGCCGTCCGCTGCTTCATCGAGGACGTACTGCGAAGTCACTAGTTCGTACTTGTCTCTTTCATTGTTCCACCACTGATGAGTGAGAATTTGACGAGCCGCCGTGACCACATAGGGACTTGGAGATTGACGAAGATAGCTAACGATCGATGTCTCAATGTAAAGCGTAGGCAAAATGCGAGTCTCCCCGTTAAATGCTCCCGTCGCAAGCAACGGGGCCAAATCGTCCTATTCACCCGCTTCCCAAGCCGGCTGGCCGGTCGACTCGATCACTCGCAGCCAGAACTCGCTCTCGGGCGAAAGATGCTTCTTCTGTGCAACCGCTGTGCTAATTGGGATGTGCAGGAACTGGCCATGTTCCAAACCAATGAGCAGGTCGGTCTTGCCGGCCATGGCGGCATGTACCGCATGTCGGGCCATGGCGTCGCAGAGCAGGGCGTCGTCGGAATTGGCGGGTACGCTGCGGATGATGTAACTTGGGTCAATGTACTTCATGTTGATGGCAATGCCGGCTGCCTTGAAGTAGCGCGAGATCTTTTCACGCAACAACACACCGATGTCCTGGAGTTTGCGATTGCCCGATGCGTCGCATTCGCTGCTCTCGCTGGCGAATAAGTGCTGCCCGGCCCCTTCAGCAACGACGATCACGGCATGTTGCCTCGCCACGATCCGTTTCTGTAAGGCGTCGAGGAAACCGCCCGGCCCTTCCAGTGGAAAACGGACCTCAGGGATAAGTACGAAGTTTGCCTCCTGGCTGGCCAAAGCCGCGCCGGCGGCGATGAAGCCGGCGTTACGGCCCATGAGCTGCACCAGGCCGATGCCGTTGAGGGCACCGCGGGCTTCGGTGTGGGCGCAGTTGATCGCCTCGCGGGCCTTTTCCAACGCGGTGCCATAGCCGAACGATCGCCACACGAACGGTAGATCATTGTCGATCGTCTTGGGAATGCCCACCACGGCGATTGCCGCACCACGGCGATGGACTTCCATGGCAATGGCATGTGTGCCGCGCTGCGTGCCGTCGCCGCCGATGCAGAAAAGCAGGTTGATGCCTTGGCTCTGGAGGTAATCGACGATCACCGCGGGATCTTCTGGCCCACGCGAAGAACGCAATACCGTACCGCCCTGATTGTGAATTCGCTCCACGTATTCGGGCGTCAGCAATAGCGGCGGCGGACCCTTGGCCGGATTGAGACCCTGGTAGCCGTAGCGAATGCCCAACACGGTTGGAACGCCGTAGCGATGGTGGAGTTGAAGGAAGATCGAGCGGATGACATTGTTCAAGCCGGGGCAAAGCCCGCCGCAGGTGACAATCGCCGCCTTGCACTGGCTAGGCTCAAAGAAAATCATTTCTCGCGGGCCAGCCCTTTCCATCATCAGGTCGGTGCGAAGGGTTCGGCCGGGTTCGGTTTCAACCTGGTAGAGTACCCTGGCTCCATGGGGAACAAAATCACCCAGGCCGTCGCCCACAACGGTGGAAAGTCCCAAGGGTGATCGGAATGTCGCAGGGCCGAGCGTGGGTACGGTAAAATCCTGGGGCGTCAATTCGGAATCCATGGTTCTGGCGATTCTCAGCGGGGGGGATATTGGCACGTCTATTAGGCAAGATACCATAATTCATGGCGAAAACCAATTGGTCTTCGCCTGTCTGGCCGGCGGCAATAAAGGGGCTCTTCCGGTTCAGGGTGCGGAACGCGAATAATTGTGGGGTTTCACTCTCCCCACCCTACGTCTGCTTTCGCGAAATGCTGGAAGTCAAATTTCGACTCTTCCGCCAAGTTTTTGGTGCGGGCGTCTCGCCTGCCTGATTCAACCACAACATCTTGGGCATGCGGGAGGCCGCACCACAATTATCCGCAAACCCGGCGGAGAGCCACAAATTTCTATCTTGCCCTGTCCGCGAGTTCTGGTATTATGGGGATCCTGTATCGTGACGCCTTTTTCCGAGAGTAATATGTCAACCGACTCCGCACCAAAGCAAAAAAAATCCGACGGTCTTGGCTCAGGTGGCTACACGGATAAGCCCTGGTTCCTGAGATTTTGGGACGGCATGATCGCCACGGGCTGGTTTCCGCTATTATTGCGAAATCGTTTTCATATTACACCCCGCCGCTGGGCCATGGCACTGTTGATGACGCTCTTGAGCATCATGAATTTCGGCTTATGGCTGCTGCAAACGCTCTTTTGGGGGCGGCGCATCGCCCGCACGCAACTCCAAGGAGATCCCGTATTTGTCATCGGCCACTGGCGATCCGGAACGACGCTGCTACACGAACTGCTGGTATTGGATGAGCGACACACCTTTTCAAACACCTACGACTGCTTTTGCCCGAACCATTTCTTGCTCACGGCCCCCGTTTTTAGACCGTTACTGAGCGGATTACTGCCCAAGCAGCGGCCAATGGACAACATGACCGCGGGGTGGGATTGCCCACAAGAAGATGAATTTGCCCTGTGCAACATGGGAATGCAATCGCCTTACTCGACGATCGCCTTCCCCAACCACCCGCCCCAGAACCAAGAGTTTTATGAGCTTAAGGACGTGTCGCCGCGTCAGCGCGCGGGCTGGCAGGGCGGACTGATGTGGTTTCTCAAGTGTCTCACCGTGCGAACGCCGCGGCGGATCGTCTTGAAGTCGCCGCCCCACACTTTCCGCATCAAGATCTTGCTGGAAATGTTCCCCAAGGCCCGATTCGTCCACATCCTTAGGAATCCGTTCGTTATCTTCCCTTCGACGATCAACCTTTGGAAGCGGCTCTACCGAAACGACGGGTTACAGGTACCTACCTACGAAGGGTTGGAGGAGTACGTTTTCGAGACGTTTACACGGATGTACGAAGTCTTTGAGCGCGACCGCAGCTTGATCCCCGCCGGGCAATTCTGCGAAGTGCGCTATGAAGACCTCGTGGCCCAGCCGATCGAGCAGATGCAGCGAATCT
Organism: Planctomycetota bacterium; assembly: GCA_037147235.1. Lineage (GTDB taxonomy): Bacteria > Planctomycetota > Planctomycetia > Pirellulales > Thermoguttaceae > JANXQG01. The sequence goes on along the minus strand of JBAWVO010000162.1, from coordinate 7,309 downwards.
ACGACGAATTGAATTTGGGTGGGTTTGGAAAAGTACGTCCGCACATGGAAGCCTATTTCGCCAAAAAGGCCGATTACAAGACCAATCGCTATCAGCTCCCCCCCGAGTTGGCCGCGGAAATCACCCGCCGCTGGGCAAGCTTTTTTGAACGATACGCTTATTCCAAAGACCAAGGTTCGTGAAATGCGCTTGACAGCACGCACGCAAACGCCTAGAGTTTGATTGGTCTTCTTCGCACCTCACGTTCTGGGAGGAATCACCCATGAGCCAACCTCGGCAATTGTTGCCTCGGACGCAGCGCGTTGCTCCGCCCGTCACGTTTGAAATTGAGTCGGGCTTATTCAGCACGAGCCGACAGGACACAATCCATACAATCTTTACGCCGCTCCACTACGAGCCGGGTTATTCGTACCCGCTGGTGGTCTGGCTGCACGGATCGGGTTGCGACGAACGCCAACTGCTAAGGATCATGCCGTTGATCAGCATGCGGAACTACATGGCGGTCGCTCCGCGAGGTGGGGCGATCCCTTCGCCGGCAGAGAAGGTTGCCTATGGCTGGTCGCACGACGAGCAAGACGTCCAGCAGGCCGAGCAGCGGATCTTCGATTCGATCGAGACGACCCTCCGAAGCTTCAACATCGATCAACACCGGATCTTTTTGGCCGGCTTCGATACCGGCGGCACAATGGCCCTGCGCATAGCCATGAACCACCCCTACAAGTTTGCCGGCGTGCTCTCGTTGGGTGGATGTCTGCCCACGGGCGGTGCTCCGTTGTCGCGCTTGCCCGAGGCACGGCAGGTGTCGATTTTTCTGGCCTCGGGCCGGCGCAGCACGGTCTATGGCGAGAAGCACGTCTGCGACGACCTTCGCCTTTTGCACACGGCGGGCATGTCGATTACCTTACGGCTCTATCCGTGCGGCCATGAGCTTTCGCCGCAGATGCTTTCCGACGTCGATCGCTGGATCATCGAACAGATCACCGCGAACGAAGCCTGACCTACTCCTTCCGGTCAATCACATAAAAAAAGACCGGCGTTAAAAATATCCCAAACAGGGTAACGCCGAGCATCCCGCTGAAGACCGCAGTCCCCAAAGTGCGCCGCATCTCGGCCCCGGCTCCTTCGGCAATGACGAGTGGCACAACGCCCAGAATGAAGGCGAACGAGGTCATCATGATCGGACGCAAACGGAGCCGACATGCCTCCAGCGTCGCCTCGCGGCGGCCCATCCCCAACTCGCGCTGTTGTTTGGCAAACTCGACGATGAGAATGGCGTTCTTACTCGCCAGCCCCACCAAGACAATAAATCCAATCTGCGTGAAGATGTTGATATCCATCCGCATGATGGCCACGCCGGCAATCGAACAGAGGAGGCACATCGGCACCACCAGAATCACTGCCAACGGCAGCGACCAGCTTTCGTACTGGGCGGCCAAGACCAAGAACACCAAAACGACGGCCAGCGCGAAGACGTACATCGCCGTGTTGCCGGCAAGATTCTGCATGAGGGTTAATTCGGTCCACTCGACGGCCATCGAGGGAAGCAACTGTTGGCCGACAACTTTTGCCATCAACTGAATCGCCTGGCCGGAACTGGTGCCCGGGGCCATGTTGCCGTTGATCGTCGCGGCCGGATACATGTTGTAGCGAATGACCATGACGGGCCCGCTGATGTTTTGAATCTCGGCCAGCGTGTCGAGCGGAACCATCTCCCCCGTCGCGTTGCGGACCTGTAGCTTGCGGACGTCCTCGGCCGTGCGGCGGAACTGCGTGTCGGCCTGGACGTTGACCTGCCAAGATCGGCCAAAATCGTTGAAATTATTGACGTAGAGCGATCCCATGTAGATTTGCAGGGCATTGAAGACCTCATTGAGCGAGACCCCCATCGACTTGGCCTTGACCCGATCAATCTCCAGGTGGAGCCAAGGCGTGTTGGCCCGCAGACCGGTAAAAACGCCCTCCAGCCCGGGCGTGGCGTTCCCCTCAAGGACCGCCTGGTCGGTAACCGCTTGCAACTGGGCCAGCCCCAGGTTGCCGCGATCCTCGACGACCAATTTGAAGCCGCCGGCGTTCCCCAGTCCATCGACTGGCGGGGCGCCGAAGACGGAAACCAGGGCCTCTTGGACTTCGTCGTTGAATCGCTTGCCGAGCGCGGCGAGGATCGCCCCCCCTTGTCCCGCCTTGCCGCGCCGTGCGTCGAAATCGTTGAGCATCACGTACATCGAGCCGAAGTTCGGGGCGTTGGCCCCCAAAAGCAGCGATTGACCCGACAGGGCCACCGTGTGCGCCACGCCGGGCGTCTCGCGGGCAATCCGTTCGATACGCCGCATGACCGCCTGGGTACGTTGCACCGAAGCCCCGTCAGGTAACTGCGCGTTAACGATCAGATACCCCTTGTCCTGCTCCGGGATGAAGCCGCCGGGTACGTGCGTGAAGCCAAAATAGGTTAGATAGAGCAGCCCGCCATAGACCAAGAGTACCAGTGCGCTGGTCCGCAGCAAGACGCCGACCGTCCGCGTGTAAACATTCGTTGAAAGCGTAAAACCCCAGTTGAACAGCCGGAAGAACCAGCCCATTGAGCGGTCCAAAAGGAGGTCCAACGGATCGCGCTTCGCCCCATGCGGCTTGAGGAGCAAGGCGGCCAGTGCGGGGCTTAAAGTCAGCGAGTTGAAGGCGGAGATAACCGTCGAAACGGCGATCGTCAGGGCGAATTGGCGGAAGAATTGCCCGGTGATGCCAGTGATGAACGCACAGGGAACGAAGACCGCGCAGAGGACCAACGCCACGGCCACGACCGGGCCAGTGACCTCTTGCATCGCCTTGATCGCGGCCTCCTTGGGAGCAAGACCCGCCGCCAGCCACCGCTCGACATTCTCCACCACGACGATGGCGTCGTCCACCACGATGCCGATCGCCAGCACTAGGCCGAACAGCGAGAGGTTATTGAGACTGAAACCCATCGCGGCCATCACGGCAAACGTCCCGACAATAGCCACCGGCACGGCCGTCAGCGGGATCAGGGTGGCCCGCCAGTTTTGCAGGAAGACCAGTACGACCAGGGCCACCAAAATAATGGCGTCGCGGAGCGTTTTGAGTACTTCCCAAACCGACTCGTAGATGAAAGGCGTGGTGTCGTAGACGATTTTATACTGGAGTCCGACGGGGAATCGCGTCTCCAATTCCCGCATCTTGTCGTAAACGGCCTTCGCGGTGTTCAGGGCGTTCGAGCCGGGAAGCTGGTAGATCGACAGTGCCACGGAAGGCTCGGTGTCGAGCGTGCAGGTCTGGTCGTACTGCTGGGCACCAAGCTCGATCCGTGCCACGTCGCTCAGTCGGACGATGGCCACCCCCTGCCCGTTCTGCCCCTTCGTGCTCGTCTTGAGAATGATCGCGCCGAACTGCTGCGGCTCCATCAGCCGGCCGAGCGTACTCATGGTCAACTGGAAGTTCTGCCCGGCAGGCACCGGCTGCTGACCAACCTGGCCGGCGGCAACCTGGATGTTCTGTTCGTTCAGGGCATTGACCACGTCGCTGGCCGTCATGTTCCGCGCGGCGAGTTTTTCGGGATCGAGCCATGCCCGCATGCTGTAATCGCGCTGGCCAAGAAAGGTCACGTCGCCGACGCCGGGCAGGCGGAGCAATTCGTCTTTGATTTGGATGGTCGCGTAATTGGAGAGGGTGAGGTCGTCGCTGAGATACTTTCCCTTGGCATCCTTCGTCGACACCAGGTTGACGATCATCATGATGTTGGGCGACTTCTTCTTGACCGCCACTCCCTGCTGCTGGACGATCGACGGAATGACCGGCATGGCAAGTTGTACGCGGTTTTGCACCAGTACCTGCGCGACGTTCAGGTCCGTGCCGAGTTGGAAGGTCGCCGTCAGGGTGTATTGGCCGTCGTTGGTGCATTGGGAGGACATGTAGAGCATGTTCTCGACGCCGTTGACTTGCTGCTCGATCGGTGCGGCCACGGTGTCGAGCACCAACTGGGCGTTCGCGCCCGGATAGCTCGCCGTCACCTGGACCGTCGGCGGCGTGATGTCCGGGTATTGGGCGATCGGAAGGAAGAAGACCGCCAAAGCACCCGCCAGCGTAACGACCGCCGACAGGACCGTAGCAAAAATCGGCCTGCGGATAAAAAATTGCGACAGCACGTTTAGGTCCTATTCATGGTTTCCGGTCAATCACATAAAAAAATACCGGCGTTAAAAATATCCCAAACAAAGTGACGCCGAGCATCCCGCTGAATACCGCGGTTCCCAAGGTGCGCCGCATCTCGGCCCCGGCCCCCTCGGCAATGACGAGCGGCACGACGCCCAGAATAAAGGCGAACGAGGTCATCATGATCGGCCGCAAGCGGAGCCGACATGCCTCCAACGTCGCCTCGCGGCGGCCCATCCCCAACTCGCGCTGTTGTTTGGCAAACTCGACGATAAGAATGGCGTTCTTACTCGCCAACCCCACCAGCACGATGAATCCAATCTGCGTGAAGATGTTGATATCCATGTGCATGATGGCCACGCCTGCAATCGAACAGAGGAGACACATCGGCACGACGAGAATCACCGCCAACGGCAGCGACCAGCTTTCGTAGAGAGCGGCCAGCACGGCAAAGACCAGCAGAACGGCCCCGGCAAAGATATACATCGCCGTATTGCCAGCATTGACCTGGAGCAGGGTCAGCTCGGTCCATTCGGCGATCATATTGCCCGGTAGCTCCTCCTTGCTCAAGGCATCCATGATGCCGACGGCCTCGCCCGAGCTGGTACCCGGTGCAAGGTTGCCATTGATGGGTGCCGCCGGAAACATTTTGTAGCGGGTGATCATGACCGGCCCGGCGATGTCGCGGATTCCGGCCAAAGTGTTCATGGGGACCATTTTGCCGCTGTCGTTGCGGACCTTGAGTTGGCCGACCTTTGAAACCTCGTTCCGGAACGAACCTTCGGCCTGAAGGTTGACCTGCCAAGAGCGGCCGAAATCATTGAAGTTGTTGACGTAGAGCGAGCCCATATAGATCTGGAGCGTGTTGAAGACGTCGCTGATGGCGACGCCCATCGACTTCACCTTGGTCCGGTCGATGTCGATGTAAACCTGCGGCATGTTGGAACGGAACAGCGTGAAAAGCCCAATGAGGCCCGGCTGTTGATTGCCGCGCTGGATCAGCCCGTCGGTCATGTTTTGCAGGATCGGGAGGCCGTGGTTCCCCCGGTCCTCGACCATCAGCTTGAAGCCGCCGGCGGTCCCCAGTCCATCGACCGGCGGTGCGCCGAAGACGCTGACCGCCGCCTCCGGAATCTCCTGGGCGCAGATTTTACGCAACTGGAAGGCCAATGCCTTGTCGGAAAACCGACGGCCACGCCGCTCGTCGAACGGATTGAGAATCACGAAGAGCGAGCCGAAGTTCGGGGCGTTCGCCTGCAAAAGGATCGACTGACCCGCCACCGCCAGCGAACTCCGCACGCCCAGCATCGCTCGCGCCAACCGATCGATTTTGGCGACGACCGCCTGGGTCCGCTGGACAGATGCCCCTTCGGGCAACTGGACATTCACCAGCAGCCGCCCCTTGTCTTGATCCGGAATGAATCCGGTCGGCATCTTCACAAATCCCCACCAGGTAAGGCACAACAAACCCCCGTAAAACGCCAGCACAAGTATACTGCCGCGAAGGAGGCGGCCAACCATCCGGGTGTAAAGGTTGGTGGACCAATCGAAACCAACATTGAACAGCCAAAGGAACACATTCCACACGATAGTAAGCAACACAAGCGGAATAAGTGGAACCAGGGCCAGCAACGCCGCGATTCGGATCCCCAAAGGTAGCAGGCACACTCCGTGTGCCGTCCGCCCCCCCTCTCGCGCACGTCCCAAAGCCATCCCAGCAACGCTCGTCCACCAACCGGGCACAAACGCCCGACGGTGCCCCGCGCTCCCTTGCGCGTGCGGCTTCAAGATCAATGCGGCCAGCGCGGGGCTTAAAGTCAGCGAGTTGAAGGCCGAGATAACCGTCGAAACGGCGATCGTCAGTGCGAATTGGCGGAAGAACTGCCCGGTGATGCCGGAGATGAATGCACACGGAATGAAGACCGCGCAGAGGACCAACGCCACCGCGATCACGGGGCCGGTGACCTCTTCCATCGCTTTGATCGCGGCCTCCTTGGGAGCAAGACCCGCCGCCAGCCACCGCTCGACGTTTTCCACCACGACGATGGCGTCGTCCACGACGATGCCGATTGCCAGCACTAGGCCGAACAGCGAGAGGTTGTTCAGGCTGAAACCAATCGCAGCCATCACGGCAAACGTGCCGATAATGGCCACCGGCACGGCCGCCAGCGGAATCAACGTGGCTCGCCAGTTTTGCAGGAACACCAGCACCACGATGGCCACCAAAAGAATGGCGTCCCGAAGCGTTTTGAGAACCTCGCCGATCGACTCGGTGATGAACGGGGTGGTATCGTAGCCGTAACGGTAATCGAGTCCTTCGGGAAAAGCCTGCTTCAGCTCTTTCATTTTGCGGCGGATGCCGGCAGCCGTATCGAGCATGTTGGCCGTCGGGGTCTGAAAGACGGCCAGGCTGACCGAAGGCTTTCCGTCCAACAGGCACGACTGATCGTACTGCTGCGCGCCAAGTTCGGTTCGCGCCACGTCCCGGAGGCGGACCAGCGGCCGGCTCGGGGCACCGTTGATGGGCAGGCCGATTTTGACGACGATCTCGCCGAACTGCTCGGGCGTCGTGAGCCGCCCCAGGGCGTTGAGCGTTGGCTGAAAGTTCTGCCCCTGCTGCGAGGGCGGTTGACCAAGTTGCCCTCCCACGACTTGATTGTTCTGCTCGCGGACGGCCGAGGCGACGTCGTTCGCGGTCATGCTGCGCGCGGCCAGCTTCTCCGGATCGAGCCAGGTCCGAATGCTGTAATCCCGCTCGCCGAGAAACGTCACGTCGCTGACACCCGGCAGACGCATCAACTCGTCGCGGACGTGCAGCATCGCATAATTCGACATATAAAGCGCATCGTAACGCTCGTTCGGCGAGAAGAGGCTCACCGCCAACAGGATGGCCGGCGTCTTCTTCTTGATGTTGACCCCTTGCAGTTGCACTTGCGAGGGCATCTGCGGCATCGCCAGTTGAACGCGGTTCTGGACCTGCACCAGGGCAATTTTCAAATCGGTGCCCAACTCGAACGTCACCGTCAGCACGTACGCGCCGTCGTTGGTGCATTGCGACGACATGTAGAGCATCCTCTCCACGCCGTTGACCTGCTGCTCGATCGGCGCGGCCACCGTATCGGCCACCACCTGGGCATTCGCCCCAGGA
>JBAWVO010000161.1:0-14748 GCA_037147235.1 Planctomycetota bacterium | reverse complement strand
CGAAGCACCAGGGCGACTTCCGCAAGATCGTGCAAGGCGTCAACGACACGTTGGACGCAGTAATCGGACCCGTGAACGACGTCGCAAAGGCCATGAAGTCGATGGCGGCCAAGGACTTCACCCGGCCGATCGAGGGTGACTACGCCGGCGATTTCAAGGTGTTGAAGAACGCCGTGAATGCGGTGGTGGAGAACGTCCGCTCGGCGATCGGCCAGATCACCGAGAGCGCAGCCCAATTCGGCGAAGGCTCTCGCGTGATTGCCGAAAGCTCGCAGACCCTCGCCTCGGGTGCCCAACAGCAAAGCGCATCGGTGCAGCAGGTGACGGCTTCCATCGAGGAGCTGAGCCGCTCCGTGGATAACGTCAAGGATGCCGCACATGGCGCCGACAAGCTGGCCAAGGAAACGAGCGTTCTGGCCGAGCAGGGCGGAGCGGCCGTCCAGCAATCGGTCGAGGCCATGGAATTAATCCGCACCAGTTCCACCCAGATTGGCGAGATCATCCAGGTGATCTCCGAGATCGCCAGCCAGACCAACCTTCTGGCGTTGAATGCGGCGATCGAGGCAGCCCGGGCGGGCGAACACGGTCGTGGATTTGCCGTGGTGGCCGATGAAGTCCGCAAGCTGGCCGAGCGGTCGAATAAGGCAGCCGGCGAGATCACGAGCCTCATCAAGGAATCGACGCAACAGGTGCAGCAAGGTGCTCAACTGAGCGGCGAGACGGGCGAGGCCCTCAAAAAGATCGTGGAGAGCGTCAAGGCCACGGCGGCCAAGATCTCCGAGATTGCCACGGCGACGGTTCAACAAGCCGCCAATTCCGAGGAGGTCTCTAAGGCCACCCAGGGCATTGCCCAGGTGACCGAGCAGACTGCGGCAGGGACCGAGCAGATGGCTTCCAGTAGCCAGGAACTTGGTGCCCAGGCCCAGGCCCTCCGCGACCTGGTGAGCACGTTCCGGACCAAGAGCAGCCAATCGGCCAGCAGCGAGTCCGAGGCAGACGCCAGGAGCATGGCCGTCTGAGATTGTCCAGTAAGGTAAAGGGCGGCCTCGGCTCGCCGAGGCCGCCCTTGCCCGAAACTTTCCTTAATAGGATGGTGGGCTAAAGCCCACCCTACTGACGAAGAGATGATCAGACCGATCCGACGGATCGGTCCGATCGGACCGAAAAATAGGATGGTGGCCTAAAGCCCACCCTACTTCATCCTTTCCCGCAACAGAAACCTTCCTTAACACACATCATCTCCAAGGAGATATTTTATGTCCACCGTCATGCAAGAACCGCCTGTCAGCATCGCGGATAGTACCCTCCGAGAGCAGACTCGCAACAACTCAACCGGCTCGATGCAACTGGTGAGCTTTAAGCTCAGCAACGAAACCTACGGAATCGAAATCACCAAGATTCGCGAGATTATTTTGGTGGGCCAGATCACACGGGTTCCAGAAACCCCGCACTACATTAAGGGGTTGATCAATCTCCGCAGTTCCGTCATTCCGGTGATTGATCTGCGGGCACGTTTCGCGCTCGCCGAGAACGAACTGACCCAAGACAGCCGCATCATGGTGCTCAACGTCGGCCGCCGGACGATCGGCATCGTGGTCGATTCGGTGAACGAGGTATTGCGGGTTTCGCAGGACCAGATCTCGCCCGCCCCGCCGACCGTGGCCAGCCTGGGCAACCAGTACATCACCGGCCTCGTCCGGCTGGAGGAGCAATTGTTGATCCTCCTCGATGTGGATCACCTTTTCGGCCAGGAAGCAACCTTGGCCATGGACGCCGCCGTGAGCGGTAGTTAGGTAGAGTGTGGCTCGGTCTGGAGACCGGCCACAACAGTGCTCGGTCTGGAGACCGGCCACAACAGTAATTGTAGGGTGGGGAGAGTGAAACGAGCCCCACCATGTTCGAGTTCGGCGCGGGTCTCCCGACCCCGCCGAAAGGTCCGACCGCAGGTCTCCCGGTAAATTGGAGACCTTCGGTCGGCGGCGTGGCTCGGTCAGGAGACCGGCCACAACAAGGTTACACACATTTTTGGACCCCATCCGGCTTGCCCGGATGGTGAATAAGGTTGAATGGCTAAAATGGAGAACAAAGACCAACACGACCCCATCCACCTTGGTGGATGGTGAAGGAGGTTGCTTGGCTACATCGCGGACCTGGGCTAGCTGGATAACCTGATTCACCATCCAGCAAGCTGGATGGGGTCGATCGAGGACTTGTGCCGAAAAGCCAACCAAGGAGAAGAACATGTCTGAAGAAATGAAGAGAGACGATGGCTTCGAGCAGAAGCTGAGCAGGCTTCGCATGAGAATCGATCGATTGCCGCCGGAACAACGGCCGCACCTGGTCGAATTGGCGGACGCCATATCCCGGCATCACCTGCATTTGGAAGACAAGAAGAGTATAGTTGTGGACAGTCAATAATCGTAGGGTGGGGAGAGTGAAACGAGCCCCACCATGAAACGCCCAAGAAGATAGATGGATCAGACCATGAGCGACATGCAATCCGACGGTCAAAACGAACTGCTTGACAGCCTTCTGGGCGACTTCCTCGACGAGTCGGACCAACTCCTCACGCAACTTAATGAGCGGTTGCTGCAACTGGATGAATGGGTCCGCGCGCTCGGCGACGATCACCACGAGCAGTGCGATGCCACGGTCCTCAACGAGATGTTTCGGGCAGCCCACAGTCTGAAAGGACTGTCGGCCATGTTGGGGCTTACGGACATCAACAATCTCACGCACAAGATTGAAAACGTCTTCGACGCCGCTCGAAAGAACGAATTGGCCGTCAACGGCGATGTGACCGAATTGGTCTTCATGGGACTCGACCAACTGACCGCGCTGATCGAGCGATTGAAGGAACCGGGGAACGAACCGGTCGATTGCAGCGCAGTCGTGGACGCCATCCGCCGACTGCTTCAGACGGCGGGCGTGGAGAAGATGCAGTCGTCGCAAGCCGAGGCCGAGAGGCTCATGTCGGAAGAAATGCCCGGCAACTTGCCCTCACCCCCGGCCCCTCTCCCGAGTACGGGCGAGGGGAGTGATTTGCTTGCCCCTCTCCCGAGTACGGGCGAGGGGAGTAATGAGGCGGATCCTTTGGAAGATGTACAGGACGAAGCCGAGATTCCGCAGAAGTACCTATCGATCTTCATTGGCGAGAGCGAGGAGGCCCTGGATGGTCTGTCCAGCACCTTGCTTGCGCTGGACAATGGCGGCAATGGCAACGATCTGAAGAACCTGATGGGCACCGCGCACAAGATCAAAGGTTCGGCGGCCTCGATCGGCCTGAACCGGATTGCCAAACTGGCTCATTTAATGGAGGACTTACTGCAAGAGTTAGTCGAGACGCACGGTTCGTTGTCGATGAGTGTGGTCGATGTCTTCCTGAAATGCACCGACGCGCTGCAACGGAACGTGGCCGCACTGAAACATGGAACGTCACGCTCCGACCCTTTCGGCCAACTGGCGCGTGAATTGCGAGTGGCGCAGTCGGGAATTTCCGCTGCGGATCCTTCCGGCCAAACGGCAAGTACACTGCCGCCAGCACGGTCGGAAAGTTCGGTCGAGGAGACTTTCGGTCGGGTGACCTATCTGGGCGAAGTCAAATTCCAGCCCTCCTTACCCGCCGTCGGGCTCAAGGCCACTTTGATCTACGAAAAACTTTCCAAACTGGGAGAGATGTCCGATTGCGACCCGCGGCCGGAGACATTCGACGAGATCGAGCAACTCGATTGTTTTCGATTTCGACTGGTCACCGACAAGCCCTTGGAAATCATCAAGGACCGCTTGCGGATTTCCGGCGTGTTGGAAGCCAAGGTCGAACCACTGGTTGCAGCCGGGACGGCCGCACCACAAATCATAGCCAATTGGGGTGCGGGCGTCTCGCCTGCTCTTCTTGCCACCGCGCCGCCAACACCACAAGCCGCGGCCAATTGTGGTGCGGGCGTCTCGCCTGCTCTCTTTGTACCGGAAGCCGCCAAATCAAAACCCGTCCAGGAAAGTGAATCGCGAGCGGCCGACGCCGGGCAGCGGCCCACCGAAACGGTGCGCGTGGACATCGACCGATTGGATCACCTGATGGATCTCGCCGGCCAATTGGTCATCAACAAGGCGCAGTTCGTTCAAATCGGCGATAAGTTCCGGGGTGCGATGGGCTGCAAGCACTCGGAACACGCATTGAACAGGGTGTCCACCGAGTTGGACCGGATGGGTAGCCAGATCGCGCTGCGACTTGACGGCGAACACTCGGCCGCGGTGGCGGAAGGAATCCGAACTTACGTGCGGCGGATCCAGATTGAGCTGGAACCCCTCCGCCGCGAGGTCCAGGCATTCAGCCAGACACGCGTTTTTGTCCAGGATCTGTTTGAAGCGATTCATCAACTGGGGAGAGTCAGCGACGGAATTCAGCAGAGCGTCATGGATACCCGGATGGTCCCCATCGGGCCTCTCTTCGCTCGATTCAAGCGAGTCGTCCGCGACATAACCCGCTCGAATGGCAAACAGGCCAAGCTGGTGATTCGTGGCGAGAATACCGAACTCGACAAGCGGATGATCGACGAACTGGGAGACCCGCTCGTGCATCTCGTGCGGAATTCGGTCGACCACGGCATCGAATCGCCCGAGGTCCGGGAGGCGGCCGGAAAGCCCCGCGAAGGGACCGTCACGCTTGATGCTTTTCATCGCGGCAACAGCATCGTGATCGAGGTCCGCGACGACGGCAAGGGGCTGGATGCCGATCGTATTTTGCGCAAGTGCCTGGAGAAGGGCCTCGTGACCAAGGCCGACGCCGAAAAATTGACGACGCAGCAGATCTACCAGAAGATTTGGGAGCCTGGACTCAGCACCGCGGAGAAGGTGACCGAGGTCTCCGGGCGCGGAATGGGAATGGACATCGTCAAGTCGAAGATCGACGAACTCAGCGGGACCGTCGATATCAACAGCGTACCGGGACAGGGCACCACGATCACCATCAAGCTGCCGCTGACGCTCGCGATCCTCCCCTCGCTGCTGGTCGAAATCCGCGGCGACGTCTTTGCCATTCCAATGGAGGCCGTCGTGGAAATTGTGAGTGTCGCCCAGAACCAGGTGAATGCGGTCCACGGACATCAGATGGCATGTGTGCGAGGTCGAACGGTCTCCCTCCTGCGGCTGGGTGACCTGCTCAGCTTCCACGGCACCGAAAAAGATATGGCATCCCAGGCCGCGGAGACCATTCTGGTGATCGTGGGCGAGGCGGGCGAAGAAGTCGGCATGGTTGTCGACCGCGTCATCGGCGAAGAAGAAGTGGTCATCAAGTCCATCGCCGACAACTTCGCCAATGTGCTCGGAATCGCCGGGGCCAGCATCCTCGGCGACGGACGCGTATCGCTGATCCTCGACATCGCCGGCCTCGTTGGAATCGTATCCAAAAAGGCCGGGTGCGTAACCTGCTAAGCATCCCGTAGGATGGACTTCCAAGTCCGTCCTAAAAAACGCGGAAGTAAAGACGGACTTGGAAGTCCATCCTACAGAACGCGGAAGTAAAGACGGACTTGGAAGTCCATCCTACAGAACGCGGAAGTAATGACGGACTTGGAAGTCCATCCTACACATCCTTAAAGGACAATAATCATGCTAACAACTGCTAACGATAACGTAAAAACTCTCGCCGGCCTTCAGGAGCTGTTCGGGTCGGCCACGCACGATGCCTCGGCGGCAATGTGCCGCTGGACCGACGGGATCATCACCGTCACGCTCGATGAAGTCCGACAGGTTGCGTTGGAAGAAGTCGCGGTCGAGTTGGCCATCGGCGACGAGGCGATGACGATGGTCGTCATGACGCTCGATGGTCAGTGCGGTGGCGGCAGCATCATTTTGATGTTCGACGACATGAACGGCCGGCAACTGGCGGCATCGCTGCTGGGACGCGAGGTCGGCACGGATCCCGAGTGGAGTGAACTCGAAAAGTCAGCCCTCATGGAAACGGGCAACATCCTCGGATGTGCCTACGTGAACGCCCTGACGCGCCTAGTCGGCATGGACCTCCGCCCTTCGCCACCCTACTTCATCCAGGATTTCGGGGCCAGCGTCCTCCAGCAGGCCCTGATGACCCAGGCGGCCGTCGGCGACGACCTGTTGCTCTGCGACATCGCCTTCCGCCGCAATGGTGGAAAACTCGATTGGCGCGTCGTCTTTGTTCCGACCCCCGGACTGCAAGAGTCGCTCGAACGGTCCCTCCATGCAGCACCCCAACCCTGAAAACACCCCGGGTTTTTCAGTATTAGGATCCACACATAATGGCAACCACAACGATGAGCGCGACCGAGGAAACCTTGGTCGGCATGGGACAAATTGCCGCCGGCGGGCCACCCAAAAAAATGAAGGCGGTCGTCGGCTCCTGCATTGCCCTGGCACTCTACCACCCGCGCCTCAAACGGGGCGCGATGGCACACATCGTCCTACCGGTCTCGGCGGGGCGCGATGGCACGCCGGGTAAGTTTGCCGATACGGCGATTCCTAAGATGCTGGAATTGCTCAAGGAGTTGAACGCGCCCGCCCCTTGCTTGACGGCAAAACTTGCCGGCGGCGCAGCCATGTTCGGCAGTTCCGGTCCCTTGCAGATCGGCGATAGCAACATCGAGGCCGTTGCCCAATCGCTACGAGCCGTCGGCATTCGCGTCGCGGGACAAGACGTCGGCGGAACGCGCGGACGACGCGTAACCTTTGAATGTGAAAGCGGAGCCATGATCGTCGAATCCGCCGGCCAACCCACGAAAACTTTATAATATTCACCAATCCGCATGAGATAGGTTGAAAAACTAACCTAGACTTCAGGACAGGTTGAAAACCTGTCCTACGAACCAGGGGGCTTGAACCATGACACGCAGACTCTTAGTCGCGGATGACGCAATGATCATCCGGCAAATTATCAAGGACATGGCCATCCATGCCGGCTGGGAAGTGGTCGGCGAGGCCGCCAACGGCCAGGAGGCCATCGACCGTTACCGGGAACTAAAACCCGATGCCGTGACGCTTGACCTGGTCATGCCCGAACATGACGGCTTACATGCCTTGCACGGCATCATGGCCTTCGATCCCGAGGCCAAAATCCTTGTGGTCAGTGCCCTGGAGCAAAGGGGCGTACTCAAGGACGCCATCAAGGCCGGCGCCTCGGACTTCGTCGCCAAGCCATTCGATAAGCGAAACCTCCAGGCCACCCTGGAACAATTGGTCCCCAATAGCAGCACTTGAAACCTCAAGCCAACATGAGCCTACGAATCCTAATCGCTGACGATGATCGGCTGATGCGCACGCTGGTTGCCATGTGTCTGCAAGACATTGCAGAAATCCGGCAGGCCGGCGACGGCGCGGAGGCCCTCGTCGAGCTAAAGCAGGCCGATATGGACCTCCTGCTCCTGGATTGGGACATGCCCCCCCCCGACGGTTTGGCGGTCCTCAAGATCGTCCGCTCGCGGGGATACCACATGCCGATCATCATGGTCACGGCAGAAGCGAGCAAATTGCGGGTTCTTGAGGCACTTCAGGCCGGAGCTTCCGATTACCTGATCAAACCCTTCGAGCCTGCGGCACTCCGCGAAAAAGTCACGAAATACTGTAAACCGATAGCCACCGAACCCGTCACCGCATGAATGAAGATGGTGGGTGGGCCAAGCTTAGGCGAGTCCCACCCAAAACCTGTAAACCAATAGCCCCGTTCCAGCATGAATGAAATATCATGAATGTCGAATATATCAATCCGTTTCTGACGTCAACGATCTCGGTCTTTGACACGATGCTGAATTGCAAGTTGGAGCGAGGGGCCCCTTACCTCAAGAGCGGCGTCCAGCCGCAGCATGAGGTCAGCGGCGTGATTGGCCTCTCCGGAAAGGCACAAGGGACGGTGGTTCTGGAGCTTAGCCGGGAAGCGGCCCTGAGCGCAACCGAGGCGATGCTCCAAGAGCGTCCCGCGGAAATCAATGGCGACGTTACGGACGCCATCGGCGAATTGGTGAACATGATCGCCGGCAGCGCAAAAGCCAAGCTGGAGCACCTCAGCATGAGCGTGAGCCTACCGACCGTCATCACGGGCAAGAACCATTGCGTCGAGTTTCCGACCAAGGTCACGCCGATCTGCATTCCGTTCTCGTCCCCCTGGGGAGATATTTGCTTGGAAGTCGGGCTGTGCGAGATATAGGCTGGATTACCCATTTTTTCAAGGATACCCTCGAATGTCCCAATTAGATCGTTCAACGACGCTTTTGTTGGTCGATGACGACCCGTGCATGATGCGGCTACTCGCGAAAATCATCGAGCGGTCGTTCGGCAACCGCATGCAATTACATTCTCTGACCGACCCCAAAGAGGCTCGTCAGTGGATCGAGCAAAACCTGGTCGACATTTTGGTGACCGACCTCGAGATGCCGGGCGTCAACGGTTTGGAGTTATTGCGATGCGCCAAGCGGAAGAACCCGTGCGCCCAAGTCCTATTCGTTACGGGACACTCGACGCTCGAAGCCTTGACCGACGCACTCGAGCTTGGCGCAACGGATTACTTGCTGAAGCCGCTGGACCAAACCGAATTGATCGAGCTTATTGAGGACGCGGAAAAACGTCTCCGGAGGTGGCGACAAGCTTTGTCGGGCACCGCAACCGCCAAGCGCGAAGTTCTTGTTGCGGCCGGGGCCTGAGCGGTCGGTATCGTTTCGGCCGCGTAAAGCTACCAAAGCACCTTGACGGGATATTGCGACATGAGCGAATCATTGGAAACAAGCGATGCCCTCTCTTCGATCGCTTGAGCTATCAGCAGGCGATCGAACGGGTCACGGTGAAGCGGAGGTAAATTTCCGACCGCGAAAACATGGTCAATCGAAATACGGAGAATCCCGATCCGATTGGTACGCTCCTGCTCCTTGATGAGACCGGTTAACGGAGTACGCAACTGCAACTTGCCTAACTGGGGCTTGATTTGCATTTCCCAAACGCTAGCCACGCTCAGCAATAATTCGTTAGCCGGGTCAGCACAAGCCGCAAGAGCTTGCGAGGAAAGCCGACTTGATAGAGAATCCCACCAAATGAAGGCATGGGTATCGAGCAAGAGCTTCATGGTTCTCCAGCCCAAAACTCGTCCGGAAGCGGTTTATCAAAGTCTTCGCTTGGCTCGAACGCGCCGAGATGCAAGTCTGGAACCCGCGGTTCCATGACGGCAGCGACCGAAATAAGGCGTGCGACCGGGTTTCCGGCTTGGGTGACGACCACTTGAGTACCGGAGGTTGCCAGGGACACCAACTCGGACAGAGTTGCGTTTGGCTCGAATAAATCGACTATCTTAACCATACTGCAAACCTTTCACCGTCAATTCTAGCGTCAAAAACGCACCCCGTAAAGCCCTCTGTTGACAACACCTTTGTGGCAATGGAAGACGTGGTTTTCAAACCCACCACGGTCGGACGCAACAAGGTACAAATGAGCGACCTGAGCGCAAGAAAAAGGCCCCGGTTTGTGAGGGTATCTTTGGCAACGATTATGGATCGTTGCGGATTTCTCTGGAAAGTGCTACGAGCCAAGGGGTTACGACCGAATCTCCGTTGGCAACGATTGCGGACGATTCGCAAAACTTGGCACTGAAAGTAGTCAAGATTCAGTCAAGTCAGGACCACGGCACTGGCAGCCATCACCGTCATGCTGGCGATGATCGGCCGACAGGGCTTGCCGCAGGACCGGTTCCCCAGCCGCTGACCGTTAAGGACCGGCGCGGAATTAACTGTCGTGTTTTGCCCACTCGCGGAGCGGGGGCAGACGGCACACGGAGTGTGCCTGCTACTTTTCTTGCGACAGTTATTTCTGCGCCGGTCCTTACCTGTCCCACGATTCCTGATCCGACTGTCTTCGCATTTTAACGCCGCCGTGAGGAGAAGGCAAGTGAAAGACCGCACGTGAAAGACTGCGTGGGAGACCTTCGGTCGGGCGTTTCGGCGGGGTCAGAAGCCCCGCGCCGATCCTGATCCTTGCCCGAAAACATCGACCTGACCCCTTCGCGTTGGACTTTGCAGTTCTCCTGGATGCTGTTCTCCTGGATTGACTTGGCCGCCGCAATGACGCACAATGGGTACGGATCGACGCATCCATCTTCTTTCTTCTCACATCCCTCCTCTTTCTAATCCCTACCCCCAAAACAACCTTGAACGAACCTGGCTCCGAAGCACCCGACATCGACACGGACCACCTCCAACGCCTGCTAGGTCAACAGATCTGCCGCCGACTCGGCATCTATTCTCTGCCCAAGGATCTGCTGCTATCGATCGTGATTCCCGTCTACAATGAGGTTGGCACGGTTGCAGAAACCATCCACCGGATTCGCAATATCTCCATTCCGGCGGAAATCATTGTGGTCGACGATGGCAGCACCGATGGCACGCATGAGTTGCTCGCCGGCATCGCGGGAAACAATTTGCTCGTTCTCCGCCACGATCACAATCTCGGAAAAGGCGCTGCCCTGCGCACCGGCTTCCAACGCGCCCGCGGCACGATCGTCATCATTCAAGACGCCGATCTCGAATACGACCCCAGCGAGTATTATCGGCTCATTCAACCCATTGTCGAAGGTCTGGCCGACGTCGTTTTTGGGTCGCGATTTCTCCCCACGGGACCGCATCGCGTACTCTATTTTTGGCATCGCGTCGCGAACCAGCTCGTGACCACGCTCTCCAACATCTGTACCGGACTGAATCTCACCGACGTGGAAACCTGTTACAAAGTCTTTCGGCGCGAAGTCATCGAGACCATCGCCCACACACTGCGTGAAAACCGGTTCGGCATTGATCCGGAACTGACCGCCAAAGTCGCGCGTCGCAATTTCCGCATCTATGAGATTGGTATCAGCTACTTCGGCCGCACCTACGAAGAAGGGAAAAAAATCAAGTTCCGCGACGCCCTGCGGGTACTCTGGTGCATCCTCCGCTACTCAAAATGGAATTAACCTAGCGGGTTCGCTCCACGCACCCTAGTTTATGAATAATCCGGGCTACCGCCTTGGCGTTAGCCGCCGGGCCGCCTCGAAATGCCGGGCCGCTTCCTCGTAGCGACCCAAGGCTTTCAATGCGTTGCCGCAATTCAGATGGGCGACGACATAATCCGGGACAAGCCGCAGGGCCTCCTCGCAATGCGCAACCGCCTCCTCATGGCGTCCCAAGGCATTCAATGCGTTCCCCAGGTTGTTGTGGGCCTCCGGCATGTTCGGTTTGAGCCTCAAGGCCGCTTCGTAGTGCGCAACCGCTTCCTGCGGGCGTCCCAGGGCATTCAAGGAGTTGCCGAGGTTCACATAGGCCTCGACGTACTCCGGATGGAGCCGCACGGCCTCCTGGCAGTGCTCGGAGGCTTCGAGGGGGCGGCGCAGCATGTTCAATGCGTTGGCCCAGTTGTTGTGGGCCTCGGCATAATCGGGCTTGAGCCGCAATGCCTCCTCGCAGTGTTGGATCGCCTCCTCGGGCCGGCCCGAATTGGTCAAGGCGCTGGCCCAGTTGTTGTGGGCCTCGGCAAAGGAAGGCTTGATCCGCAGGGCCTCCTCATGCTGCGCGATCGCATCCTGAGATCGCCCCAAGGCTTGCAGTGAGCTTCCCAGGTTGTTGTGGGCGTCGGCAAAGTCCGGTTTGAGCCGCAGGGCCTCCTGATAGCGATCGATCGACTCCTGAATGCGGCCCAGTGCCTGGAGGGCGTTTCCCCAGTTGTTGTGGGCCTTGGGGTCGTCCGGCTTGATCCGCACGGCCTCCTGGAAATGGGGGATCGCCTCCCCGGGACGCCCCAGCCCATTCAGGGCGTTTCCCCAGTTATTGTGGGCCAGCCAGCAGGCCGGGTTCCGGCGGATGGTTTCGCGGTAGAGGGTTTCCACGTCGGCGTATTGCCCGCATTGCTGCCAGGTCAAGGTGCCGAGCAGGCCGGCAAGGGCGCACCCAACCACCCCCTGCGTCCAGCCTGAATCGAGCCGCCCGCGGGCTGCCAGCCCAACCACGCCGGCACAGAACAAGCTGATGATCCCGAGGCTCGCCAGATACTGAAAATGGTCCGCCACGAACGAATAGCGAAAGGGATACACATTGAAAAATCCGAGGGCCGGAAAGAGCGTGCCGCCGAAGAAAAGGATGGCCGCCAGCGGTGCCCGCGTCCGTTTCCGGATCAGCCACAGCCCGACGAGCAAGCCGGTCGCGCCGAGCGGGAAGAGGTATTGCCACCCGACCTGCTGGCTGATTTCCCAGCGCGGATAGCTGAAGATCAGATTGGCCGGCCAGAGGAGTTTGCCGAGGTAAAACCAGACTACCCGCCCGGCGATCAGGCAACGCTCGACCAGCGAGAACTGAAATTCGGCACCTTCGGCACCGATGAACGTCCTTTCCACCCAGGCGGTAAAAAGTCCGCTGATCGCGCCGAGTACAAAGAACGGTGCCAGCGGCCGCACATCGCTTCGCCAGTCCAATCGCCCTCGCTGCCACCAAAAGATCACGAGCAGCGCAGCCGGCAGAGTGGCCGCCACCGTCTTGCTGAGCAGCGCAAGGAGAAACAAACCCAGCGCGGCGGCATACCAACGCCCGACCCGATTCTCGTCGAACCGAAGGTAACAGAGCATCGCCGAAAGATAGAAAACGGCCGACAGGGTGTTCTTCAACTCCGTGATCCAAGCGACCGATTCCACGTGGACCGGGTGCAGCGCAAAAACCACCGCGGCGAGAAAAGCCCCGGGGACGGCCAGCCGACGAAGGATCAATGCCACCAGCAGCGCGGCCCCGGAGTGCAAGGCCAGATTGAGCAGGTGATATCCCGTGGGAGCATCACCCCACAACCGGTGCTCCAGCCAAAACGTGCCATGCACCAGCGGATAGTATTGCTGCGACGCCCCCGGCTCGAACCAGATCCGGTACAGCCCCTCCCAGGAACGGAGATCGGGCTGGGTCACATGGGCATCGTCATCCCAAAGGAAGCCCCCGTGCCAGGCAGGCAGGTAGGCCAAGAAAACGACGGCCACCAAAATAACGGCCCACCACCCGACGTGTTGAAAATAACCCGGTCCAGCCGCTGGGGGATCGCACCGGCAAGAGCGATCCTGTGGTTTCGTCTTCTTGGATGGCATTATTCCCGCCCGCCCTCCTTCATCATGCGGTACAAAGCCTCCGCCATGAGCGCATGACCCTGCGGGGTCGGATGGCACCAGTCCAGATAAAGGGTTTTAGGCGTCGAGGCTCCGGCGTTGCGGCGGAAGAGTTCGTTCACATCCAGAAACCCGGTCTTTTCCGCCCGCGCGGTTTCGGAAATGACCTGACGGTAGGAGCGTTTGCAGTTTTCCGGAAACGGGTGGTGTTCGATGGCCTGTTCAAGCAACTCCCGGCCCTCGTCTTCCCGGCCGAGATCGCTCAGCACGGCCCCCTTGACCCAAAGGGCGGCGAAGGCATCCGGGTGTTGTGAGAGTTGGGAGTCGATCTCCTCGAAGACTTTTTGATTTTGCCCTGAATTTCGCAAATCCACCATTCTCTTGAGGAAGGACTCCCATTCCTGCCACCCTGGAAAGAGTTGGAACCGAGCGGGCGGCCAGTACAAATTCACCGGCGGGCTGGCGAGGATCACCCTGGCCCCAGCCGCGCGGGCGGCTTGCACGATCGCAAGGAGATTTTGACCAAATTCCTCGCGGGAAACTCGCGGGACCGCATCTTCCAAAGTCGGAGCAATGAACGGCTGCGGTTCTTTCGAGCGGAATTTTTCGGCTACCCAGACAAAGAAACGGCTCTTGGAGAGCACCGGCCCCAGGCAGCGGGCCACGGCACGGTCGTCATCGAGCTGCTCGTCCGATCGAGCTACCGGCCACGCCTCGTTGTTGCCGACGCAGACGATAACGACCTCCGGTTTCCAGCGATGGATCAGTTTCTCGGAGAGTAGGCGGAGTTGCATCGAGGTGTATCCCGGCACACCCGCGTTGAGCACACTCCACGGTTTTCCGCTGTTCGCCGCAGCGTTCAGGCGGGCTTGCAACTGGTTCGGATACGAGTCGGCCTCCTCCACCTTCCAGCCAAAGGTGGTGGAATCGCCAAGACAGAGCACCACCCGGTTTCCCGTCCCGGGTTCTCCGCCACGGAATCCGTGGGCATCCGTGCGGACCGGCACCCCAAGAAAATCCGTCGTCACCCTGGGACGCAACTTCCAATGCAACCGCCAATCCTGCATGAACAGGTCGAATGAATGGGGATCCCCGCCAAAGGCGATGGTTCGGAAATCCTCGAGCGGCGGGTTCCGCCAGCGGACAACGGCTTCGGGAATGCCCCAAATGAGCAGCAGCACCAACCCAGTTAAAGAGACCCGCAACCAGATTCGCCGGCGAGAGGAATTGGCTTCCCCGGTTTCTATCTTCCTGTCATCCATCTTTCTGTCTTTTATCCCAAGCGTCCGTAGGATTGGCTTCGTAGTCCGCAAGCCATGCAAGGAACTCGTCCAACTCGTTATTCTGGAAGGACCATTCCCTTTTCTTGCTCCACGTTGATTGTCATAATGCCCACATTATGCAAGATGCTGCACGGCAAAACAAGCCTTTTCCTTTGAAAACAGGAATTTTGACCGCGGATAACACCGACGGCACGATAAGACCGATGAAAGCCTTCCTTTCCCTTCCCCCCCCCTTCCGCTAATTTTATTTAGCCACAGAGGTCACGGAGAACACAGAGAAAAACAGGAAAGACTTTCGGCAGAAAAATGAGGGACAGAAAAATAGAAAAGAAATAAACAAACCACGGATAACAC
>JBAWVO010000160.1:0-14849 GCA_037147235.1 Planctomycetota bacterium | reverse complement strand
GTATCGGTCGGCCAAATGTCCGATTTTTGCCTTACGTGCTGGTCATGGTCCTGTTCGCTCTGGGCCTGATGGCGAAACCGATGTTGGTGACGTTACCCTTGGTGCTTCTCTTGCTGGATTATTGGCCGTTGAGGCGATTTTCCTCGACGCGCGCCTGGGTCCTCGTGGTCGAGAAGATTCCATTGCTGGTTCTCTCCCTGGCTTCGTGCGTCGTGACACTCATCGTCCAGGTCAAGCCGATGGAGGCCATGATTAATCTGCCGCTGCCTTGGCGTCTTGCCAACGCGGTGGTGGCCTATGTCGCCTATCTGGGGCAGTTATTTTATCCGGTGAACCTGGCGTTGTTGTATCCGCATCCCGGGGACGAACTTCCGATTTGGAAGATTCTGGCGAGCCTTCTTACCCTGTTGGCAGTCTCGATGGGGGTCGTACTTTACAGGCGAAAGCACCCCTATCTGATCGTCGGCTGGTTTTGGTATCTCTTCATGCTGGTGCCCGTGATCGGGCTGGTTCAGGTGGGGGGGCAGGCCATGGCCGACCGCTACACATATTTGCCGCAAATCGGCATCGCCCTCGCCTTGGCATGGGGAGCAGATGAGCTTCGACGCTCGTGGTTGTGGCGGCCCAAGATGGTCGGCATTGCCTTGGCGCTCTTGCTGCTGGTTCTCACGACCATGGCTTGTCTACAGACTTCGTATTGGCAAGACGGTGCGACCGTGTGGAGGCATACGTTGAGCTGCACGGCGGACAACCCCAGCGCTCACGAAGGGCTTGCCGTGGCACTCAGCAAACTAGGGCAGACGGAGGAAGCCCTGGCAGAATTTGCAGAATTTCAGGTGGTCTTGAGGACGCTCGGGATCGACCCCGGGGCTTCTTTTTACTACAATTGGGGAGTCACGCTGGAGCGTGCAGGCCAAACACAGGAATCGATCGCGTGTTACGAGAAATCGTTGCGAGTTCAACCCGACTACCCTCAGTCGCATTTCAACTTGGCCAATCTGCTCGTCAGCGAAGGGAAGCGGATCGAGGCGATTAGCCATTTTGACGAGGCAATTCGCCAGAAGCCCGATTACGTCAAGGCCCACTACAACCTTGCCTGGGTGCTAGCGACAACCGATCCGCAGTCCGGAGGCGACCCTCGCCGAGCGGTAGCACTGGCCCAACGGGCATGCCAACTGGCCGGAGAGGATTCTCCGCTGGGATTCGACGTTCTGGCTGCCGCGTATGCTGCTGCGGGAAGGTTTCCCGAGGCCGTTGCCACCGCCCAGAAAGGAGTTCATGCGGCATCCTTGGCCGGTGAAACCATCCTGTCGCAACAAATCGAGGCGAGACGGAAGCTCTATCGCCAGAACCGGAAGAGCAAACCACGCTGGTGAATTGGATCGTACATTTCACGCAAACGTCCTGACATACCTACTAAGTTTGCGCGACCTCGCCCCGCTATTTACGGCACCAGTAGATCGATCGATTGCTCGGCCTCGGCGACCACCACGCTGCTCCAGCCTCGCCCGCGCAATTGCTCGGCTCGGGCCTTGAGTGAATCGGGACTGCCATGGATAAGAACGACCTTGGCCTGCCTTGAAATAGGAGAGAGCCAGCCATCGATGTCCGCGGCCGAGCCGTGGCCGGTGAAACATTCAAACGACCGAATGGCAGCCCGAACGCGAACTTCGCGGCCGTCGAGAGTCACCTTCTCGGCACCGAGCTTCAATTGGCCCGCTGCGCTTTCGGGATCGCTGTATCCGACGGTAAAAAAGGCGTTGTTCCTGTTTTCGAGCAGATCGACCGCCAGCTTTGCCATCCAAGGAATCCTCGCGAGATCGGTCGTGCTGACAATAATGCAAGGCTGGGGTAATGAATTGTAGGAAGGGACGGTGCCTCGCATTGTTCGCGGTGAGAAGGCATCCTCGTCGCCGGCAACCTCGGCAGAGAACCACCCCTCTTTCTGATGCTGTCGATAGGTGTCGGTGATTGCCCGTGCGGTCGGGGACGGACAATAGATCGGCAGCGATTTGGGGAGCAAATTTTCCTTCTGGGCAAGATGAATCTCGTAAAGAATCTTTTGCGTGCGATCGAGTGCGAAGGCAGGGATCCAGACGACACCCCGCTGGGCCGCCACATCGCCCAATACTCTGCGGAACTCAGCCCTCTGGCCGGCCACTTCCGGTCCGCGGTTCGCTGCGCCGTAGGTCGTTTCCGTGAAGACGGCATCGACGTCCGGTGCTGGTTTTGGCCCTGGAAAGAGCGGCGAGAGGTCATTGCCGAGGTCTCCGGAAAAGAGTACGCGCCGGGTGCGGTCGCCAATCGCAACCTCCAGCAGGACACTGGCCGAGCCGGGAATGTGGCCGGCATTAAGAAAGGTTGCCTTGACGCCCGATCCGACCTCGACCGGCGTATTATACGCCATGGGGTGGAATAGCCGCAGGATGGCGGCAAGTTCCTCGCGGTTACAGTCCTGGCAGATGGTAACCTTCACCCGCGGTTTCTGATCGTGGAAACGATCTTGAAGTTCTTGTGTCGTGGATTCAGTTTCGTCGCGATCGTCGGCAGCGATCGCCTGTTTGCCGGCGCAGTTGCGCCAGTGGACGACGAACGCCTTGCGCGATGGTTCGGCCGACTGCTTGGCACGTTTTGACCAGGTCCATTGCCGCGCATAGCTCGATTCGTAACGGATGCTCGACTCGAAGACGACTTCGGCCAGGGCCTTGGTGGCCGGGGTTGCGTAGATCGACCCCGAGAAGCCGTTGTGTACCAGCAGCGGCACTCGGCCGAGATGGTCGGCATGGGCATGCGTGATGAACAGCGCGCTGGCCGTGAGGGCCGATGCCGGCAACGCCGCCTGCAATCGCGATGTTTCAGTTTTTCCCATACGGCCTTTCGCGGTCTCTTCGTCAAAGAGAACGCCGCAGTCGATGAGCCAGCGGGCGTTGCCCGTATCGAGGATGTGAAACGAACCCGAAACCCGTCTCGCTGCGCCATGCGAAATAGCCACGAGCTTCGATGGGGCGGCGGATGTCTCGGCTGCCGGCCCGGGTTGCGCCCACGGGAGAACGGCAAGAAACGCAAAGACGAATCGATGTGAAGGATGTGCAAAGTTCATGGGGGGATTGTTCCGTTAGCGGTGAACGGTTACGGGGCCTTTGTTGTGGCCGGTCTCCGACCGAGCCACTCCGCCGACTGTTGTGGCCGGTTTCCGACCGAGCCACTCCGCCGACCGAAGGTCTCCCATTCACCATGAGACCTTCGTTCCGACGTTTCGGCGGGGT
Source organism: Planctomycetota bacterium (assembly GCA_037147235.1). Taxonomy (GTDB): domain Bacteria; phylum Planctomycetota; class Planctomycetia; order Pirellulales; family Thermoguttaceae; genus JANXQG01. Next base: position 11,583 of record JBAWVO010000160.1, on the reverse strand, counting down.
CAGGAGACCCTCGCCGAACCTGTGTTACGGGGTGCGCGCAGAGATCAGATCAAAATCGATCGTATTGTCCCCCGCGTTGACGTCGCTTACGAGGGTCGAATTCTTATTGTACCGCGCTGGAACGATCTGGGAACTGGGATCGGGAGTCAATTGCTTGGTGATCTGCACGGTATTTGCGCCGACAACTCCCCCCAGGACATCCCCGATGTACTTCAATTGATAGTCGCCGTTTTCATCGGTCGTTCCGCCCGACTCGCGGACACCCGATGCGGGGTGGAAAACGACGCTTGTATGAACGAGTGGCTTACCATCAAGGGTCACGCGGCCATGCACGGTACTCAAGGGAGGACGACCGATCTCCCTGCAACCTGCGATGAAAGGGAACAGCAAGGCAACGATCAATCCAAAGGCTTGAATCGGAAGTGAGTTAATCATGAGAAGTTGACAGGGTTATTCGGGCACGTGATTGTATTCGGCCTTTCCGTCGGCCATGCTGCCTAGGTAGGCAAAGACTTTTGAATCCATGTTCTCATTGAAGAAGTGAACGGAGCCATCGACGCAAGTGAACTGGGCGCCATTGACGTGCTGGCTGCCGGCACTCTCGAAGAAACTATTATTGAAGCCGCCAGTCTGCCCGAGGTCGTTGCTTCCACCTTTGAAATCGGTGGCAAAGAGCGTCGCCACGCCGGCGACGGCCCACCCGTCATTGCTGGTACGGCTAACGCCATAGTATTGGGGATCTTCACCCGGCGGGGTGAAGCCGGGATTGTGAAGCCGCTGCATTTCGCCGACCATGATCGTATGCGACAAGCCGTCGGTAATGTTGTTGGTTCCCACCCTGCTGTTGGGATAAAAAACGCCAAGCTGCCGTTTCACCTGGACATGCGCGCTGTCCATGACATTGGGCGGCGTGATCCATTGGGCGGCGCAGAAGCTGTGTGCGCCCGTGGTCGCGAGGGGGTTGTCCCAGCCGTTGAGCCGGCCCATGCAGCCGCCATAGTCCGTCCCGCCGCTGGTCCATTTCTGGAACATGATCTCTGCATCGCCGTTGCGAATACTGCTTCGGCGAGTGGGGCAATAGAACTCCTTGATGTCCCTCTTGGCTTGGATCGCGTTGAAATTGACACTCCGCGCCATGTTCCAGTGATCGTAGACGTCCTTGGACTCCATGAAGGGGAGAATGAACAACATCCAACTTGCACCGCTCATGTTCGGTTGGTTCGCGCTGGCTTCTAGCCAAGGATCGTATGATTTTGTGTACCAAGTTGTCACAGGCTTCACTCGCGCGCCGGGTGGCAGGCAATTCAGGGTGGACAAGTGGCAGTTCAAGGCAAGCCCAATCTGTTTGAGATTGTTCATGCACGAGGCTCGCCGCCCCGCCTCCCGAGCCGCCTGGATGGCCGGCAACAACAGGCCGATAAGAATGCCGATGATGGCAATCACCACCAGCAACTCCACCAAGGTGAACCCCAGTTTTCTATGACTTCTCATCATTAAATCCTTCTTGATGATTCGGTGCCGCTAACTCGAATAACTCTATTTCTACCGCAAGAATGTTAGCAAAGATTAAGCGGATGATTAGGATTTCATTAGTAAGAAAAATGGTGGGGCTCGTTTCACTCGAGATAAAAGGCTTCCGCAGCAGAAACGAATTATGCGACTACCATGCTGTCGGCATCGGCCGAAATGGCCGATTTGCTGTCCGCCAGGACGCGGGCAACTTCCTCAGCCAATTCCTCGAGCGTGGTGGAGGTGCTGTGAAGAATGATAAGATGGGAACAGATGTTCGACACCATCAGATTCAGGCCTCGGTCTTCTCCCGAGCGGAAATCGGTGCGAACACCGATGACCAACTTCCCTTTTGCCTTGGCATAGCCCATTTCGATGCAAGTCCCCGAATCGGTGTCGGCACCGTCAAGGATTGCCACAATCGCTTCGCTGTGATTGATCGCATCCAAGGCAAAGCAGTACATGCGCTCGGAAAAACCGGCGGCTTCGTTGATCTTGGCTGCGTGGTCTTGGGGTAAAATCACCATGGAGGGAAAATAACTCCGCTCCAATGCCTTGGCAAACTCTTCGTTGAACCGCCGTTCGGCCAGTGAGAATAGGGGGCCAGCCAAGTAGATGATCATTCTTTTGCTCCTTTAAGGTTCTTATTTGCACGGAGTATAACCCTTAAATGTTCACGGAATGTGAGATCCCCGCAAAAAATTCGCTAAGAACCGGCGAATCTTGATAATTAATAATTCGCCGGTCCTAACCAATTTCTGACAGTTTTTTTGCGCGCGGCTCACAAAGAGGTGAGATAATCTAATAGGTCTTGGGGAAGCTACAACTACTCCGCGAACGATTTCAGGAAGGATACCCGCCATGCATGATGCACGTGCCTCGAAGTGTGATCTTCACGTTCACAGCAAGTATTCCGATCGTCCCAGCGAATGGTTCCTCCGCCGCATGGGCACTCCGGAATCCTTTGTCGAGCCTCAGGAGGTCTATCGCAATGCACGGCAGAAGGGGATGGACTTCGTGACCATCTCCGACCATAACTGCATTCGCGGCGCGCTGGAGATCGCCCACCTTCCCGGCACTTTTCTCTCCAATGAGGTCACAACCTACTTCCCGGAGAATGGCAGCAAGGTCCATGTCCTGGTCACGGGCATCAACGAAGAGCAGTTCCGCATGATCCAAGAACTGCGAGCTGATATTTATGGCCTGCACGAATATCTGATGGACGAGGATATCATCTGCTCGGTAGCCCACGTACTCTTCCGGGTCAACGGCCGGTTGACCGTCGATCAGTTTGAACGGTTGCTATTGCTCTTTCCTCGCTTTGAGCTGATCAATGGATCGCGTGATCGACGCGCCGCCGACCTATTGAAAGCCATCCTCGCCAATCTCACGCCCGGAATGATCGCGGCGATGGCCGACCGGCAGGAAATCGATCCTTATGGGCCGCAGCCCTGGAAAAAGTTATTGACCGCCGGCAGCGACGATCATAGCGGTGCCTACACGGCCACGGCTTTTACCGAGACGCCGCTGGCCTCCGGCGTCGATGAATATCTCGCCTTCCTGCGCCGTGGCGAACACGAAGCCCACGGTACTTGCGGAGGAAGCGTGCTGATGGGTCACGCGTTTTATCACATTGCCTACAGCTATTACCAGGACCGCTTCGTCCGCGGCAACAAGGGCGGCAAGCCGTCGCTGGTGGGCCAACTTTTCGAGCGGCTGCTGAAAACGTCAACCGAGAAGAGTTCCGGCTGGAGTCTGAGGGGATTTGCCACGCGCTTCTTTGTGTCGCGGCAATTAAGCAGGCTCAGCGAAACGGAACAGCAGTTGGTGACCGACTTCCGTCGCCTCTTTGCCGACACGCATGAGCAACCTACGGCCCAGCCGCTGATGGACGACCGCCGCGCATTCCGCATTGCATGTCACATCAGCCATACGTTGGGCTATAAATTCCTCGAACGTTTTGTCGAGTATGCGCGTCAGGGCAAGCTGATGGAAAGTTTGCAGACGGTTGCCTCGCTGGCCCCGGTGGCCCTCAGCATGGCACCCTACCTAGCGGCATTCAACACGCAGCATAAGGACGAGCGGTTTCATAAGGCGATTGCCACCCACTTTCCCGCAGCGGTCCATCTTCGCCGCGCCAGCGACCACAAGGCTTGGATTACCGACACTTTCGCCGAGGTCAACGGCGTGAGCCGTACCATCCAGATCCTCGCGGAAACTGCCCGCAAGACCGGACGGAAATTGGTGGTACTCACAAGCATCGACAAGCCACCGGAAACCAAGATCGATCTAAAAAACTTTCAGCCGGTGGGAACCTTTCCCATGCCGGAGTACGAATCACAGATGCTCGCCTTTCCGCCCTTTTTGGAAATCTTCGAGTATATTGAGCGGCACCGCTTCAACGAACTCATCATCTCCACACCCGGCCCCATGGGCGTGACGGGCCTGGCCGCCGCTCGCTTGCTGGGCCTGCGTACCACGGGTATTTATCACACTGACTTCGTGCAGTACGTTCGCCACCTGACCCAGGATGACGATCTGGCCGATTTGACCTGGCAGTACATGCGTTGGTTCTACGATCAATGCACCACGATCCTCGTCCCTACGGAAACGTATCGCCGACATCTCATCGACAACGGTTTCGAGCCTTCCAAGATCGGTGTCATGGCACGAGGAGTCGATACCCAGCTTTTCCATCCTTCCAAGGCGGTGCCGACGTTCTTCGATCGTTATGGCATTCCGAACCATTTCTGTTTTCTGTACGTAGGACGGATATCGAAAGAAAAGAATATCGACGCCCTGATCAATGCCTTTGACGATATTGTCCGCCGCGGCTACCAGGCGCGACTGGTCTTCGTGGGCGAAGGACCGTGCCGACAGCAGTTGGCGACAAGTTGCAAGGGTCGGCCCATTGCCTTCACCGGTATACTTGAGGGTGAAGAGTTGGCTCAAGCCTATGCGAGCGGCGATTGCATGGTCTTTCCCTCGACGACGGACACCTTTGGCAACGTGGTTTTGGAGGCGCAGGCATCCGGGCTACCGGTCATTGTTACCGATCAGGGAGGTCCGGCAGACATCGTACGGCGGTACGATTCGGGGATTATCGTCGATCTGTCGCAGCCTCGGGCATTGGCCGATGCGATGGAGAAGATGATGCTCGACGCCGATCTTCGCGGTGAATTATGCAACCGCGGACTACGCAACGCGGCGGAGAGCAAATGGGAAAATGTGCTGGAGCAATTCTGGAGCCGCGACGAATGCGACTCCGGCGAATTGGACATGGAAACCTTTCGTTCGCTCGATGCCCGCAATACGCCCGGCGTCATCGCCATGGAAGTGGCATGACCATGGACGCAATATAGAAAGAAGGCTAAGATGTCGCTAAGACCTTTGCAAATCCATCGCACCCGCAAGCGTAGTGCATGGCGGAAGCAGTTCCGGCTGGACAGCGATGTCTTTCCAGGCGAGCTTCCGCAGCTCTCCGGATGTCTTGAAGATGAAGAATCGGACGACAGTTCGTTTGCTCGGCCCGGCGAATCCGAGGAAGTGGCGGTCATCGTTGACGCAGCTTCCTCGTCGCGGCCGGGCAAGGCGGGCGGCGGACGGGAAGTCCCCATGAAACTCCGTCACTTAAAAGTTGCTGCCGAGCGAGGGCACTTGGAGGCGACGTATCTTTTGGCTCAGGAATGCGACGACCGGGTCGAGCGGATTCGGTGGCTGACAATGGCCGCTGAACAGGGCCACTTGCCGGCCATGCATGATCTGGGCTTGGCATCGGCCGCCTTGCACGAGCGTCGCCGCTGGCTGCTCCGCGCCGCCCAGCAAGGCTGGGCCGAGGCCATGGCCGAACTGGGCGATGTGGAGTGCTCGTGAAGGATCGGCAATCGTTTACGCTTGCCGCAAAAGAAACTATGGCTCTCCGCCGGGTTTGCGGATAATTGTGGTGCGGGCGTCCCGCCTGCCCAAGATGTTGTGGTTGAACCGGGCAGGCGAGACGCCCGCACCACAAACTTGGCGGAGAGCCGAAACTACTTATGCTATACTCACTTCTTTTATTTCCATCCTCGAAAGGTATTCCCATGATTCGTTCTCTGCTCGTCGCCGGTTTCCTTGGGGTCGCGCTGGTTGCTTCGCCCTGCCTAGCATGGCATGAAGTTGGGCACATGCTTACGGTTTTGGTTGCCTATAAGCAGTTATCGCCGGGTGATGCGCCTTCGGAAACCGTCAAAAAGCTTGTGGCCATCCTCAAGCATCATCCGCGTTATCAGGATGACTTTGCCATCTCCATGCCAGCCGGTTTGACCGAAGACGGCGAAGCCCGCTGGTTGCTCTGCCGAGCGTCGGTCTGGCCGGACCAGATTCGCAATGATCGCCAGAATGGGCCGTCGTATCCTCCCCAGCCGGCCAAGCGGGGATCCTATCATCGCGGGATTTGGCATTATTTTGATACGCCGTTGGTGATCGTCGCCGAGGGAACCAGTGACGATCAGATCCATGCCTTGGAAAAGAAGGCTCGCGCCGGTCAAGATCTATTGACGGATGCTCCGACCGAAGAAGAGAAAGTCATGAACGTGTTGCAGGCGATTGCCTTCAATCAGGAGAGGTTCGCTCACGGCAAGCCCGAGGAACAGTCCGTCGCTCTTTGCTGGTTACTGCACACCTTGGGCGACATCCATCAGCCGCTGCACGCGGCGGCCGCATTTTCCGCCGTAGTGTTCGATCCTGTCGGCCACCAACACGGCGACGGCGGCGGTAATTTGATTCGCCTGGCCGACAAGCGGAACTTGCACGCCTTTTGGGACGCCGCGCCCGATGCCAACCCCGATCCCAGCTACGATCCGAGCGAGCCGTTCGACCTGCGGTACAATAGGGCCTATACCAGGGCATTGAAACAGATCGACCCGCTGCTGGCCGATGCCGAACTCAACGCGCAAGGCAAGCGAGCCGCCCAGGAAAAAGACCCCAAACAATGGACTCGGGAGAGTTTTGGCCTGGCACAGGAGAATGTCTACGCCGTCGAGGTTCGCAAGCAGCTCCTCGCAGCCGATCAGAGCCGGAAACACGCCGCCCGCGGCGTGTTCGTGCGACTGTCTGACGCCTACCGAGACCGCGCACATGAAATCGGCAAGTTGCAGACGGTGCGCGGCGGCTATCGGTCGGCGGAGTTTTTGAAGGGCCTGTAGTCGAATTCCGGTAGTTCGGGCGTAAAGGACCGGCGCACCAATAACTGTCGTGTTTTGCGAATTCGCCGAGCGGGGGCAGACGGCACACGGAGTGTGCCTGCTACTTTTCTTGCGACACTTATTGATGCGCCGGTCCTAATCACCGGGACAATCGCGTCGAGAGCCGTCGCGCGCCAGGCAGCCGATCAGCTTGTCGTCTCCAGCTTGCGTTTCTTCTTCACGGCCTTCTTATCCTTGCAATCCTTCACAACCTTATCCTTCACAATCGCGTCATGCGTCACCTTGTACACCGACACATTATCGACATAATCGCCCGAAACATTCCATGTCTTGGCAGCCGTCGGGTCGTTGCCGACGATCAGCTTGCGGAACTCCTCGGCCCCGGCCCCGCGGGCGTAAAGCGGCACGACCTGATTGCTGTGGCTCGATGAAAAGTGCCTGATGCCGGGCAGATTCCCCGGCCCGTGGTCGACGATCGGATCGAACGGCTCCGTGTCGCCGTTGGGGCCCCAGAGCATGCCGCATTCGTGGTCGGCCGTGATGATCACGAGGTTCTCCGCCCAGCCGCCATGCGAGTCGATCCAGCGGACCACCGCGTCCAGGGCATCGAGAAAATCGATCTGCTCTTCGATCAAGCGGTGTGGCTGGTTGGCGTGGTTGGCCCAATCGACAGCCCCGCCTTCAATCATCACATAGAACCCGTTGGCGTTCCGTGAAAGGCTGTTGAGCGTGCCCTCGGTCATCGTGGCCAGCGTGGGCACCGTCTTATTAAGCGGCGTGCCGTAGGGCTTGATGACCCGCTTTGTGCCTGGGGCCGGCGGCAAGCCCAGTGTTCGCCGCTGCTGCAGCGTGGTGTAGACCTGGGCGACGCCGACGAGCTTCGTGGGTGGATTGGGATCCCTGGCCAACAGTTCAAATTCGGCCCTGGTTTCAATCAGTTTCCAGCCAGCCCAATGATGGCCGCTTTTCAGGGTATCCCAAGTCTCCTTGCCGCCGACGTATTGGTAGTCCTTGATACCGGTTGCGGGCTTGCCATTTTCGGTGAAGTCGGGATGGCCTGCGCCCATCAGCAGGTCGAGATAGGGGACGTTGAGCATCTCGTTGGCGATGCCGGCATAGTCGTTGCGGCTCACGTTGTGGGCACCGCCGAAGCCGGCCGGCGTCGCGTGGCTCCAGGGCACCGTCGTGATCATGCCCACGGAGCGGCCGTTCTTCTTGGCCACTTCGGCCACCGTCTTACCCCACAGCGGCGTGCCGTCGTTCTTCCAGTTGATCGAGTTATTGAAGGTCTTCACGCCGGAGGCCATCGCCGTGGCGGCCGCGGCGGAGTCGGTGTAGGTGCCGAGCATGTACTGGTAGCCCACTGTGCCGAACGCGCCGGGCACCTCTTCGCCGCGAGCCTTGCTCCAGGCCTTGACCGGATCGTAGACGACGATCGGGTCTTGCTGATTATCGCGTGTGGGAACGATCGAGCGGTTGAGCGGATAGTTCGAGCAGGAGAGTTGCATCCACTCAGGACCGTCGTAGATCTGCTTGCCAACCTTGCCCTGGTATATGCTTGCGGCCAGAAACGTATTGTACCCCGCCCCGTCGCTGATCATGATGATCACGTTCTTGGCCGCCTCGGCCCGTGGGGTCAGGCCCGCGAACACGAGCGCGAAAATCAACAGGAGGAAAATGGTCTTTTGATAGCCAAGCAACGACGTGAACATTGGATGATGCTCCGGGGGAACAAGTCTTCAGGTTAAAAACGATGGTTCCCATTGTAGTTGCCGAAGCATAGGGATTTTAATTTCTGACGAACCTCAGTATAAACCATAGAAACTGGTGAGTAAATGGTGTAGGCGGCTTTTCTGAATGCTCTTGCTGCAGGTCTTGCCTGATCTTATACGGCACAGGACAATCATATTGCGTCCGCGCGATAATGTTTCACGTCTCTCTCGGAGAGGGTATTCTTAGATCACAGGAATCTAAGAAGCTAGAAAGAGAATGATTATGAAGACCTCCAGGTTCTCAATTGCACGCAAGGACGAAGAGATGTTAGAGCTTTTGAGCAAGACTGACCACAAGACATTAGCTGTTTGGGCAATTGATTGTGCCGAGCGCGTCATGCCCTACTTTGAAAAAACATATCCAGAAGACCATCGCCCTCGAAAGGCTATCGAAACACTTAAGGCATGGATAGATACAGGGGTGTTCAAGATGGCAGTTATTCGCAAGGCTTCGCTTGACTCTCATGCTGCTGCCCGCGAAGTAGGAGAAGATAATGCGGCTCGCTCTGCCGCCCGTGCCGCAGGTCAAGCTGTGGCAACTGCACATGTTCCTCGACATTCTTATGGTTCTGCAATTTATGCCCAACAGGCTATCTATAGAGCCACCGACCCCTCTGATGTCGATGTTGCCGTAATCAAAGAACGAGAGTGGCAGTACCAACACTTGCTTGAATTGTGAAGGGTATACAATGATGTTACGCGGAGAGTGCTGGGAGGTAGTTCGGGCATAAAACAGTATAATCAGCGGGTGTGGGATGCAGCTAAGGGTTTATAGGACGGGACCACTTTCTCGCTGCGGAAAAAAAATTTAACCCAATCCTTGACAGAATGGAAGAAAGTGCTACTATTCATATTGAAGGGACAAGGTTGCGAGTTGCCTCACTCGGCCTCGTCTCTTCAGGGTCACCGCACGAGGCGTCAGGCGTTTAACCCGCGGTGAGAGCCCGATGCTGGCCGATACCTGACTGGCTGGCACCGGGTTTTTTTGTGCAACCACCCGCCAAGATGTCAGAATCACGTTGTGGCCGGTCTCTGACCGAGCCACGTTTGGATATTCTGACGGGTGGTTCTTTTATGCGCTGAAGGGCCGTTATCTCACTCGCGGCTCTGAACTTGGTCGCTGACCAAGGCGGATTGAGCCGTGGTGGCCAAATCGCGCACTTCACCGAGAACGGCCTCCTCCGCCAGCGGTTCTGACGGCGGATCAATCGTGCTGCCGACTGGCAGGTTCGCACTAAGCCCAACGGTTGACTTCGACGCGACAATCTCGCAGGAAACGAGCGATTGGGCATTCGGCACCCCTGGCGGCATCGGCCCAAGGGCCTCGAAGATTTCGTTCAAACCGGCCGGCCCATAGCCATAATATATAGCTAGGCCAAATCCCAGGCCAATGTTCAGCAACCCGATAATGACAATCAAGAGAGTCAAGGCCGTACCCCAAGTGGATGCAGTTCTTCACGCAAGTATAGGTTACGAAACTGCGAGAAAACGGCTCTCCGCCAAGTTTGTGGTGCAGGCGTCTCGCCTGCCTAGTTCAACCACACACCTTGCTTGACTAGTTTATTAGCATTGTTAAAACACGTCAAGGCTGGCGAGAGGCCGGCACCGAAGCTCGCATTCCAATGATTGAATGATTACGATAATGACTGGGGATCGCGCGGATTCTCAGGTGTTTTGAATTCAAGTCGCTTTTGTAAGGAGATTCTATTGATGAGCAATCCTGAACCATCCCGTCGTGACTTTCTCAGGGTTTTGGCGGGTGCCGGCACTACGCTCGCACTAGCAGGTGAAATTCTGGCCGCCGGCGATCCGCCCGTGGCCGAGCGATTGAGCGGCAAACCGCTGGAAACCGTGAGGGTGGGGTTTATCGGCGTAGGTGCTCGTGGATCGGGGCATGTCGCCCAGATGAAAACCTTCGCGGGTGTCGAGATCGTTGCGATTGCCGACAATCACGCGCCGACGCTCAAAAGCGTTTGCGCCAATACGGCCAAGAACGGTGGCAAACCGCCGGCCGCCTATGGCAAGGGCGATGAGGATTACAAGCGGATGCTCGACCGCGACGATATTGATATCGTCGTCATTGCCACGCCCTGGGAATGGCATGCCCGGATGTGCGTTGACGCCATGAAGGCCGGCAAACATGCCTTTACCGAAGTACCCGCTGCCGTCACTCTCGACGAATGTTGGCAATTGGTCGAGACTTCCGAAAAGACGCAGAAGCACTGCATGATGATGGAGAACTGTTGCTACAATCGCGAGGAGTTGTTCTGTTTGAACCTCTGCCGGCTGGGGCTATTTGGCGATTTATTGCACGGGGAAGCGGCCTATATTCACGAGTTGCGCGGTCAGATGAACGAGGTCGAGCACGGTACCGGATCGTGGCGGACTTTGCACTATGCCAAGCGCAACGGCAATCTCTATCCGACACACGGATTGGGGCCTGTGGCGCAATACATGGGCATCAACCGCAGCGACCGCTTCGATTACCTCTCGTCCGTCGCATCGCCGTCCTTGGGCCGCTCGGCGTTTGCCAAGGCGCATTTCCCGTCGGACCACAAGTGGAACAAGATTCCCGAGTGGAACTGCGGCGACATGGTCACTACGATCATCAGAACCGCCTTGGGCCGCACGCTCATGGTGCAGTGGGACGAAACCTCGCCGCGGCCCTATTCACGTTTGAATCTCATCCAGGGAACCAAGGGAACCTTTGCGGGCTATCCGCCGCGGTTGGCTTTGGAAGGCGTGACTCCCGCCACGCACGAATGGACGGAAGGGAGCAAGCTCGAACCCATTATGCGGAAGTACGAACATCCGCTCTGGAAGAAGATGGGGGAATTGGCCGCCAAGCATGGTGGGCATGGCGGCATGGACTGGCTCATGCTCTGGCGGATGGTTTGTTGCCTCCGTTTCGGAGAGCCTTTGGATCAGGATGTTTACGATGCCGCCGCATGGTCGTCGATTGGGCCGCTGAGCGAAAAATCGATTGCCAACCGCAGCGGGTCGGTTGATGTGCCCGACTTCACGCGCGGCCGCTGGAAAACCACGAAGCCGCTGGGTATTGTAAGCTAAGCGACCGCGCAAAAATAACTTGAACAAATTCCTATTGGTCGTTTTGATGG
>JBAWVO010000159.1:0-15055 GCA_037147235.1 Planctomycetota bacterium | reverse complement strand
GAATTGGTGGGGCTCGCTGCGCTCTCCCCACCCTACAATTATTCGCGTTCCGCACATGGAACCGGAAGAGCACCCAAAATTTAATGTGATTACACTGCGGCCTGGAAGGAAGTAGGTCAGGCTTTCCAGCCTGACGGAACAGGCAAGTCAGGCTAGAAAGCCTGACCGATCAGAAAGTTCGTCCTACCGTATCGGGGTAAAGTTATCATGCGACTTCACTACCTTCAGCATGTGCCGTTTGAAGGCGCCGCGAACATCGCCGTCTGGGCCGAGCGGCGCGGGTTACAGGTCACACGTACCCGGCTACACTTGGGCGAGCCGCTGCCCGCGAAGGACGCCTTCGATTGGCTCGTCGTCGTGGGCGGGCCCATGAACGTCGACGACGATAACCTGTTTGACTGGCTCGCGCCTGAAAAACAGTTCCTCCGCGAGTCGATCGATCGCGGGGCCCACGTCTTGGGAGTTTGCCTCGGCGGACAGTTGATCTCGCAGGTACTCGGCGGGCAAGTAATGCGGAACCGCCAGAAGGAGATCGGCTGGTATCCGGTTACTTTGACGGACGCGGCCGCCGAATCGGCCGTCTTTTGCGATTTTCCGAAACGGTTCCAGGCCATCCACTGGCACGGCGACACGTTTTCAATTCCGCCCGGGGCGGTTTGGCTGGCCAGCAGCGAAGGCTGCGACAACCAGGCCTTCCAGTTCGGCGATCGGGTCGTCGCGCTGCAGTTTCACCTTGATTATTCCGCCGAGAGCATCGACAACATGATTTTACACTGCGGCGACGAACTGGTTCCCGCTCCCGGCATTCAAACGCCCGAAGCGATCCGGGCCGGATATCACCATCTTCCCGAGGTCAAGCTTCTGCTGGAACAGATGCTCAATCACATGGCGAGCATTTAAATGGCGATTTCAATTCCTTTGAGATCCGATATTTCTCAGTCGGGACTCACCGGCGATCCAATAAACCAAGAAAAGGGGCGACAGTCTTTTGTTTTGGCAGGCGAGGGGAAGCGGAGTAAAGTGCCGTCATGCCGAGACGATTACGGTTTGCGAAGATACCAAGGGGTCGAGTCTTTGATGTTGACAACAACGACTCCCGACCCCTTATCTCTTCTTATCTCTTCGCCCCTTGATCTACCAAGGTGCATTTACTAGACTCAGGACTTCAAAGAATCAGGTTTTCTATCACTGAAACTGCGGAAAGAGAGATGAGCCCATGCTTTGCCGAACACTAACCTGTGCCGGTTTTGTTCTGTTCTTCCTGGTTCTCCTGTTCGGCTTGCCCGTTTGGGCAGACGACATGCCCTCCGCCGTCGACAAGCCTAAGACGGACGAAAGGAAAGAGCCCGGTTACAATATCGAGGACAAGACCGACAAGCTGGCCGCTAGACGTCCGCTGGTCAAGGCGACGCTCAAGGACGGCACGTCGGTTGAAGGTCTGTTGGAACGCTTCGCCGACGGCCAGTACATGCTGACCCAGAACGGGCGGCAGCACTCGTTCTCTGAATTGGACGTTTGGCAGCTCAAGTTCGTCGGGCCGCTCTCCGGCCCGCGCAGTCCACTGGGCCGCCGGATCGCCCACCTAGCCAAACCGTCGAGCTACAAGGACGTGGCTGAGGAGTTGAAGACACTCGGCGCGCAGGCCGGGCCTCAGTTCGGCGAATTGCTGGACGACAGCGATCCGACCATACGCCGTCAGGCGGTCGAGTCGCTATGGAATCTAAGTTGCATGAGCGGGACCGTGATCCCGCGCGAGTTGGAAGGCCCTCTGATTAAAGCCCTGCACGACGACGATCCCCGCGTGCGCGTCAAGATCCCGATTTCGCTAGCCGTGCTGGGCGAGAAGAACGACAGTGTCATCGTCCACCTAGCCGAAGCACTCAACCACGATCCGGATTCCCAGGTGGCCTACGTCGTGCAGGATGCGTTTATGCGCATGGTCGCCCACCGAGAGCTCGGCTCGCCCGGACTGAAGGCGATCATCGACGCGATGGCCGAGTCCCTCATCAGCCACCCCAGAGTCCACATCCGGTCTCGCTCCGCCATGCTGCTGGGTACGCTTGGCGAGAAGGGAATGGGTGCTTGCGACGCGCTGATCCGCGCCTCGGATGATCCCGACAAGTCCATCCGCGAGTCGGCCGCCAAGGCACTGCGTCAGGTTGGCTATACGCTCAGCGTCGCCCTGCAAAAACAGGGCACCGACGAGAAGGTGGCCAAGGCCATCGTGGTTTGCGCCCAAACGCACTATTTCGTGTCGCAAGACGTGATCGCTCGCAGTGTCGAAGCACGCGAGGTCTTGAAAGCGGCCGGGCCAAAGCATTTTGCCGACATCCTGATTGCCATTCGTTTCGACGATGAGCAGCGCTACTGGCAGGAATTCATGCCCGTCATTAGCGCATGGGGCGAAGCGATCGTGCCGGAACTGAAACAACTCATCCAGGACAAGAACCCGCTGGTGCGGCGGATCGTCGCCCAGGCATTCCTCGATATACCGACGACCACGATCCCCGAAACGATTCGCGTGCTGGCCAAGGATGAAGACGCTTCGGTCCGGGCAACGGCCGGCATGGTGCTGGCACAGATCTGCGGCGTGCGACTGTGGAGCGCGCCTCCCAGCCGAAAGGCTTCGCCAGAGGTTGTCAACGAAGCGGTGCCCTTGCTCGTGCAAATGTTGAACTACGACCAGGTTCACAACCAGATGCCGCTGACCCACGCGCTGGCATCGCTTGCGCCGGACCACCTCGAGATTGTGCCTGCCATGCTGAAAACGATGAAGCAAACCAAGAATGAAGCCCGACGTCACTTGGTAATGTCGACGCTTGGCTCCAGTGCGAACAAGATGCGCAGGGCGGAGGATGTGGCGATGCTCGTTGACGCATTCTGCGACCTCATTGAAAACGATTCGTCGAACGCAACACGGATCAGCGCGATCGGGTATCTTGGCAGAATGGGTGCTCGCGCCGAGTTGGCCTTGCCCGTTCTGCACAAGGCCGAAAATGACCCCGATCCTCAAGTGGCCCGAAACGCACGCGACGCCGTCGCGCGAATCAGCTCCTCAAAGACGAATGATGCGGACCGTCCGAAGCCAAAAGAGCAGCCGAGGTTCCCTCCGATTAGATCGGGGCCGATTAGATCCGATTAGATCGGGGCCAGACCGGCACTTACCACTTTAGGGACAGGAGGTTGACAGGTTCAGAGGAGGAAACGGCGTCGGGTCTCATTTCTATTGCAGTACATCTCTGCCGGCCAATTCTGGAAGCAGACCGAAACGCTGGGCCATGTGACCGAGTACACCTCCTGGATGAGCGGGCACAAAAATGTCCGCAGTTAGTACACGCATGCATCAAGGATGGAGAGAACCTCCTTCAGTACGCCATTGGAAGCCCTCCCAATGCGTTTGGCCTTGCGTGTCCGAAAGTCGATCGACTTGATCTGCTCGACCATGACGAATCCGGTAACATCCGGGCCATTCACAACGGCCACGTGGAAGGGAAAACGCCGATCCGTGTTGGTCAGCGGGCAGACGATGGCAAGCCCCGTGCGCTGGTTGAACAGGGTGTTGCTCACCACCAAGGCCGGCCGGCGTCCTTTCTGTTCGTGGCCAGACTGCGGGTCGAAGGTGACGGCAACGAAATCGCCACCTTCGTAACCATGTGGATACCCTCTCCTTTGAATATACCAAGTATAGCCCAAGTATAGCCGTCGAAAAGAGTGCGGCTAAGTCGGTTTGAAGATGAACGACGTTGGCTCGCCGGGATTCGGCCCAAATAGCCTGCTCTCTACTCCGCCTCAAACCGGTTCCGCAACACGCCAATACGCTCGATCTCGACCTCGGTCACATCGCCGGGCTTTAGGTAGATGGGCGGTTGCCGCCCCATGCCGACGCCACTGGGCGTGCCGCTGAAAATCAAGTCGCCTGGATTCAAGGTACAAAACTGCGAGACGTAGCTCACAAGGTGATCGACCGAGAAAATCAACTCGGCCGTGTTGGAGTCTTGCATCACCTGCCCGTTGAGGCGCAACTTGATCTCGAGCTTTCCCGGCTCGGGGATCTCGTCGGCGGTGACCATCCAGGGACCGCAGGGTGCGAAGGTGTCAAAACTCTTGCCGGAGAGCCATTGCCCGCCGGGCTTGTTTCGCTGCCAATCGCGTGCCGAGACGTCGTTTCCACAGGTGTAGGCGGCGATGTGGCTGCGAGCCTCGTTCTCGGGAATATAGCGGCCGCGGCGGCCAATCACCAACACCAACTCTGCCTCGTAATCGACTTGCGAGCTGACTCGCGGCAAACGGACGATTCCTTCGTGCGGCAGCAAGGTGGTAGGGAACTTGCTGAAGACCACAGGGCAGGAAGGCACCTCGGCCTTCGTCTCGCGAGCGTGGTCGGCATAGTTCAAGCCGATGCAGATGATTTTCTCCGGGCTGGGAATCGGCGTTAGCCAGGTCACTGGGGTGGTCACGGGCCGGCCGGTGACTAGGGCTTTTTCCGCACGACCGATCGCTTCCGGTCCCTGGGCCAGTAGTGCCTTGGGGCAACTAGACAGCGAAGGGTCGGCGTCGTGAAGATCGATAATTTCGCTGCCGCGCAACCCAGCAATTCGTGGCCCGCGATCGGATTGGTAGCTAATGAGTTTCATGGGGGAGTGTTCCGGAGTGGTGCGTAAAAAAGAATTTATTCCGTTGCAGTTGTTTTCTTTTAACGGAATAAATTCCGTTCTACTAAGCTATCTCAGAACTCAAAGAGAACCACGAAAGACACAAAACAGACGAAAAAAGGCAGTTGTATTTCGTTCTCTTTCGTGTCATTCGTGTGTTTCGTGGTTCTTCAAGAGTGTTTTGAGATCGTTTCTAAGCCGTTTTTACCGCATCGGCGCGGGTTCGGCAATAGGGCGAATGGATCATGCCGAAGATATCGATTCTTCTGGATGTAAGAAAATGGCCACCTCGGATTGTCGTTAGCCGGAAAATAGTTTTGACACACCCCAGAATATGACCTAGGCTTCTAGGGTAGACGTACCGAAGACGTTAGAAAAACCAATTATGACAAGACTACCAAGTCCCGGCATCACGATTCCGACTGCAGCGCACGAGGTCGCTGGAGCGTCACCGGATCGTTGGATGACCGAACTGGGCGCATTGCTCAAGGAACTCGACGCGGTCACTCCCGTTGCGCAGTCGCTGACGGTAACGCCCGGGGAGTCCACCGACGACCAGTTGGCCAAAAGGCGGCTGGGCATCGCCAGTAGCCTGTTTGCCGCCTTGCAATGCAAACACGCAGCCACCGCAAGCCATTCGATCCGCGTGGCACTGACCTGTTCGGCCTGGGCTGTTCGGCTCGATTTTGACGAACACCAGCGCGAGCAACTGGAAATCGCCGCCTTACTGCACGACGTCGGCGTCATCAGCATGCCCGATCACGTTCTGCTCAAGCCGACGCGGCTGGACAGCGACGAAGCGGCCGTTATAACCCGGGCGCGCGCGATGAGCCTGGAGATTCTTCGCTACAGTTGCACGTCGACCGAGATTTTGGGCATCGTTGGAAATGTTGCCGCTTGGTACGACGGCAGCCGCAGCAGCAGCCCGACGCTCAGCGACGAGCAGATTCCCTTGGCCGCGCGGATGATCGCCGTGGCCGAGGCCTTTGACGCCATGACCACGGATCGCGTCTACCGCCCTGCCTTATCGCAGGAGCGGGCGATGGCCGAGTTGTTCCGCTGTGCAGGATCACAATTCGATCCGATTCTGGTACGGCAGTTTGTGGAGATGTTTGAGGGTGACCGGGGACAGTTCCGCAGGCAGGTGGCCACGCGATGGCTGCTTTCACTCGATCCGCGGACGGCCAACGCCTATTGGGACTTCACCGCCACTCAGGCTCCGGCCGCAAGCACGCCGGGCGAAGCATTGCCTTTCGAGGCCAAGCTGTTGGACAATATGTACGATGCCGTCGTTTTCGTCAATTCACAGAGCAGTATCGTGCAATGGAACCACGGGGCGGAACGGCTGACGGGCATCGCCGGCGCGAGCATCCGCCAGCAACGCTGGCATCCGGACATCCTCAAGCTGTCCGACGAGAAGAACTGCGCGATCAGCGAGACCGATTGTCCCGTGCTGGCGGCGATCGGTTCCGGTGTGCAATCGTTACGGCGTCTCACGGTATGGGGACGCAACGGCCGCTGCGTGGCGGTCGATAGCCACGTTATTCCGGTGATTGGAAGTGACGGCAATACCCAGGGGGCAATCCTCTTGCTGCACGATGCATCCTCGGAGATCTCGCTGGAACAACGCTGCCTGAGCCTGGCCGACAAGGCCAGCCGCGATTCGCTGACCCAGGTAGCCAACCGCGCGGAGTTCGATCGTGTTCATGCCATGTTTGTCACCGCCCACCAGCAGCAGCAGGTGCCCTGCTCCCTGCTGATGTGTGACCTCGACCGCTTCAAATTGGTCAACGATACCTATGGACACCAGGCAGGCGACGAAGTGATCAAGAGCCTTGCCGCCTTGCTCAAGGGCGGCTGTCATGCGGGCGATCTTGTGGCTCGTTATGGCGGCGAGGAGTTCGTGGTGCTCTTGGCGGATTGCGACAACACCACCGCCAGTCGTCGTGCCGATCAGATCCGACTTGCACTATCCCAGGTTCTCCAATCGCAGATGAACGGCAAGTCGGTCACCGTGAGCTTTGGTGTGACGGAGATTCAAGCCGGCGATACGGCCGAGACCATGCTTCGTCGCGCCGACCGTGCCTTGCTGATGGCCAAGGAAAATGGCCGCAACCAAGTCGTGCAATTGGGTAGTGGGTTAGACGCCATGCTAGGGCAGCGGGCCGATGACACCGCACTTCCCGCTAAAAACGATGCGGGAGCGGTCGGTCAGTGGACGCTGGTCACGCCCGTGCCTACCCAAATGGCGATCGAGAAGCTACGCGGGTTCGTGGCCGACCATAAGGCGACCATTCTCAAAATCGACGGCAACCAGATCCAATTGGAAATTACTGAGGAGTGCGATAGCTACCTGCGTCGCCTGACCGACCGACCGGTCACCTTCCAGCTTGATCTGCGATTTGAAGAGCAGCGGGTGCGAGGGGAAAGAAATAACGGCGAGGCCAACACCGGCGTGTTGCAGACGCGGATTTTCGTCAGCATTACTCCGCGGAAGAATCGCGACCGGCGGCGCGCCGACGTGGCCGAACGAGCCCAACAGGTATTGATGAGCTTCCGATCTTATCTGATGGCGACGTCGGAAGATCAAGATAGCCCGCCGCCGGCCGGCACCCTGGTAAAAATAAAGCACGCACTGCTGCCGTGGCTGAGCAAGAAGAAGTAGGGAGGCTACTTTTGTCGATTCTTTTCGTCGACAAAGACGACAATCGGGTGCCATGCGTGGGCTTCTTCGTCCGTCATTCCGGAGTAGCTCAGGATGACAACCTGGTCACCAGGCACGGCTAGGCGAGCCGCAGGACCGTTCAGGAGCATCACCCCCGAACCGGCCGGTGCCTCGATGACGTAGGTCACCAACCGCACTCCGTTGCTGACGTTGAGTACGTGGACCTGCTCGCCCGGCAGTAATTGGGCGGCGTCGATCAAGAGGCGGTCGATGGCAATGCTCCCCTCGTAATCGATGTCGGTGCCGGTCAGGGTGGCACGGTGGATTTTCGACCTAAGCATGAATCGTTGCACGCGAACTATTCTCCAAGCTGGATGCAGTCCTAAACCGCCAGTATTATACCAGAGACTCGTTCATTCGACATCCTAATTTATGAATAATCCGGGCTAGCGGAAGATCCCTATTATCGCACCCAGGATCCTTTCGTTCAACCTCATATCCGTGTTTTATCCAGGCTCTTCCGGTTCCAGGTGCGGAACGCGAATAATCGTAATTGTAGGGTGGGAAGAGCGCAGCGAGCCCCACCAATTCTGTTGCGGTCCGCTTTTGGTGGGGCTCGTTTCACTCTCCCCACCCTACTTCTGCACCTAGAACCGGAAGAGCCTTTATCCCCATCCGTCACTTGATGCATTCAGCCATTAGAGGGGTATTTTGTGAAAAATTGAGGAAACCACCACCTCTGCTCATTTTTCGGCCTAATAACCGTCGATGTCGAGAGGTGAGCCGCTGTTTTTTAACAAAGGGTGATTAACGATGCCAATTTTTGCATCCGAGCCTGCGACAACCGTTCGCCAAAGTTCTCCATGGCGGCTTCCCAAGCTGGCCTATGGTGTTATGTTTCTTACGGTTGCCATGGCTACCTACAGTTGGAAATCCTTTCGCACTTGCCCGTCGAAGGTCGCTGTCCTGCCTCAGGCTACCGCTAAAGTTTGCATACACCACCCCGGCTTCGCACTCCAACATGCCTGGCAGCAGATCCTTGTCCAGACCAAGACCGAGGTCCGCGAGAACCTGTCGATGGAGGCCCAGCGGTCCGGCCAACAGACCGTGGCGGCAATTTCTTTGCGCAACCAGCCAGCCGAAACCATCGTGCCGCTGGTGAATATCGTGGCCTCGGCTTATTCACAGACCTGTCGTGCGGAGTGGAAGCTGCATCTCGATCAAGCCTATTCGGCCGCACGGGAAAAAGTGCGGCAAGCGGAACGCCAGACATTCGAGGCCCAAACACGGTTTGAATTGCTTCGCGATCGCCGACTCCAGGCAGTGGCGAACCTTCGGCCGGTTGCGCCGCCGCAGCCTGTAGCGATTGAAAATCCACGTTGGACGGAAGTCGGTCGCCGTCTAGCGGATCTCGAAGAGCGCAGGAAGAAATTGCTGTTGGAGCGCACGCCGCAGCATCCTTCCGTACAGGAAATAGAAATACGAATTGCGGACGTGCGACGCGAGATGGCCTCGATTCCGCCCCAGATCATGCAGCAGTCACCCGCCGCATCTCCCCCCAGCACCTTGCCGCCCGACTCACCCACCGTCACGGAAGTCCAGGCTGCCCAGCAGGCGGTCGAGCCGTTGAAACGAGACTTGCAGCAAGCCCAAGCGATTGAGCGTGCCGCACTCACGGCGTGCGGCGAGGAACTGCAAATCGATATCCTCTCCGCGGAACCACTCCTCCCGGCGCCGGTGCCGCCTCGTGACACCACGACAATCCTTGGCAAGGCCCTGGTAACTGCGGCGACCTCGATCATCGGTATGGGGATGATCTCCTTAGGGGCCTCACTCGAACCGGCCCTATCGAGTATCGCCGAATTGCAGGCACTCTTGCCCGTGCCCGTTGTCGGTGTGATTCCCGCCACGCATCCCGGGCGCCGCATGGTTGCATCGGCCCCTCGGCGGCGTCTTGCTCGCTGGGGCTGGATAACCGCCGGGCTGACCGTACTGCTTGCGGTCGTGTGGCTTTTCTTCCGCGGCTGAGATTGCCCACGGCGGTTACAATAAATATACTGGAAGATGAAAACGACCTTCGGACACTAGGACTTTGCGCATGCCTACGGTATTGGAAACGACTCTGGTGCGAACCCCCGGCATCTGCGGCGGGCGGCTGCGCATTGACGGCACGCGAATGACGGTCAATCAGATCGTCACGTTGTATAAGCAATGCCTGACCGCACCGCAGATTATTGAACACTATCCTCAACGGTCGCTGAGCGAGATCTATACCGTACTTGCATGGTATCATGCGCATCAGGCTGAATTCGACCAAGAACTGGCCCAGGAAGCCGTCGTCGAAGAGCGATTCGCTAAAGACATCGCTGCATTGAGGCAGCGATGAGCCGAATCCGTTTTTACGCTGATGAAGATGCCGCCGAACATGCCGTCATGGAGGGGTTGTATCAACGCGAGGTGGACGTGCTGACGGTTCTGGGAGCGAGCCGTGGGGAGGAAACCGATGAGGAGCAACTGGAATTTTCCGCAACAGAAGGCCGTGTCCTGTACTCGCTCAACGTCGAGCACTTCTATCGATTGCACCAAGAGTTTCTCTCCGCCGGCCGACACCATGCCGGCATCGTCGTTATTCCGCGCCAGCGCTATTCTATCGGCGAGAAGATTCGACGCTTGTTGTCGTTGGTCGAGACGCTCACCGCCGAAGAAATGACAGATCGCTTGGAGTACCTTTGATAACGTGGAAAAGCCTCCGGACGCAGTCGGGGCGGCTTTCGGATAGGGAAATTTTTGTGGCGTGGAGGATCGATGAAGATTGTTTGCGACGGATCGCTCGGCCGAATCTCTACGGAATTCGGCCGCCGAGTGGAAATCGCAAAAATCTCCTCTGGACTCAGCTTGGACTCTGAGAGTATCCTACCCTACCGCAAAGTGTCGTCCGTGTCAGACTTGCACTGCGACGTTCAAGGAGGAACTCGCCATGCCTATTCGACTGATTCGATTTACTCGCAATTTTTCTCTCGCCAGCCTTGCGCTGGGGCTCCTTTCAGCCGCGGTCGTCGGCCTAGCTACGGCCGACGACAAGCGTCCCCCAGGGCGATCCCGGCCCGAACCGGTTCGCTTTGCCGATGGCAGTGCATTGCTGCCGGGCGAAGGCGGAAACCTGCTAACGGGCGCGACGACGCCAACCCTTGCGCCGCGTCAACTGGCCGTGCCCAGCAAGCTTGATCTCTTGGAACCCGCCGCTCCAGCGACTGCCAACAAGCCCGAGGCGACCAACCGCGGTGCGCCGCTGATTCCCGTGCCAGACACAAAAAACCTTGGACCGGCCGAGATTGAGGTCACCAGCTTCCACGGTATCACCCCAGGCATGAATACCCGGAACGACGTGGAAAAAACCTGGGGAAAGCCCAAAGAATCACGAAAGCTCGACACCGGCTTGATCCAGTTGTACTCGGTTGATCCGTTCCAGCGCGTCGAGGTGGCTTATTCGGGCGACAATAAGGTCACGTCGCTGGTTATTCGCCTAGAACGCGGCTTTCCCGCGGCACAGGTCGCCGAACAGTTGGAACTGTCCAAGGTCCAGCCCGTGCTGGTTTCCAACGAGTTGGGCGAGGTTCTTGGGCAGTCGTATCCGGAGCGCGGAGTCCTCTTTTCTTTCGAGCCTGCTACCGACCCGAGTAAGGCACTCAAAAAAGTTACGCATATTGTTCTGGAACCCATCACTGCGGAATCCTTCGTACTCCGTGCCGAAACAAACATCGACATTCGCCCCGAATTTAGCCTGAACGACACCGAACGGGCGATCAAGCTCCAGCCGGGCAATGCCCGAGCTTTATGGCTGCGGAGCCGTGCCCTGACCTCGCTGGGCCAGCATGAGCAGGCCGTGACCTCGGCGGCGGAGGCGGTTCGCCTCTCGCCACGCGATGCCCGATACCAGCTCACCAAGGCCCAAACCTTGCGGCAGGCCGGCCGTATTGCCGACGCCACTCAGGAAGCGGAGAAAGCTGTCGCCTTGAGCGAGCAGCGTCCCCACGTCAGGGCGCGGGCATTGTGCCTGCTCGGCGATTTGAAAGGTTCTGGCACTCATCCTGACCAGAAACAGGCCATGCAACTGCACACGCAGGCATTGCAGGCGGCCGAGGCATTGATCCCGGATAAGCATCCGGCGATTCGGATCGCTGCCAAGGAAGTGTTGTTGGACGCTCATCTTGGTGCCCTGCACGACATAACCTGGGGTGCATGGCGTGAGAAAGAGCGTTCCGCTGAAAATTGGATCGTCAAGGCTACGGAAATTGCCCAAAACCTGATTAAGGCCGAAGGCGGCAGCGACGAGTATCTCTTCCGTGTCAGCACGCGAGCCTTGTCGGCAGACGTCGGCCTGCAAGGCAAGCTCGATCCGGCAAAATGGGCAAAGGAGGTGGTGCGGAGCGGCGAGGTGCTGATTTCCGGTGCCCCAGAAGCCGGCCGAAAGGCCGAGTTGCAGTGGCAGGTCGCCATGTCGCTTTACGACGCCATGCAAGTCTACCAGATGCGCTCCAATCAGGATGAAGCCTTGCGCCATGGCGAACTGGCCATTCGCTACCTGGAGAAGAGCGGACGACAAAACAATTCACCTTCGGCGGCCTACTTGCTCGGCCGCACCTATTTCCGCATGGGAGCCGTCCATGCCAACAATCGTCAGGACCACCGCACGGCCGTGAGCTGGTTTGAAAAAGCCGTTCCCTTGCTTGGCAAGTCACCCCCGCAGGAAGCCATGATCGACATCGGCCGACTCGGCGATTCGTTCGTCAGCATGGGCGTTTCCTACTGGAGTACCGGCCAACGAAAGAAGGCCGTTGCGCTTACGACCCATGGAGCCGATTTGATTGAAGAGGCCGTTCGGAACGGCACTTATGATCGCAGTGTGCTTGCGATTCCCTACACGAACTTGGCCGCCATGAACCGCGAATTAGGCGATAGTGCAGGTGCCGCGCGCATGCTAGAACTGGCTGAAAAGGCCAAAGGCACCACGCTCCGGTAGCTACTTCTTAATCAATTCCTTCACCGTCATTCCCGACGGGATCATCGGCATCACGTGCTCCTGATAGGGCACCTGCACGTCCAGGAGATAGGGGCCAGGAAAATTGATCATCTCCAACAGTGCGTCGCGGAGATCTTTCTTCTTCGATACATGCCGGGATCCCCACTGAAAACCTTTGGCAACCGTAGCAAAGTCGGGATAACGCTCTTCGGGCGTGATGCCGTCGCCCAAGCCGAACGCCTCGGGATGGTCGATGGGGCCGAGATACGTGTTGGCGCGGTTTGAAGCGTGGAAACGATCTTCCCACTGCACGACCATGCCCAAGTGCATGTTGTTCAACAGCAGCACCTTGACCGGCAGCTTCTCCGTGTAGCAAGTGGCCATCTCCTGGATGTTCATCAGGATACTGCCGTCGCCGTCGACGTCGATGACCAAGGCGTTGGGATGGGCTGCCTTGGCACCCATTGCGGCGGGAAGGCCAAAACCCATGGTGCCCAGGCCGGCGCTGGAAAGCCAGCGGCGCGGCTGGCGGAACTTGTAATACTGGGCCGTCCACATCTGGTGCTGGCCCACGCCGGTGCAAATGATGGTGTCGAGATCCTTGGTCAATTGCCACATCAAATCGAGGGCATGCTGCGGTAGGATGCCTTCAAAATCGTGGTTGTAGTCCAAGGGATCTTCCTTCTTCCAGACGTCGATCTTGCGATGCCACTCGCTGAGATCGGCAGGCGGCTGGACGATCTTGTTCAACTCAGCCAGGGCGTACTTCAGGTCGCTACAGATCGGTAATTGGACCTTTTTGATCTTGTTGATTTCCGAGGGATCAACGTCGATATGCACGATCGTCGAATGGCTGGCGAATTCCGAGACATTGCCGGTCACGCGGTCGTCAAATCGCACTCCGAAGGCCAAGAGCAGGTCGCAGTTATCGACGGCGTAGTTGGCATACACGGTGCCATGCATGCCGAGAAAGCTCAGCGACAAGGGATCATCGCCCGGAAAGGCGCCGAGGCCCATGATCGTGGTGGTCACGGGGATGCCTGTCTTGCGAGCCAAGGCGATCAGCTCCTCGCTGGCCCCCGAGGCGATGATGCCACCGCCCGCATAAATCACCGGCCGCTTCGCACGGCAGATCAGGGCAGCCAATTCGGCCAACTGGGCCGGCGTGGCTCGACACTGCTCGGCATGATAACCGGGCAGGTTCATCGGCGCATGGTAATCGGGCACGGTCTGGGCAATCTGCACGTTCTTGGGCAGATCGACCAGTACGGGACCAGGCCGGCCGGTGGTCGCAATGTGAAGTGCCTCGCGCATGACCCTCGCAATGTCCTGGACATGGGTCACCAGGTAATGATGCTTCGTCACGCTGCGACAAACTTCGACGATCGGAGTTTCCTGAAAGGCGTCGGTGCCGATGACGCTGGTGCTCACCTGGCCGGTGATGAACAGCATGGGGATGCTGTCGAGCTTGGCGTCGGCGATCGCGGTCACCAAGTTGGTGGCGCCGGGACCGCTGGTGGCCACACAGACGCCGATCTTGCCTGTACTCCGCGCGTACCCCTGCGCGGCAAAACCGCCACCCTGCTCATGCCGCGGTAAAATGACGCGAAGCTTATCGCGGAACCGCGTGAACGCCTGGTGCAGGGGAATGCTCGTACCGCCGGGGTAGGCGAAAATCGTATCCACCCCGTGGTTCACCAGCGACTGGACCACAATGTCCGCCCCACAAACGGGGGATTGGGTGCTGGCGGGTTGGCAGGCACCTTTGCCGGCCACGATAACAGGACTGTTGGAGTTCATGGTCATAGACATCTTCGTCCGCAAGGGGGCGTAAAATCTCAAGGGAACACAATTTGCGATAAACAGTCAAGTCTATCTTCAAACGCCCTGGAACTCAAGCGAACCTGAGTATAAAATGTCAGCTACCCGCCACAATACTAAGTAGGTCAGGCTTTCCAGCCTGACTTTGTACGGTTCGCCGTCAGGCTGAAAAGCCTGACCTACCATGAAATTGACACCTTGGCGGGTGGTTGAAAAATATCCACCATGAGCAATTTTGTTGATATCTCGTTTGATTGTATGCCGTTGCGCTCGGTACCCCGTTTTGATGTGCCGCTGGACGATGCGACGCCCAAGGTCGTGGAATTTGCCAATCGGGTCCGCCGGGCGGCCACGAAGCATGGACAGTTTAACACCTACTACCTGTACGACGCCCAGTGCGTCTTCCACCTGACCAATGACGAAAAGATCGGTTTGGTCGGCTTTCGTTTTGAAGGCACGGTGCTCACCGATAGCGAGGATCTGAAAACGCTCGATTGTGAACTGGATATCGAGTTGGTCGGCGAGGTTTGCGACTGGCTGACCGCGGATGCCGTCGCTTGGCTCAAGGAAACGGTGGGGCACGCCGTTCGCGTCGAGTTCGATCGCTATATCCAGGCTGGCGACCTGAAACGGACCATCGAGCGGCTCGATAAACTCCGTGCCGAGAGCGATGCCCAAGGTGGATTTTTGGGAATGGGATTGTGAGGGGGGAGGGATTGGGGATTGGGGATTAGGGATTGGAAGAACAGGCGTGGTTATGAATCTTGATGGGGGAGAGCGGCTTCAGAATAGCCGGGGGCTAACAGCCCCCGGTCCGTCAGCATCCTCCAATCCCCAATCCCCAATCCCTAATCCCTCTCCTTCCCCCTCCAATCCCCAATCCCCAATCCCTAATCC
>JBAWVO010000158.1:0-15116 GCA_037147235.1 Planctomycetota bacterium | reverse complement strand
CCCATGCCCCGCTACGACCGCGACTGATTTGGGTAAACCAACCAACCATGAAAACGCCCCACCCCGACGGAATTGACGTTGACCCCGTGCCCCCCGGTTGCCAGGAAACCGGCGGCTTCATCCTCACGGTCGAAAGCCGCAAGGTCTGGCTCACGCTCGCCGGCGAGGAGACGCGCTACTGGGCGGAACGCGGCGTCTGGCCGACCGCCCAAGCCGCCGACCGGGCGAGGGCGCGATTCTGCTCAACTTTCTGGAGAGATTGAACCATTTTGGTTGACGCCAGCCGATTTTCTGATACCATGATTTCGATGCCTGTAGCACGGCGAACAATTTCCATGTCGTATGGTTTGGTTGCGCACCTCTTGCGCTGCCGTGCTACAACCGTACGGCATGGATTCTATTTATGAAAACACCCACCATCAACCCCGCGTTCCAAGCGATCATTCCACCCCTGCAACCGGAGGAATTGGTCCAGCTTGAGGCTGAAATCCTGGCCGACGGATGCCGAGACCCTCTGGTGACGTGGAAGGGGGTGTTGGTGGATGGGCACAACCGGATGGCCATTTGCCAGAAGCACGGCAAGTTTTTTGAGGTGGTGGAGAAGAGCTTTGCCGACGAGTTGGACGCGATGATCTGGATTCGCCAGCATCAGATAGGGCGCAGGAACTTGTCAGACGACCAGCGGGCGATGAACTCGGCTGGGCTGGCGGAACTGGAGGTGCAGAGGTCGAAGCGGGACCGGGCCAAGGCGGGTCGGGAGGCTGGGGGAGACGCGACGACGGAACAGAAAGCGAACCGCTTGGCGCACACGTCGGACGCCAAGCGCTCCGAACCAAAGGTAAGAACACCAAGGGCCGAAGAGAAGGCCGCCCATTCGGCTTCAGTTTCCGTGCGTCAGGTGAAGCGGGCGCAATCGGTGCTGAAGGCGTCACCGGTGATGGCGGCGGCGGTGGTGGCAGGCTCAATGTCGCTGGCGGCGGCGGTGCGGGAGACCAAGCGGGCCGAGGTGGTGGCGAACCTGGAAGACGTTGGCAAGAAGGAAGCCAAGGCGGTGGCGGGGGTTTATGACGTAGTGGTGATTGATCCGCCGTGGCCGATGGAGAAGATTGAGCGGGACGAAAGGCCGAATCAGAGCGCGTTCGATTATCCGACGATGAGCGAGGAAGAGATTGGGAAGGTGGCGCCTCCGGTGGCCGGGGACGCCCATGTTTGGGTCTGGACGACGCACAGGTTCTTGCCGATGGCGTTCCGGCTGCTGGACAAGTGGGGGTTGAAATACGTGTGCGCTTTCGTGTGGCACAAGGCGGGAGGAATGCAGCCGATAGGTCTGCCTCAGTTCAACTGCGAGTTTTCGCTCTACGCTCGGAAGGGGTCTCCCAAGTTCATTGATACCAAGGCTTTCAAGGTCTGCTTTGAGGCGGGGCGTGGAAAGCACAGTGAAAAGCCGGAAGAGTTCTATGCGGTGGTGCGGCGGGTCACGGCGGGAAGGCGCTTGGACATGTACGGCCGTAGGGTCATCGAGGGATTCGATTCTTGGGGAAAGGAGGCCGCATGAGCTACCAGGAAGACCGTCGGTGGTCGGACCAATTCATTCCAGAGATCAAGCGGCTGGTGGGTCCGCATTTGTTGGGAGTATCAAGTTTTGAGCAGGACACCCGAGAGGCGGCTGATTTGGTGGTGTTGCGGGCCAATTTAGTGACGATTGCCTGCCGGGTTCGACGGCCCGGATTTGCGGACCGATACGGGAACGAGTTCACCATCAGAAGCGCTCGGACCAATGGTGTCACGACGGAGCTTGAGAAGATCGTGAACGGTTGGGGGGATTGGATGTTCTACGGTCATAGTGATATTTCGGAATCCGGTTTTGATTTGTGGTGGCTGCTGGATTTTAGCGCGTGGCGGGCGCACTTGATCAGAGAGAAGATGGTGGGAGGGCGCAGGATTCGCCGGGGTCAGAAGTCCAACTTTGACGGGGCCACCGAATTCGTTTGGTTTGACATCACGTCTTTCGTGGGAGAGCCTAATTTGGTCTTGGCCGGTTCGGTCATGGAAAGGGAACTGCAACTGCTCTGAACCATATTGCGGTAATCCTCGATATGGTCCAAACGCCGGAAGGCCGTGCGCAACCCTCCGGCGCGGGGCTCAACCGTGAGTGGGGTGGCTCCGGTTGGTGAAGTTATGGCACTGCGCTCTTGGCCGCCGCCGAGATAGCCGCCTTGACGACCGCCTCGATGATCGCCGTGAGGTTTGACGACGTGGCCGTCTGTTCCAGGCCGGTGAATCCGCTGGTTTGAGTGGTCGCCGTCTGTTTGGCCTGCGCGGCCTCCAGGGCCTGTTTCGCCTCGAAGAACGCCACCGCCCGAGTCTTGGCGGTTTCCTTCACGATGAACATGCGCTCCTGGTCGGCGGTGAGTTTGTTGGTCCCGACCAGTCCAAAGATGACCGCCGGCGGAAGTTGCCGCTCTCTCACCGTCTTGGTCGTGACGTAGGCACAACCGGTTCCAGCCAGCAGGGCCAGTGGAAGTATGAGCCAGGCCAGGGCCGTCATCGGATGCGTCAGGGTGACGTCTGAGGGCCTTGCCGTGGCCGGTGCTTGGCTGGTTGGAATTCCAAGAGCCTCGCTGCTCACGTTGTTGTCGCGGGCGAAGATTCCCACCCCTCCGACCCCGATTGCCACCAGGCATTTACCGAGCGTCAGTGCCCATGCGGGCAGTCCGGTGTCAGTTTGCAATACCCCTCCGACCGCCGCCACTATTCCGCATACCGTCGTTTTCCAGCTACCAGTCATAATCTGCCTTTCGTTTGTTGTTGATCGCACCGTCAAAATCCGTGCGTCTGCCGCCACACCGCCCAAGCGATTACCGCCAGGAACGTGAGCAATCCAATCGTCGTCCAGAGCACTCCTCCGCCGATCTTGCCGGGTTCCTCGTTCATGGTTTTCTGGCAGTGTGCTTTATAATCTCCAACCGGATTTCCTGCTGTTTTTCCAGCAGCTTGTCGAGCCGAATCTGAATCTCGTGAAACAGATCATCATGCTCTTTACGCAACGTCTCTTGAGACCTCAGCAAAGCCGCTTCTTGCTCGGAAGAGGTGACGAATTTCGGCCTAGATTCCTGCCACTTCTCCACCATCATCACCCGCCCGTCGTGCTGAAAAATCTGAGACGTGACCCATGTGGCCCACGGCAAAATCACCATGAGCGCGATTGTCTGAAACACTGCCAGCCATTTCTCCCATCGGTTTGTGTTCATCTTCTCGATAATTGGTTCGAGTGACATTTCACTGGTAAACGTTTAGGTTGACCGTTACCGCCCATTATTCGTATCCACCAGCCGCCGCGCTGCTGTCCACATAGACGTGATACTCCGCCGCCCACCCGCACAGGGGAAGCAGCGAAATGAGGAGGGTGATGAGGTTGCGCATAACTCTCCTATGGATTATTGATTACGCCGCCTCCGTTATCAATAATTACCTGCTTGAGTTGATCTAGTCTATCCTGCTGAGCTAATTGCTGAACCGCTATGGATTCGGAGACTGCTTTCTGCCTCATCTGGTCTTGTCCGACTTGTATTTGCCAAGCCATTGCGGCTGGAGCTATGCTGGTGAGCCACGCCTGGACGCCATTGTCAGAACCATCGCCGGTGATCGAGTCAGCGCAGCTTCGAGCTTGGTCTATGTAGGCTTCGTCAATATCGAATGTTAGTGTTAGTGTAATCATAGTTATTTCATTATTGAGGTTTGGTACTCGGTCGGGATGGTTATTCTAGCAAGTCCATTTTGATTTTGACTTGTGCAAATAACCCAAAGCGTTTGCGGATATGTGGCTTGCAGCGTCAGCCCGTTAGGAATTGCAACGCTAAAATTAGTCCATCCTGGAGCAACTGAATTGCTGTAGGTTGTTAAGGTTGTAGGATACGCTCCTGTTGCAGCATAGCCTACCTGGAAGCTGATGTTGTTAGTTAGCCACAGCCATACGGTTGGCGATATACTTCTTTTTGGAGAAACGAAAACGAATGCCGGAATTGGATTGTTTACGTTCGTAACGTAATACTGGATTGAGTTTGTGCCTTCAATTAAGGCCGTCCCACCTACGCTGGAAAAGTTGGTGCTGTTGATGCATGTTGTGTCCAATGGGCGAAAACTGTAAGCGGATAGAATGGATGGCGAAATGCTTAAATCATTGCCACCAAAAATGGTAAGCATCCCGTTGCGATAGTAGGCCGGGATAGCATTATTAGTGCATGAGGTGATTGTGATACCGCTGCAGTTATTGGCAATCCCACCAGAAGAGTTATTGTTTCCAACACATGAGGTGATTGTACTACCGAAGCAGCTATAAGCAATCCCGCAAGAAGAGTTATTGTTTCCAACACATGAGGTGATTGTGATACCGCTGCAGGTACTGGCAATCCCGCCAGAAGAGTTATTGTTTCCAACACATGAGGTAATTGTGATACCGGTGCAGTTATAAGCAATCCCGCCAGAAGAGTTATTGTTTCCAACACATGAGGTGATTGTACTACCGAAGCAGTTATAAGCAATCCCGCCAGAAGAGTTATTGTTTCCAATACATGAGGTGATTGTGATACCGCTGCAGTTATTGGCAATCCCACCAGAAGAGTTATTGTTTCCAACACATGAGGTAATTGTGCCACCGGTACAGGTACTGGCAAACCCGCCAGAAGAGTTATTGTTTCCAACACATGAGGTGATTGTGATACCGGTACAGTTATAGATTGGCCCTTGGCCGAAATTCGAGAATCGGACGCCAATAAAAGTGTTTGTCTTGCACACCGTAAAAACACCGGTCGAGGTTATCTTGGTTCGCTGGTAAATGACAATAGGACGGGTTAGCTTGCAGACCATTGCGTTAGTGCGATTATTCACGCTCACCACGCCAGCGAACGATTCGCCAGACCACGTGTTCGTTAGACCGATAGGCTGGTTCGTTCCGGCGGTTGCGTTGAGCACTATGCAGTTGCTCCACACCCCATAGACGATGTGAGTATTTCCGCCCAACGCTCTGATCGCTGGATTGCTGAGGTAGATTACGTCGTTGCTGGCCACTCCGACGACCGTGTTGGTGAAAAACAGGTTGGTACTGCCGATATTCGCATTCGAGGCTGTGGCGTTGTACAAATAATCACTCCACATGTTGGTGGTCCCGTAAAATTGAATAGTATTGGTTCCTGGCATTGCGCATGATCCGGCTTTGAATTCGATGATACAGGTCTCAGTATTGGTAGTGCTGTTGGTGATCGGAGCCGCTGCCGAGCCCACGAACCAAGATGCCGTGTTGCTACCGTACAAAGAGCCATTCATCTTCATATAGCACGGATAGGCATTGCTCATGACCAATGTTCCATTATTGGTACAGCCCGTGGACGTGGTGTTTCCGCCCCATCCACTAGTCTGGGCGGAATTGTCCACATCGTATATGATCGTTACGGAACCCTTGATCGTCCAGAAATCGCCATCCGCACTGGGGGCAACGCCGCCAATCCATGATGTCCCAGCGGAGAACAGTCCAGATGATGCCGAGTCTGGGAATCCTCCGGCGTTCGTTGAAACGAACATGGCTGCGTCAACCCCGAGCGAGAACATCAACAGTTCCAATAAAAAAAAGTATTTCATAGTTATTACTCCTTACCATCTGACAATCCATTGTGATCCAGCACGTCTGGCATCCACCCATATTCCGTCACCTGAAATTGTATTAGTCGTTATGCCGAAAGCAACTTTAAGGTCGTAGGCTGCATTGGTCTTGTAAAGTGTTACGGCGGTTGACGAAGTATCAAGAATGTAAGTTACCAAAGAAGATGACGTGTCAACGACAATGATATTATTGCTTACGAAGTTGGCATAAATGTTTGTGGCTATGATATTTGTGGCAGATTGCAGGTCTGACAGTGCTACTCCTCCGACTACGCCACCTGTAGCAACAATCGGATTTGTGAACGTGTTGGTTCCGGTCCAGGTGTTGTTGGCTGATAGTATTCCAACCCCAGATGATGATGCTGGCGTGTTAAATGAGATTTGAGATGGTGTGGCTGTGCCGCCAAACACGCGGATGTTAGGCGCTTGATTTCCTGTATAGGAATCTAGTTTGATGACGCGCCACAGAACCCCTTGGTTTGGTGCGAACGCTACGGTAGGGAATGTCCATAGGCTTTGCAGTGTATTAGTTTTGGAATCACCAACCACCGTGAAGGTCTGGCTATTGTAGTCCCCATACCAAGTGAGCGGGGTGGCGGTAACATAGATATTTGACGAGTAGTAAAGCTCGCAGTGAAATGTGGCGGTTCTCGCCGCGTCTTGCAGGTTGCTCACGCTTAAAAATATGGTCGAGATTACTGGTGAGGACAAGGAACTTAGGTTGGTAGCCGACACTGATCCGCAATAGCTCCCCGCTGCCACCGAGGAATAGGTCCGAACGAAGTCAGCCGGGATCGTGGTCTGGTACGTGTAGTTCGTCATGGTGTATGGATTAGTACCGTTGGTGAGCGACCCGTTATAGAGGACGGAGCCGATGGTTAGAGAATTGACGAGATTGCTCCGGGTGACGAACTCATTCCAAGCGGGTGAGAACTGGCTGGATGATAGAGTCAGCACTGGTCCGGTCATGGTTCCACCACCCCAGGCGTTGTTGCTGGCGCTGATGACGGCGTTGTTGGTGGCCGTGTTGACGTAGTTGGTGGTGGCCAGACCGTTGGTGATGGATGGAGTCACGTAGGAGGTGCCATTGATGGTCACGACTTGGCCGTTGGTCACTGCTACGATGTTGGTGCCCGCCGCCACGGCCACTACAGAGGTGAGGCCGGTGATACCAGACCCATTGCCCGCCAGAACGTTGGCGGAGTTGGTCAGGAAGTTCACCCCGGAGTAGGAGTTGGTTCCCTGGAGCACGGGAGCGCCCAAGGTATTGGTTCCAGCGCGAGCAAACAGTGGGGAAAGGAAAAGGGACAATCCCGTCAGAAGAGGTATCAGTTTCATGGTGTCAGTTCCAAGTGTGAGTCGTGGTGTTCCATTGTCGGATTGATCCGTAGCCACTGGTGGAATAGGCCAAGGCGGGTTTGGTGATGTCGGTGGGGGTAATGGCTTCGGTGTTTGGGTCGTTCACGTATTGCAGGACGGAGCCGGAACCTCCCCCGCCGGCGCAAGCCGCCGCCACGATACATTCTTCAAGGGAGCGTTGGGAGAGGGCACCATAGCCGTTGGCCATTGCCGTAGCAATCAAAGTGGTAGCATCGCAAGCCATAGGTCAAATTAGCAGAGGAGTGAAAGGGTGATGGCGCGGAGGTCACGTTCAGAGACCCCCGCCAGTTTGTTGGTAGCCGCCGCCGCGACCGCCGTTTTAGCGTCCGCATATCCCGCCGCAGTCCCATAGACCGATGCGGTGCAGATGAGGATGTCGCGTTCGCTCAGGCCGCTCTCTTTGTTGGTGAGAACGGCCAGAGCTTCCAAAGTTGCAGCGTCACAGGCCACAGGTCAGGTTTTGGTGAGTGAAACAAAGACGAAACACCGGATCAGTTCTTCCTCAGAAAACTCTGATAGGTGTTTGGCCTCAGCCAGCATGGTGTTAAAATCCGATGAGAGCGCATCGGCGGTGTTTCCCAGCGTCCACGCTTTGGACGCCAACGCCGCCCATAGGTCGAGCGGTGTGCTGAGTCCTCCCAGGAACACTTTTGCGTCTTGCCGCATGAGCCTGTGGTTGGCCTCGTAGTTGGTAGTTCCACTGATGGCGTGGATCATGCCAAGCAGAGCAATGACCAGTTTTTGCTTTTGAGGTAGGATCGAAAGCTTGGCGTAGTTGTTGTCGAAAATCACCTGAGCCGCAGCGCGGGGGGTGACGGGCGACGTGGGGATGGTTTGGGCCGTGAGAGTGATATTCATTGTGGTTGACCTTCAGTTTCAGGCGTGCGAGCGGACATGTGACGGAGTTCGTCCTCCCAGGACTGGTCCTCGCCACCGGCAGCGCCTTCGCCTTCGGTTTTGACTTGCTCGAACGCCGCGCCGCACGCTGGGCAAACCAGTCGAGTCGAGACGTTCTCCATTCCGCCGGTATCCGGTGCGGCCCCGGCGGGAGCCATAGTGTCGAGAGGCATAAAATGAGTCCAAAGGAGGGGGGCAACCCGCCCCCCTCCCTCGGTAGAGGTTAGTCTTCCTGCGGCAGCCAGAAGTCGCCGCCAGTGTAACCGACGACGCCCGTATTGCAGGCGGCGTTGTAGGCCAGCAAGCTCTGGTAGTCGCTCTTGCTCGTCGGGGCGCTCGGAGCAGTGTTGCTGCGAGGAACTCGGACATACGGCTGAGGCTCTCCGATGGCCAGGATCATGCGTTCGATCTCGGGGTAAACGGTTTTCTCGCCCATGCGATACTCGCCGAGCCAGTATCCCTTGTTTTTCTTGTCGTTCTGGAACGCGCATTTCGTTCCGGTGTTAGGGTCGAGGGCCTCGAAGTAGTCGGGACTGTGCCAGGTCCACTTGCCCATGAAGCTGCGGGCCAACCCAAACTTCATTTCGTCGTTGATGCTGGCGATGTCAGCCACGAAGATCGTCCGGGCGTCCCGGTTATAGACGTGGTTCAACCGGATGGGGGCGTTCTTCCAGGCCGCGCTGAACTGCGGTTTCAGGCCGAAGGTCGCCGCGACGTTCTCGAACGGCTGCACTTGCTCCACCCAGACCGCGCCGGTGAGGGCGTTGCCGGCGAAGTCCTTGCCGTCCAGATCGCCCCGGAAGCGAAAGCGCATCTGCGAGGTATCTTCTTTGAACAGCCAATCACCACAACCGGACGTGATACCCAAGCTGTAGAAAGCCCCGCCCTTGGCGAAGTCGGCCGCGCTGTACATCTGAGTGAGGGCCGGGTTGGCCACGAGCAGCCGGGCGCGAGTTTCCGCATCGGTCAAGAGATTGAACTTTCCGGCAATCATGCTTTCCCGGTCGTGGTATCCGTTCATGGACAGGTCGGGTTGCATGTTTTTCAGGTACTCCATCGTCAACTGGCCCATCGCGGCGGCGAGCAGGGCGGTCGTGCCTAATCCCGGTGCCGGAGAAATCGCAGAGAGGTCTCCGTTGGCGTTCAGGTTGATCAGGAGGCTGTTTTGGCTCTTCACCGCCGTCTGCCCCAAGCTCACCGTGAACATGTTGTCGGTGATGTTGATAGCCACGGGGTTTCCGCTGGCGTCCTGCGGGCCGCACAGCCAGAGTCCGCCGCCCATCGCCGTGGTGCCAGCCTTGCGGAGCGTCAGCACCCGAAGGAAATCCGAGCAAATCACTTCGGGCAGTCGTTGGTATCCCTCAGCGATGGCCGCCATCTTGGCGATGCCTTCCTCGATGGTGTTCAATTGGTCCAGACAAAACACGGGGGTCTGGTAGTTGCGCTCGTAAATATCGAAGCGCAGTTGATCCACGCCGTGCCCGATATACTGGCGCGGGGTATCGCAAGGAGACCCGATGCAGGGGTCGGCGACGAATTGAGTCCAGAGACCGGGATCGTTGGGCCGGGTCACGTACACCCGCTCATGCAGGTGGGTGGTACCGGTATGGTTCGGGAACGTCTCGGTCTTGTACATCCCGGTGTAGATGTACGAATGTGGTTTGCGGTCCTTGGCGATGCGCTTGTCCCAGTTGTAGGGTCGGCGACCAAGGAAATCGTTGAATTGCTGGCAACCAGCGGCTGACAATGGCATAAAATGGTTCGTTTTTGCGCCAGACAATGCTGGACGCGGTTTTGATAGTTGTGGGTGACTTTACCGGAGGCGGATGCCGGTTACGCGGGGTGCAGGCGGTTCCTGGCCGGAAACGGGCGGCGATACGTTCCTGCGCTGGGCGATGGCGCTCTAATGTCTCAGCCCGATTCATCTCTACGCCATTTTTTTGAAATTGGCTATTGCTTTCTTTGATACAATGTGTTAATGGATGGGCGTGGCAGATACATTTTCATGGTCCAAACGGGTCCGCGAGTGGCGCGGCAGGCTGACTCAGAAGGAGGCGGCGTACGCCATTGGGGTGCCCGCGAGCACGTTTCGGGCTTGGGAGTATGGGAAGCGCCATCCCAAGAAGGCCAGCGCCCAGGAGTTTGAGCGGCGGATGGTGGAGCACCCGAATACCACGGCATGAATACCACGGCATGAAGTGCTACATCCAACTGGCCGACTACGGCGCTCTGCTGAACCTACTGCCGCTATGCCTGGCAGACGCGGAGTCCGGGGAAAAGTCCTGCATCGTCACGACCAAGCCCTACGCCGACCTTCTGGAAGGCGTGTCCTACGTGGACTGCAAGGTTGTGGATTGCCAACCGTACGAGATGGACAAGGCCGTAGATTGGACCCTGGACCACGGATTGAGACCGGGTATCTGCACCCAGGTCAACGGCCCCGCCGAATTGGTAAAACGCTACACCTATGAGCCGGTGGGCCAGAAGTCAGCCGTCACCACGTCTTGGCAGAAAGAGCAGTGGAAAGTTGCCGGTAGGTTGGACCGTTGGGATGACTGTCTTCCGTTGAAGTTCGATCGGCGCAACCTTGTGCGCGAAACCCGGCTCTGGCGCGATACGTTCCCGGCCAAGAATCTCGGCAAGAAGCCGATCATGCTTCTGGCGTTGAATGGCAATAGCAGCCCGTTTCCGAACAAGGACTTGCTGGCCTACCTACTGAAGACCACTTTTGGCGACCGCTGGCGCATCGTTGAGATCCCCAAGGCCGCATGTCTCTACGATCTATTGGGGTTCTACGAGAAGGCGTCGTTGCTGGTGGCGGTGGACAGTGCTCCGTTGCATCTGGCGTGGGCGGTGCGGAGCCTGCCTGTCATCGCCTTTGCGAACGACCAGCCGATCATGTGGGCGGGAAGCTCCTGGCGTCCAAACATGGTCTGGTATTGCCGGTATGGCGATTGGCTTGACCGATGGCAGGAGATGATGAGCGTGATTGAAGCTCACCCAGGAGGACCAAATCCCAACATTGTGGCTATCTGGAGTGCCTACGAGTCCAAGCCGCATTGCGCTTTTTCTTTCTGGGATGCGTTACCAGTATCAATCGGGGCTTGCGGCCGAGATAGCGCGGGCCTACTAAAAGATTCCAAGCGCGTGCCCTACCTTCGTGACTGTATCCGAATGGCCATTCAAAAGGCCAAACCTGGGCAGATGATAAACCTAACCCGTCCAGGTGTTCGCACGGTTGATTTGCTTGGCGTAGGCCCGGCCTACTCCTACCGGATGCAGGAAGGCTCCTTCGCCCCAATCTGCGATTTGTTCACCGCCCCCCGCGAATGGTGGAAAGACGCCTTGCAGGACATTCCCGATCTCCTGCTCGATTCTGGCTACTGGTGGAGCGAGACTCTACGGGCCGTTTTTCTCCGTCGCGGGGCGGTGGACATTACCGGGGTGTGCAGCCGTCCCAAGCCTGAAAAGTCCAGTCCCCCGCTGACGGAAATACCACCCCGGATGCGACATAACCGCGAGCTTTGTGAGAAGTACATGACCGACAACGGCGTTACTTCCCGCTACCCCGCTGTCACCGAACAGGTGGAGACCATTCCCCTAGACACGTCAAAGCTACCCCCGTTCGCCTACAACCCGTCCATCTGCAAGGTCAACGGAAAGCTCTGCCTTAGCTACCGATACCACTTCGATGGGGACGCCCGAACTCGCCTTGGCATCGCCACCATTGTTGACGGCGCAGCCACCAACCCGAAGGACTTGGAGTTCACCACGCCGGCCAAAGGCAACAGCCTGGAAGATGCCCGCCTGTTCCGGTTCCACGGTGAGACTTCAGTTTCATGGGTTGAGTCAACCCTTGAGGCTGGTAGGACTCCTCGGTGCGTGGTTAAGTATGGGCATTTCGATAGCGGTCACAAGGTGGGGCGCTCGTTCCAAGTGAAGGGCGGTAGCAACGACGGGACTTCGATGGAAAAGAACTGGGCGTTCTTCGAGTCCGACGAGAACCTGTTCGCCATTTACGCCAGCCAACCGGTGCAGGTTGTGCTCCAGATTCAAGGCGAGACTATCATCAATGAGTACAAGACACCTGAAGCCCGCTGGCCCTACGGGGTGATTCGTGGGGGAAACATAGTGCCCTACGACGGGAAGCTGCTGAGGTTCTTCCACTCCCGAACAGATTTAGGGTTGGGGCGTTTGGAGCCAAGGTATTACGCGGGTGCCTGTCTGATGGATGCCAAACCGCCGTTTAAGGTGCTGGCCATTAGCAAGAAGCCAATCATCTACGGGTCGGAGCTACCCCGCTACCCGATTCACCATTTCAAAGAGAACGTCGTTTTTCCATGCGGGGCGACGGTGGACGGGGATGCCTTAATTCTATCGCTTGGAATCAATGACTCCGCTTGCCTGCTGGCGAAAATTAAACCGGCAGCCTTGAACCTATGAACGAAACCTTTCTCCATTACGACGGACTGACGCTGCTCAACCTGCCTCATGCCCAAAAACTCTACGAAGAGGTGCTGGTCCAGGACTGCTACCAGCGCAAACTCATCCCCCATAACTCCATCGTTTTGGACGTGGGAGGGTGCTTCGGCGAGTTCGGCATCTGGTGCGAATACCACAGGGCTTGCCACGTCAAGATTTTCGAGCCGTCCCCGGTCTGGAAAATCGCGCAGTTAAATTCGTTTCTGAACATGTCTAGGGTGTGGGTGGTCTGGGGTGCCATCGGTAGGGAAAACGGCCCGCGAGAGTTTCATCACCGGCCTGACGCCCCCTACGGCAGCCGACTCAGTACCATCGGCCAAGACAATCCGTGCGTTCAGAAGGAAGAGCACAAGGTGACGACGGTTGACTGCTTCACGCTTAAAAGCCAGATTGACGCCGCCAAGAATGAGGTCGGCTTTCCCCGGCCCATTTGCGTAAAACTGGACTGCGAAGGCGCGGAACAGGAGGTTTTCGAGGACGAACGCTGGCTCGACGAAGTGGCCATCGTGGCGATGGAATGGCACTTCAAAGACGGCCCGCGCTACCGGGATGCGCTCACCCGGCACGGCTTCAAGGTGACAACCACCGACGCCAATCCCGAAGCGTGGAGCGGCAATATCTACGCGACAAAATTATGAACAAACTCGTCAACGGGGTGGATTACTCGCAGATCGGACCGGATAACGTCCGGGTCGGTAAAGGCGGAAACTCCCCTCTGAAAAGGATGTGGGATCATCCCGATCATTACCAAGGTCTGCTGGCTGAAATCATTCGGCGTGAGCGTCCACAAGTGATGATTGAGACGGGCGTCGAAAGCGGATACAGCAGCGAGCACTTTCTGACGGCAATGGACTTCGCCGGGGTGGGCCACCTGTTCTCGTGCGACCCTCAACCAAGCGGATTCTACGACGCCTATCCCATTGTTCACCCGCGCTTCAACTTCATCCGCAAGCCAAGTCAGGAGGCGTTGGACGAAATATTCGCTACCACCAGACGGGTTGACCTGTTCCTTCACGACTCGGATCATTCTTGGGAATGCCAGACGTTTGAATACGAATGGGCATGGAACCACGTTCGGAGCGGAGGAATAATCGCCAGTGATGACACGTCTTGGGGGATGATCGTCCCGGTGTTCGGTGCGATTGCTCACGGCGCATGGGAGTTTTTCCTGCACCGGCATGGACTTCAAGGTAAAGACACCGCCATCAACAACGCCCGATGGATACGAAAGCCGTGATATGAAAATTGGAAACATCAATGTCAGACCATTCGTGATGGTAGTACCGGAGTTCCCGGAGAGGACTATTTCCATTCAGAAGCACCTGAGGGAGTCCGGCATTGAAGCCGAAGAGTTCCCCTGCGTCTGTGCCTACGACAAGCTGGTGGCACCCGCCGAGCCGGTGTCCGGGTTGTACACGATCCACCCCTACGAGGTGGACGCCCCTGGGAGCGGCTACCGGATTGGGCCAAAGGGTGTGGCGCTGTGCGTGTCATTTCAAATGTTTTGGACCATGTGCAGTTTTCTTCCAGACGACTACTTCTTTTTTATTGAATGGGATGCGAAGTTTGCACCGAATTGGTTGGAGCGAGCCAATCAGGCGGTTCTGGACACCCCGAAGGACTTCGACTTTCTTTTCCTTGGCTCGTGCTGCTGTGAGGGGAAGCCTCAGACTCATATCAAGGGCGATATTTGGGAAGTCAAATATCCGATGTGTAATCACGCGCAAATCATCTCCAAGAAAGCGATGGGCACCCTTCTGAGGACGCAGCGCAAGATTTACGCCCCCGCCGACATATCGCTGGCGTTTCACGCCTTCCCTCACCTGAAGGTTTACACCCTGTTGCCCCGTTGCGTTGACCAATCCGATACCAATATACCAGTATGAACCCGAAAGCCGTATTCCTAGAAGACAAAGAACTCGTCAAGTGGTGGGTCGTCATCGTGCGCGACAGCCGATTCAGCAAGGTTGCAGCCTTGGCCCTGGCGGCGTTGTCCACGCACCCCGAAAAGATGCCTGGTGCCGTGGCCATGCTCGACATGCTTGAGGTGCTACCCGACCCTGACTTTACCTCTGCCCCCTTCCCATCTCCTGGACTGGTCCACGAGACACCCAAGAGAATCACCGACCAACCGAAAACCGACAAACCGAAAGCCTGATTATGCCAAAGTTCCTAAAGAAACCAGTAGTCATCGAAGCCGTACAGTGGATAGGAACGAATATTGACGAGATTTGTTCGTTCACAAAGTTGCCAAACATAAACGTGTGGGAGCCTGAACGATACATTTTCATCCCAACTCTTGAGGGCGACATGAAGGCGAATCTTCAAGATTGGATTATCCGTGGAGTAAAGGGTGAGCTTTACCCTTGCAAGCCGAACATTTTTGACCTAACCTACGAACCTGTAACCGATTGACCTATGCCATGTGCTATTACAGAATCCTTCAAAGAGTATAAGCAATTTGACAGCATACTTTTGAAAGGCATATTTCAAACTGAAGGAATTAACCCACATTGCTACACGATGGAATTCCTTTTTGCCAAAGCAGAAGACGCCACAGAAAAAGGAATAGAACAAGTGAAAAATATGTTCAGACAAGATGTTCAGAAAGAAATTTCCAAAATATAAATAACCTGCACTGACCTATGCCTGACCCCATCCCCAATCCAACGCCCGCCCCAGCGGCGGCACCCGCGCCAACC
>JBAWVO010000157.1:0-15212 GCA_037147235.1 Planctomycetota bacterium | reverse complement strand
AAAGCAATTTTCCGATCGGATGCCCGTCGGCGAACACGCCCATGAGATACGTGTTTCGCCCAGGTTCGATGCGAACGGTCGTATCGGCACCGAGCAATTTGTCATAACCGCCGTCGGGCTGCAAGTGAATTTGATGATCGCACCGATCACCGACGAACCGATGCCGGAATTCCTGAGGAATGGGGACACAACGCCGTTGGCGTAGAAGGTTTCGTGGATACCATTTCCCTGGGTAGCCGCTACGCGGCAACCCAGGGCTAGGGGACACAACGCCGTTGGCGTAGGGAATGAATGGTCCGCGAGAGGCTACAACGTCAAGACGCGGCATGAGTAGCCTTTTTGTTGCAACAGCTCAAAAAGTTGTTGCTGCTGACGGTTGTCTTGCTGACCCCGACCTTCTCGCCGATCTCTCGGGAACCATGACCCTCGCTCGCGAGCTTGGTAATCTGCGGCAGCAAGGCATCCTTCCGCTGCCGGCGATCGGCTGAATGAGGATTGAATTTTTTCAGGGCAGGCAAAAAAGTGGTTGTAAGGACCGGTGAATCAATAACTCTGTCGAGGGACACACACATATATCACGTCCTCAATCGGGGCGTTGGCCGCAGGGGGGAAAGAAAATGGGGCGGGGTGCGCCGGTCAAAACCGGCAAGGAGTAACGGATGAAAGAGCCGCATAGAAAAGCCGTACGCCGGACATGCACGTTTCCAGGGAGTCGGATGGTCCCATAGTACCCGAGAAGCGGGCGAACAAAGCCGGCCTGATGGCGGTAGCGGAGTCCGTGGAGGGAAGGGGATCGACCAAGGGAAACCGACAGGCAAGCCTTACTCGCTGCGGACACAGTGCCGCGGAAAGCGTGGCATCGGATCAGCCTGCTTGCCGTACGAGAAGCTCTTAAGGCTGATCGTGATAGGCTAATCTGCTGCGATCCCACCCCGCGGTGGCGTCCGATTTGAGCGATGGCATCGCCTATTACGACGCGGTTTCGCCTCGGCTCGGCGATCGGTTCCGCAAAATGATTAGCGGTATATCAAGGAGTATCTGACGGGTGCTCCGGCGTCGCCCCAAGGCGGCGGCCGGCCCAGCGTGCAATTTATTCACCAGATAACGAATTAGCATGCACCAACTCTCCGCCCACCGAGTCGAAATGCGGCGAGGCGACATCCCCCTGGGCTTCCGCAGCCGAACGGACTCCCCAGCGGGCCAGCAGTGCCAAAAAGGCCGGGACGAGGACCGTGCGGATGATGAAGGTGTCCAGCAGCACGCCTAGCGACATGGCAAAGCCCAACTCGATCATGCTGCGGAGCGTGCCCGTGGCCATCGAGCCGAAGGTGCCGGCCATGATTACGCCGCAACTGGTGATGATGCCGCCGGTGCGAACGATGGCTTCGCGGAGTCCCTCCAGCAGGCCGCGTCTGCGCTGCTCCTCGACCACCCGTGTGACGAGATAAATGTTGTAGTCCTCGCCCACGGCGACCAGGATCACAAAGAGGAAGATTTTCAGCTTCCAGTCCAATCCCTGGTAGGTGTTTCCGTAAAACCAGCCGAAGAAGAGATGGGTCAGGCCCAGGCTCACCAGATAGCCGAAGACGACCGTGAAGATGAGATAGAGCGAAAGGAGCGGGCGGCGAAGGAGAAAGATCAACACGATCAACACGGCCAGAGCCACATAGACGCCGACCCACTGAGTATCGCTCTGGTTGACGGCATCCAGGTCGCGGATGCCAGCGGTGACGCCGACGAAATCGAACTCCACGTCGTGCCATCCGGAATTGGGCTGGTTCTTTTTCTCCTTCAACCAGTCATCGATTTTTCCCAAAAGCCGCATACTTTCCTGCGAGAAGGGATCATAATCGCATACCAGATCGAATCGCGCGACTTCGCCCGCATACTCGCCGCCGGAGAGATAATATTTACGACTCTTCTCGAGGGTCGCCTTGCGCTCAAATATCTCCCGTGCGCTGAGTCCCTTGTCTCGCCAGAGATTTAGTTTCTTTTTGGTCAAAGGTTCGCCCAGAGGATTGGTCAGGCTGCTGACTTCGCGAATCGGCTCGGTCTTTTTGCCATCACTATCGACGTAATTGAACTTCGTCAACTCGGTGGTCAGGTCGCGGATCTTCACGTACTGTTCCGTGGTGTCGAAGTTGCCGCCGCGATGATAGGCGAGGACCGTGATGGGACCCGTTTTGCCGATAAGGAAATGTTTCTCCAGGAGCCGCGTTCCCTGCACGCTCTCTCGCTTTGGATTAAGCTCGGCAAGCATGTCGTAGGTGATCGGCACGTTGAAACCATGCCATGCCGGAACCGCTAGCACAAGGAAACTTCCGACCAGGATCAGCCCCGGATGGGAAACAACCACGTTGGCGACCCGGTTCCAGAAACGCCCCATCAGGCTGTGCGAAGCCATCGCGGCAGAACTGGAATGCACATCGGTCTTGACCGCAGTCTTGTCACCGACGCCAAAGGGCCAAAAGACCGCGCGGCCAAAGGCTCGCAGCATGGCCGGGGCCACGGTCATGCTGGCCAAGAGCGCAACGATCAGCGATATGGCAATCGTGGGACCACCGGAACGGTATTTACCGAAGTCCGCAAAGATCATCGCGCCCAACCCGAGGATCGTCGTCATTGCGCTGGCGGTCAGGGCAGGCCCGGTCTGCCCCAAGGCTTGTTCCAACGCGGCCTGCGGATCCAGGCCGCGCTCGAGTTCCTCGCGGTAACGGGCAATCAGGAAGAGGCAATAATCGGTCGCCGCACCGAAAAGAACGACCACAATGAAGATGTGGGTCGTAGTGAAAACCTGAAAATCGAATTGCTGCCGGCCCATCCAGCGACCGATCGTGCTGAGAAATTCCGGGTGCCGGTCAGCCCATTGAGCCACTAGGGCAATGAGGTTGAGCGACGCAAAAAAGGAAACGCCAATCGATACCAGCGGCACCAGCACAAGCCCCGGAGAGCGATAAACAATCAGCAAGATTGTCGTCACGAGCAGAATCGTCGTCAACTCGGTATTGTCAATACTCTCTTTCATCGACCAGAG
Organism: Planctomycetota bacterium; assembly: GCA_037147235.1. Classification (GTDB taxonomy): domain Bacteria; phylum Planctomycetota; class Planctomycetia; order Pirellulales; family Thermoguttaceae; genus JANXQG01. Next base: position 12,178 of record JBAWVO010000157.1, on the reverse strand, counting down.
CATATCGGAACCGACGGGCGCCGAACCGGTCACCCCCAATTGTAGACCGCTGGGAAAGCCCGGCTCCTTCTGGATCTCCCGCACCTTACGGTAGACCTCATTGATGAACTTCATGTTTTCGACGGCCATGAACTCGTTGTTCAACTGCAATAAAACGAGTACCGATTGGCCGTCGGGGCTTCTGAGCTTACTGCCAACAAATTTGTCCTCGTGGGTCATCACCAAGGAGACCGGCGTCTTCTCGTCGGGCTTCGGTGTGAACATATCCGCCAAGCGCAGAGCGACGGCTTTATCTTCGTCGGTAAGTTCGCTATCCGGCCGGGCGGCTACCAGCACGACGGTACTCTTGGCCGTCATCTCCGGAAATGCCTTTTCCAGCAGTTCCGTGCCGCGCACGCTACTCAGCCTTGACGGAAGATAGGCAAAATCGCCGTCGTGCGTAATTTCGTCCCATCGAGGCGCAACGCAATGCAGTACGACAGGAATTATGACCCAGGCGACTAATACCGCGATCCAGTACCGCGAGATGAAGCGTGCGAACTTTGCAAACATTTCGTACGACGATCCTTATCGATTTGACTCAACGACCACTCCTCGCCGCACACGGAAAAAGCCCCGCGGCGCGTAAGACAAAACCCTATCGAATTCAGTCCTACCAGATTTGTCTTCTCAATGCAATGGTGTTTTTTGACCGCGAACCACACAGTTTACGTAAACATGCCATCTTGACTGAAGTTGGTCGATTTTCTGGAAATAACTTGTTGCGGCGGGGTCGGGAGACCCGTGCCGAACAGGTCGGGGTCAGGAGACCCGTGCCGAACTTGGCTCATCCGTCCATCGTGCCACAACACCGCTAGGCAAGGCATGCCCCGTGGACGCAACGAGTACCAGAGGCGCAGCTTCAATTTGCGCGCTTGGCGACGATCCGAAAGCAGCGGCAAGTAATTCTCGCAATCGGGCAGGCGTAAAGCCTGGAGTGTGGCAGGTCAGCAGTACGAATCGCGGCCGAGGCGTCGTCAATTCGGCACACAAGGCCAGCAAACGCGGCAAGTCTTCGGCGAGTCGCCACACTTCGCCATGCGTGCCGTGCCCGTAACTGGGCGGATCAAGAATCACGGCATCATAGTGGTTACCACGGCGGATCTCGCGTTTCACGAATTTCACGGCGTCTTCAACGATCCAGCGAATGGGCGATTTACCCAGGCTGGAGAGTTCGGCGTTGTGTCTCGCCCAGGCAACGATGTTTTGCGCCGCATCGACGTGCGTCACCGCGGCACCGACTGCCGCGGCAGCGAGCGTGCTGCCGCCCGTGTAGGCGAACAAGTTGAGAATCTTCATGGCACTCACCGCATCGGACAGACAGTGCCCGACTTGCTCCGCAATCCAGTCCCAGTTCTCGGCCTGCTCAGGAAATATTCCTACGTGGCCGAAGTCGGTCCGCTTTAACGCCAAGGTTATGCGACCATGGGCGATTGCCCAATGCTGGGGCAAATTGCCGCGCAGAGACCACTGGCCCCGTTCGGCTTCAGACCGTTCAAACCGTCCGTCGGCCGAGGACCAAAGCTCTGAAGTAGCCGGTCGGAATGAATCGGCGGTGGGACATGGCCGATCGAGCACTACCGGCCCAAAACGCTCCAACCGCCGTCCGTCGCCGAAGTCCAAAAGTTGATACTGGGTTGAGTCAAACATGGAGGATCTGGTTTGTAAAACGGAATCCATTCCCATTTTACAGCAAATCCGCTAAAATCACACGGCACCGGTTTCACGGTGTGTGGCAAGTTTTTCTTGCAAGCGCGTGGCACGGGCTTCCAGCCCGTGGAATTCGACACGGGCAAGATGCCCGTGCCACGGTGGCGTCCGTCTGCCAGAGAATCTTGCCACACCAGTTTCACGGAATGGACGGCTAAAGGTAAATTCATGCACAATCTGCGGCTCTTTTCTTCTGTTGCGGTTGGCGTGCTCCTGTTGGCCACTCCCGTGGGGTCTGCCAAGGAGCCCGTTGCCAAGGAGCCTGTAAAGTACAATCGTGGAGTCATCATCCGCTTTCAGGGAGAGATTCTTCCAGGACTGGAAACGTATCTTTACCGCAAGCTGGACGCTGCCAAGCAACAGGGTGCCGACTTGGTAATCCTGGAAATCGACAGCCCGGGCGGGAGGCTGAATGAAAGCCTGGCGATTGCCGAGTACTTGCAGAAATTGGACTGGGCGCACACGGTGGCCTACATTCCTCGCGAGGCAATCAGCGGGGCGGCGATTGCCTCGCTGGGTTGTGACGAGATTCTCATGGCCCCCCACGCCCGAATTGGCGACGCCGGGGCAATTGTCATGGGCAAGGATTCGCTCTTCCAACTGGCCCCCCAGAAGATGATCAGCTATCTCGCCCCGGCCTTGCGTAGCCTGGCCGAAGCGAAGCGTCGTCCGCCGGCATTGGCTGAAGCCATGTCCGACAAGGATCTCAAGGTTTATCATGTTCGCAATCTGAAGACGGGCCTGGAGACCTATATTTCCGAGCGGGACCTCAAGGCAAAGCCGGACGAGTGGAAGAACCTGGGAGCGGTTCCCGCCTCCGGCAACGATCGATTCCTGGCTTTAACGGGTCGGGAAGCGGCCGAAGTTGGATTGGCGGACGCGCTCATCGGCAACCGCGACGAACTGGCCAAGCGATACAGCCTCAGTGAGTTGCACGTCATCGAGCCTACCGGCGTCGATATCGCCGTGGAGTTTCTCAACGGGTGGCTGATCACCGGCCTGCTCTTGATCGTCGGCCTGACCGGACTGTACCTGGAAGCCATGTCTCCAGGCCATGGCATCGGTGGGCTGGTTGCTGGGGCATGTTTCCTGCTTTTGTTCTGGAGCCACTTTCTCGGCGGCACGGCGGGCTGGCTGGAGGTCTTACTCTTCATCCTGGGCGTTGCCTGCATCGCGGTGGAGATATTCCTCTTGCCGGGAACGATGGTGCCCGGGTTGATCGGTGCAGCCCTGATCCTACTAAGCCTGGTGATGATCAGCCAGGGATTCCTGATTCCGGAAACGCCTCGCGAGTTGTACACCTTGGCCGGTACGATGGCCATGATCGTGATTTCGTGCGGTGTCTTCGTCGCTGCGGCAGTTGTACTCACGCGGCGGATGGATTCGCTGCCGCTGCTGAACCGATTGATGCTCGCCCCGCCCACTGGAGAATCGGCAACGGAGAGACTTTCGGTCACGACGGGTGCTACTGGACCCGGGGTCGGCGACTTGGGCATTGCCCACACGCCGTTGCGCCCCGGGGGCAAAGGCCGCTTCGGTGAGCAAACGATCGACGTGCTTGCCTGCGGCGATTTTTTCGATCGAGGCACGCCGATACGCGTGGTCCGCGTGACCGGCAACCAGGTGCTGGTCGAAGCCGTCGAGGAGTTGCTGTAAGGGACGGCTGAATCTCGCCGCGGTCGCCTTTTTCAGTCGTCCCTCTTTCGGTTTCGCTCGCCTTTCCAACCCAGCGATAAATCGCTGGGCTATTGTCATAAGTCCCTCTTCGGCTTCACGTTTATCTCCGAACCGGCAAGCTATTGCCGATTATCGCACCCGCTATCGCAGTGATTTTCCGGGGCTGATTGATTTGACGTCAGGGGAGAGGGGGAAATCAGGGCGGTTTTTTGGTTTTGATGGCTTGGAACTCACACTGTTTGTGGTAGAATTAGCCAATGAGGTCACCTTTCATGCAAAAGGTGTAGGCGTGGTGAGGTTAAATTCACACTCGAGAGTCTACTAGGTGTCAAGCGGCTTTAATGACGAGTCCAAGGAAATGCATAATATACCGTAAAATACAGGCTTTTGCGTCCGTAGCTCAATTGGATAGAGCATCGGTCTTCGGAACCGAGGGTTGGGGGTTCGAGTCCCTCCGGGCGTACTGAACGTAAGTGTTGCCGAATCTTGGAGTTAAGATACCTGCCTGCGTTGGGCAGTGCGGCTCGAAAGCTGGAAGGAAATCCGGTAGTTACCGGATTCCAGTTGAAAGGAGCTGTACATGTCCAAGCAGAGAGTCCCTTCGTATCGCCACCATCGCCCCTCCGGGCAGGCCGTCGTCACGATCGACGGCAAAGATCATTACCTTGGCAAGTGGAACACCAAGATCAGCCGCTGCGAGTACGAGCGGCTGATCGGTGAGTGGCTTGCCAACGGGCGCCGTCTTACACCGGACAGCCAGAAGGCAGATTTCCGCATTTGCGAACTGCTGAAGGCATACCTCGATTTTGCCAAAGGCTACTACCTTGATGACGGTCGGCCGGGCAAGGAATATGTGTGCATGAAGCACGCATCAAACCCCCTGTTGGAGTACTATTCGCGGACCCCGGTCATCGAGTTCGGCCCCCTCGCACTCAAAGCTGTCCGGCAGCGATGGGTTGACGCCGAGTTGACTCGCAAGCACATCAACATGCGGGTCAACCGCATCCGCCGAATCTTCAAGTGGGGGGTCGAAAACGAACTCGTACCATCCAGTATTCTGCACGCACTCCAGGCTGTCGCCCCACTAAAGCGGGGACGCACAACAGCACCGGAATCCGAGCCCGTTCGCCCTGTGCCGGACGAACACGTTGATGCGGTTCTACCGAAGGTATCGCGGCAGGTGGCCGCGATGATCGAACTTCAACGCCTAACCGGAATGCGACCAGGTGAGGTGGTCATCATGCGGCCGTGCGACGTTGATCGTTCGAGCAAGGTCTGGGTCTATACTCCCGTCGATCACAAGACTGCCTATCGGGGCCACGAACGGCACGTCTACCTGGGACCGAAGGCACAGGAGATCCTGTCGCCGTGGCTCCTGCGGGCACCGGAGGCATTTTGTTTCAGCGCGAAGGAAGCCGAGGCCGAACGCAATGCTGTAAGGCGGCAGAATCGCAAGACGCCGATGACGCCGTCCCAGGCGAAACGCAAGCCCAAGGCGAAATCGACACGGGCAAAGCGAGACGCCTACGATGTTTTTAGCTATCGCCGGGCGATCAAGTACGGCATCGCTCTTGCCAAAGTACCCTGTTGGCACCCTCATCAACTTCGGCATAACTGTGCGACCCGTATGCGGCGGGAGTTCGGCCTCGACGTTGCTCAGATCATCCTGGGCCACCGAACAGCGGACGTGACGCAAGTTTACGCTGAGGTTGATCGCGCCAAGGCAATAGATGTTGTAACCAAGGCAGGGTAGAATGGTTCGTGTCGGGTCAGTCGGCCGATCACCGACGCAGCCCTCCGCTGGTGCCAGACACACCTTGCTGGTCATCAGCGGCGGGCGGCCCAATTTTCAAGGTGCAGAAATGAGTACGAGTTCCGCCACGCAGACGCTTGCCGACGAAAGTCCCCTTGTTGCCGCGTGGGATGCTGGGCGGCTTTTGAATCGGCTTCGATTTCACCTGATACAAGCCTGGCTCGCGGGTGATCGCGGCCAGTCAGCTCTTGCGATTGAGCAATTCGTTGCCTTAGTACCCGTACTCCGCCGCGCTGTAGTCTCGGCGGAGGCGAGTGATGCCCTGATCACCGATATTGACCGCGAGCGAGATAACTGGGTTGCCTCCTTTGACTCGGTTGCCCAGCGCGATGAACTCGTGAGCGCGAACGCAGCGTTTGCTGTGATGGCCGAATCTTCTCAGAGCGAGGGTGCAGTTGCAGAGCAGGTTCTTGGTGACGCCCTGGCGTCAATCCGCGGTATCTATGCCACGGTGCGAGGAGCGATCAACAGCGCAATGGACCATCGTCACCGGCAAGCCTTCGCGGCCGGTGAGATGGTGGATGGCGCAATTCGGCCACCAACCGTCTACCGCGAAATGCCGCGAGGATCACTCGCTCACCCCCTCGGTCCAGGTCGGATAGACGCGGCGACGAGTGAAGGACCAGCCTCGACACCGTCGGCCTGGATAATGCATCATCGCGGTGACGCGCATCGCTGGTATCTCCCAACAGGCTGTATGGAGCATACGTCTAAGCGGCCTGGTGAGCGATGGTTCCAAGACCTTGCCGAGTTCTGGAAGGTTCTCAAATTACATGGTGAGCCACCGTCTGGAAGCAATCTCCGGCCCAGAACCAGTCTTGAACGACTGGTGGACGCGATTGACCAGCGGGTCCGCAATGCGCTCTTGCGACATGGCGTCGTGCCACAATGGGATGCCGATAGTGGCGAACTTAGAATCGGGACAACGATTGTTAGGAAAGTTGCCCTGCGAGCAAGTAACCTGCTACCTGTGCTCTCATGTTTCCAGGAGGACGGTTGGCCTCAGCGGATTGATAGTCCTATCGAGGACAACAGCCAGACTCTCCATGCGACAATTCGGACGCTAAACAAGGGACTCGCACTCATTCGTTTTCGTGCCGATGGGGCCGGTGAGGGGATCATCTGGGCTTGGCAAGATACCCCGTGAAGACCCGCGTGAGAACTATCTGAGAAGTATCTTAGATCGCCGTTAGCCAGATTTCTTGAAGTTGCTTAAATTGCTTCAGTACGTTGCATCCGTAACCACTGAGGTAATTCGTTATGGCAATTTCTTTGCAGGACAAACTCCTTTCCCTCACGCAGGCTTCGCAAAGCCTGCCCGGCCGACCACACGTTTCCACGCTGTGGCGCTGGTACAAACGCGGCGTTCGCGGGGTTCGGTTGGAAACTATCGTTATCGCAGGCCGCCGCTACACGTCACTTGCGGCACTGGAGGACTTCGCCGCAGCCAGCACCTCTGCGGCCAATGGCTTGGCGGCAGGCCCGATGCCCACGCCGCGGCAGCGTCAAGCAGCTATCGCCCGGGTCGAACGTGAACTGGCCGAAGGCGGCCTAACTGTTACCACGCATTCCAAGGTGAGGGGAGATTGCAAATGACCCTTCCCTCAGTCAAGTGCCAAGATCAGCACGACAGCGGCCTGGAAGAGCACGGTACCAACACGCCCGTCAGCCGCCCAGCCGTTAAGAAGCACCACAACAAACCCGCCGTCGCGCGGATGAACGACACCCTTTTGCGTGACTTCCGCAAAATTCAGGAATTACTCAACGAGGCCAACGCAAACGATGCGAGAGCTCGCTACGAGATTGCAAAGCGGATCGAGCAGATCCGAACTGGCGATGGCGGAAAATACGGTAAGCGTGCCATCGTCTTGCTCGCCAAGGCGCTCGGCTGGAGTACCTCCAAGGTTTACAGCTACGCCAAAGTGGCGGAAACCTGGCCTGATCTGGGGGCTTTCAGTAAGTCGGTGTGTCAGAGGAACAAACATGGTGTGATGCTGAGCTGGTCCCACCTTATGGTCTTGGCCACCGTGGCAGATTTCGATCGCCGCGAAAGCCTAGTCAAGCAGGTGCTCGAAGAAGGCTGGTCTGTCCAGGCCCTCAAAAGCAACATCAATCCCAATCCACAGTATTCACAGACGGTCCTCGCACAGATCAAGCCGGTCGATGAGGGCGGTACTGACAACAACCCCAACCAGGACGTCACACCGCAAGCCCAGATGCTGCGCACTCTTGCGGTCCCCGTCGAGGCACTCGATGTCCAGGTCAGCACGTTACAGGCCAACATGGATGCGTTCGGCTCCCACCTGAGCCGAATGCTGTCTGAGGCGGACCCGACCGACCTTAGCACCGTCCTGCTGGACCGGCTGAAGCAGACACGCCGCAAAATCGAAGAGCTTTGTCAAGTTAGCATGAAGCGATTTGACGACTTGATCGCGCGGGTTGAGACGTGTTGCAACTCCGAGGCCCATCCACAAAACGAATGGGAGAGTATCTCGTCAGCGACGCCAGGAGTACTGAACAGCGAAGACCACAAGGCCCCGCATGACTTGAATCCGGTTGCTGTTGAGTAGCGATCCTTTGCCTTCAATTCTCCAAACATTTGGAGAATCTACCCCAAGCAAGTTCTTCACCATTATTAACCAAGCAAGAGAAAAAACAAGTGTCAGCAAACACTCCAATTCAGTACGTTGATTGCACATGCAACCCGACCATGGGCTGTGCAGGATGCGAACTTTGCAATTCCGAGCGGCGGTCGTGCTACGCCGCTATTCAACATGACTTGTACGGTGGTGTCCGGCAGGGCTATTCGCCGACCTTCAGCAACATCACCTTCTGGCCTGGCCGCATGGCCGCAACTGCCCGCCTGCCCGATCTCAACGGTCTCCGACGCAACGAAAAACCTTGGCTGAATGGTATGCCACGCATCATCTTCATCGGCGACATGGGCGACGTGCTATGTGACAGCGTACCATTCGAGTACCTGCGGGCAGAAGTCATCGACATCGTCATGAGTTACCACGGCCGCCGCCACAACTGGCTCATGCTGACGAAACGCGCAGGCCGGATGGCCGAATTCTCCAGATGGCTGGAGGCACAGGGCGTTGCGTGGCCCGCGAACCTCGCTGCCGGAACGACCATTACCTCGATTGAGACGACGCAGCGCATTGACGAACTGCTGTGCGTCGGCAACGGCGACACGGTGCATTTCGTGAGCGTGGAACCGCAGCTTGAGTCGCTGGATCTGCGGTCCTGGCTGCCGCATCTCGACTGGGTAATCCAGGGCGGCGAATCCGGGCGGCAGCCGCGGAAGTTCGACACCGCCTGGGCGCAGCAGATGCACGAGCATTGCCAGCAACACGGGGTTTCGTACTTCCTGAAGCAGTTGGGAGGACATGTCTTTCGCGGCGAAGATCGGATTCGCTTGCACGACAGCCACGGAGCCGACTGGAACGCATGGCCGGACGGAATACCGAAGGTGCGAGAAATCCCTGGCTTCTGGGCCAAAGCCAGGGAAAGTGATATGAGCAGCTTACCAGCCTGCGGCCACTTCGGCAGCGGTAACGACAAGTTGGACAGCAGCATCTTTGACTATGCGATGACGCCGATCGCTGCCTGCCCTGGGTGCAAGCACGCACTATGCTCCGAACTCCGGCCTGATGGCAACGCTCCGTGCTTGCCGATGTGCTTTGGCTGCCGGGGCCGATACCGGAAGGAAACGATGAAAGAGCGGTTGGCAAAGAACTTCCGGTTCGCGCAGTCTGACCTGTTCGTCCCCTGGGCCAACGAGTACATCGCCCGCCACCGTCACCAGCTCAAGGCCGTGCGTATGCCTGGCGTCGGCGACCTGTTCAGCATCGAGTTCATCGACAGGGTCCGCGCCATCGTCTTGGAGAACTCTACCGTAAAGTTTTTTTTGAACACGCGCGTGTGGTGCGTGCCGGAACTCTGGGCGGAAGTGCAACGCAAGCTCAAGGGCTTGTCCAACCTGAGCGTCTGGTTGTCTTGGGACCGCAAGATGGCCGCTCGCTACGGCACCCCGCCGGACCGCGATTTGCCTTGGACCTGGCTGGCCGAGACCGACGACGACGTGCCGCCCACGCGGGTCACGCTCGTGTACCGCTACACCCCGTTCTCGGTCTGGAACTACAAGCCCTCTGTGTTGCTCACCATCGGCGGCTGCATCGTGTGCCCGGACGAGAATGGGCTCGGTTCGCTCAAGTGCGGAGATTGCGGCATCTGCTATCTCGGACCCGAGTTCCGGGAGGCGAGGATCGCAGAGTTGCTGCGGGATGCCGGTGAATCATGGCCGACACCGCGACGGGCTTTACGGCCGTCACTGGCTACATCGTAAGCGAAATGGGACACCGGCGTTTCAACGGGGCTAGCGCCGAGCGTCTGAACAACCAGCCCCAAAACATTGGAGAATGAATTATGTCAACTGAAGAAGGCAAGCAAGGAAAGGCCGCCCCCAACGAAGGCGGCCGCGAGGAGAACGCGGACCCTCGCCACGACGCCAGCGAGGCCGTCGCCACGGAAGAGGCAGCGACCTCCGAGGCGAGCACGAAGCTGGAAAAACGAAAACTATTACGTGTGGAGCTGGCGGCTCTAGTGCTCCATCGCGGTAGCATGCTCATTTCTGTTCCTGAGAACAACATGCGCGGCTTAGACAAGGACAAAATCGTCTATCTGATTCACCAAGATGTAAATCTTGAAAATTTATTCATTGATCTCAGCTTGGATGAAATCTCCGGCGTTTCCCACTTTGAAATTTTGGAAGTCGAGGAGGTCGAGGACGATCCGCAGACCGCCCCGCACAAGGCTGTCTTGAACGAAACTGGCGAGTGGTGTCTGCAATAAGACATCGCTACTCGCCCCCATCATGTCGGCATGCCGGAGCCGAGAAACTACCTCGGCTCCGGTGTCAGCTACATCAAGTAACCAACACCGATATGGAACGGCTGGCCCGCAAGGGTAGCGCTGAGAGAGAACCAGGAGATGACGACATGAAAATTTATCGCCCGCCCAACATTAAGGATAATGTTGGCCTTGCGCCGCGCGGGCCAACATCGTAAAAACAAGAGCAGCCGCTGGCCCATTTACGGCCAGCGGCTGTACGACGTTTGATTCGTTTAACCCTCGATCACGTCGCCAAGCCAATTATAAGCAACGAACCGGACGGCTACAAGTCCGCTTGCTGACGATTGGCGCGTGGCGTGATCTCCATGAAGGAGGTCATTATGACCCGCATTTCTGCTAGTGAAGCCCAAATCAATGGCAATTTCCCAGTACCCACGTCTGCCATCGCTCTCATCCTTTCTCGCCTATCGAAGCCGGAACGTAACTCCAGCGGTTGGCAGGCTCGCTGCCCGGCGCACCGCGACTCCAATCCCAGCTTGGCCGTGACGTTGGGCGCGGACGGCCGCGTACTGCTACATTGCTTTGCCGGTTGCAGTGTGGAGGATGTTGTCCAGGCCATCGGCCTCAAAGTCCAAGACCTATTCCCCCGCCTGCAAGCCGGTTGCCGCGACCCTCAAGCGCAGCCTGCGCCGTGGATTGCGACCGCCGTCGCTCAGGCCACCGCGCAACCGCCTGACTGGATACAGGCCATGTGCTACCTGCGCGGAAATCTTACTAGGCAGCCCGAGATGCTCAACGCCTTTGCGGACAACCTGGGGCTGCCCGTCGAAGCCCTGCCGTGCTTTGGTCTGGGCTACGGCGGCGATCTCGACCCATTCATGGCCATTCCCGAGGACGACGGCACCGGCAGGATAATCGGCATCCAGCGTCGCTATCCCGACGGCCGCAAGCTGATGATCCGCGGCAGCCATCGCGGGTTGGTCGTGCCGAACGGCTGGGCTACCCTTCCCGGCCCCGTGTTCGTGCCCGAGGGTTTCAGCGACACCGTTGCCCTCATCTCCCAGGCCGTGCCCGCCATCGGGCGTCCGGCCGCCAGAGGCGGCGTAGAGCTGCTGGCCACGACGCTAGGCACGGTTAATCGCAATGTGATCGTCCTGGGCGAGAACGACGAGAAGCCCGACGGCACATGGATTGGCCGGGATGCCGCCATCGACGTTGCGCGCGAGTTGACGGAGCGGCTGAAACGGCACGTAAGGTGGGCCATGCCGCCGGAGGGATACAAGGACGTGCGCGATTCTCTTACGGGACGGAGGTGCGATCATGTCCAGAATTAACAACCACAACTGGGGCGCGGTGCTGGCCGAGACCGCGCAATCTCCGTACCCCGAGACAGCCGACCGCTGGCAGAGCTTCGATGATTGGGAGCGGCTGACGCCCCAGCGTGAGATCGTACGCGGGGTGTTCGTCGAGGGCCAACCGGCGGTTGTGGGCGGCTACAAGGGCTGCCTCAAGACGCTGCTGACCCTTGACATGGTCATAGCCGCCGCTACTGGCACACCCTGGCTGGGCCACGCGGCCTTTGCCGTTGACCAGCCGCTGCGCGTGGGTTTCGTCAGTTGCGAGAGCGGGAAGCGTACCCTCGGGCGCAAGTACCGCCTCATGTTGAATAAACGCATGGCAGTCGAGCCTGCTAGGGCAGCCGAGGTCGAGGCATTGTGCCGCCAGAACCTGCATCCCGACGATCGGCTCATCGACCTGGGCACCGAGGCTGGCGTGCGCGAGACGGTGGAGATCGCCCGCCTGCGGCAAAAACAGATATTGGTCATCGACCCGCTGCATAACTTCTTCGGCTCGATGGCCAAGGATGCAGCGAACACACCGGCGCTCAGTGTCAAGATCGCCGATTTGTCGCAGCGGCTCGCCGACATTGGCTGCACGCCGATCTTCGTTGCGCACACCGCTGGCGACCGCAACAGGACACAGCAGGGCAACGACTATAGGCCGTTAAACATCATGGACTTGGCCTGGCCAGGGGTCTACAACGCGGTACGGCAGTACGTCATGGTCAGCCGCGTGGATGCT
>JBAWVO010000156.1:0-15218 GCA_037147235.1 Planctomycetota bacterium | reverse complement strand
GCCCCTGAGCATCGGATCCACCGATCACTTGATTCGCTTGTCCTAATCAGGCTGCGAACTGGAACCTGAGCAAACCGGATACCCCTTTATCCGAAATTCGGCCCAGGCGTGATATCTGGGTGGCACAGTACGATTATTATGGGCCATGCGGTGCCACCATATAGATGGGCTTGTGAAGTAGAGTGCCGCTTTTGCGTCCCTTCGCGCTCGGGTACAATCAACATGGTAAGGAATTCGACCTATGAAGACGATTAGCATCACAACGCAATCAGCCGAAGTAAACGCCCTGCTGGCGCAGGCCCGGCAAGAGGATATTCTCGTTCGGACTGTCGATGGCACCCAGTTCATGCTTACGGCCATTGATGATTTTGACGAGGAGGTTGCGCGAACTCGGCGCAATGTTCATCTTATGGCCCTGCTGGAAGAGCGAGCCAAGCAGGCCAAAACGGTCCCCCTGGATGAGGTCAAACGCCAACTGGGGCTGAGCGGCTAGCGATCGTCGACCAAAGCCGCGGCACGATGCCGTTGACGTGACCATGCCGGGATTCGCCGACCATGCTACGCATGGCACCCATCGAGACTACCCGACGCCACCCTACTTGGACTTGAACGGATGCCTACGCTGAATTGGATTGGAAAAGAGGCGGTTGTCGAGCATCATCGACACGTGCCGACTCGGCTGCTGGAATGTGACCGAGAACTCTCGGTGGGCGATCCCGAGGCGGAAAACCTGTTGATTGAGGGCGACAACCTGGAGGCCCTGAAGGCCCTCTTGCCTCGCTATCGCGGGCAGGTCAAGTGCATTTACATCGATCCGCCCTACAACACGGGCAATGAGAGCTGGGTCTACAACGACAACGTCAACGACCCGCGAATCCGCAAATGGCTCGGCGACGTCGTCGGTAAAGAGGCCGAAGACCTCTGCCGCCACGATAAATGGCTCTGCATGATGTACCCAAGGTTGGCACTGCTCAGGGAGTTTCTGCGCGAGGATGGGGCAATCTTCGTGAGTATCGCGGACCATGAAGTTCACAATTTGCGGCATATTTTAGACGAGATATTTGGCCCACAAAACTTTATTGCAACAATAATATGGCAGAAGAAACAATCGCCACAAAACGATGCAATCAACTTATCAGACATGCACGATTACATTGTTGTCTATGCGAAGCGAGCCAAGCTGAGCCGGGATGACTCCAACGGCTGGGATCGCAGTCTCTTGCCTCGAGAAGCAGCTCAGAATTCTCGCTACAGCAATTCAGATAATGACCCCCGAGGCCCGTGGACTTCGGCTGATTACACCTGCAATAAAACCGCAGATGAACGACCGAACCTGTTCTATGCAATTACCAATCCGCACACTGGCGAACAGGTCTGGCCATCGCGGAGACGAGTGTGGGCATTTGACGAGGCTGCGCACTCTCGCAATGCCGCGGACAATCGTGTTTCCTGGGGCAATGGAACCAGAACGCGCCCTCGCGTAAAGAAGTTTCTTTCTGAGGTTGCAGAAGGTGTCGTCCCAACTACTTGGTGGACAAGAGAATTCGCAGGTGACAACCAGGAAGCTAGAAGAGAACTTCGTGACTGGATAAGCGATGACCGCCTTGACTTCTCGACACCAAAACCGATCCGGCTTATTCAGCGCATTCTGCAAATCGCAACCGACAAAGACTCCCTGGTAATGGATTCGTTTGCCGGGAGTGGCAGTACAGGACATGCCGTCTTGGATTTGAATAAGGCGGATGGAGGATGTCGGCGATTTGTGCTCGTCGAATTGGATAATGCTATCTGCGGAGACGTGACCGCGCAAAGGCTCAAAGTTGTGATCACTGGGCGGAATGAAGTTAATCCCCTTGGTTCCGGCTTTCGCTACTGTCGTCTGGGCCGCACATTGCTAGACGCCGACGGCAACGTCAATGGCGAGGTGCCGTTTGCCGATCTGGCTCGCTACGTCTATCTGTTGGCGACGGGCGTGCCGGCACCGAAGCAGCCGCGGAAGGATTGCCCACTGTTGGGCGTACACAACGGCCAGGCGATTTACCTGCTCTATAACGGCGTTTTGGGCGATCGCCGTCCCGCGGGCGGCAATGTCTTGACCGGCGCGGTGCTCGCCCATTTGCCGCCGCACCCCGCCGGACGTGGCCCGAGGGTCGTCTACGGCGAGGCATGCCGCCTCGGCGAAGCCACGCTTCGCCGCGAGGACGTGACCTTCCGCCAGATTCCGTATTCTTTACGCGGAGCCGATCAACCATGACACGACTGCCCCTGAAAGAATATCAAAAAGAGACGCTCCATATCTTGACGGAGTATTGCCGTGAGGTTCGTCGGCGCGAGGTACTCGGCGAGGCACGGGCCGAACATGAGGCATTCCGCACGGTGACGGGCCGTGATCAGTACTACACCGCGCCCGGTTTTGAAGGCGTGCCCTACATCTGCCTGCGACTGCCCACCGGAGGTGGCAAAACCTTGTTGGCGGCGGAGTCGATCGGTGAGATCGGCCGCGCCCTGCTAGGGACCGATCAACCAGCCTGCCTCTGGATCACGCCCAGCACGACGATTCGCGACCAAACCTTGCGGGCCTTGCGTCGGCCGACGCATCCCTATCGCCTGGCCCTGGAGGAATCGCTGGCCTGTTCCGTGGAAGTGGTCACGCTGGAGGAAGCGTTGACCAAATCGGGAATCGTGCGATCGAAGGAAACGGCGCTGGTGATCGTGACTACGATTCAATCATATCGTCTGCGGGACGAACCGGGCGGGGAGGAATTGGCAAGTACGCGGCGAATCTACCGCGACAACGGCTATTTGCAAGAGGCCTTCCAAAATCTGCCCGTTCATCTCCGCGCCGACCTTGCCTGCGATGAGAACGGGCTGGTGAATCTTTCGCTGGCCAACGCCCTGCGATTGCGGCGGCCGATCGTGATTATGGACGAGGCCCACAATGCCCGCACGCCGACGTCGTTTGAATCGCTGGCCCGCTTTGGTCCAAAATTCGTGCTGGAGTTGACCGCCACTCCGGAGCAGCGTCACGATCCGCGGCACCCCACCGATCCTCGTTTTGCCAGCAACGTGCTGCACGCGGTCAGCGCGCTGGAACTCAAGAATGAAGGGATGATCAAGCTGCCGGTCGATTTGGAAAGCCGCGGCGACTGGCTGGAAGTGTTGGCGGCAACCGTGCAGCGGCGCGACGAACTGGAGACGATCGCCGATCGCGAGTATGAGGAGCAAGGGTTGCCATTCTCGCGTCCGATTGCCCTGATCCAAGCGCAGCCGAGTTCAAAGACGCGGGAAACGCACACGGTCGAGAAGGTCAAGGCGGCGCTCCTCGAACAACTGGAAGTGCCCGCGGATCATGTGCGGATTTGCACGGGCACGATCGACGAGATTGGCGAGGAAGATCTGCTGGCGGGTGATTGCCCGGTTCGTTACATCGTGACCGTGGACAAGTTGCGGGAAGGCTGGGATTGTCCGCTGGCCTATGTCCTGGGGTCGATCGGCAACGCAGCGACGCCCACCGCGGTGGAGCAGCTTATTGGCCGCATCCTGCGGATGCCAAACGCGACTCCGTCGCGGGTGCCGGCCCTCGATCGCGCGTATGCTTTTGTATTGAGCGACGACGTGGTGCGGACGGCGATGCAACTCCGCGACCGAATGGTTCAAAATTGCGGTTTCGACGACCGATCGGCCGATGAGGCACTGCGGGTTACCTCGGCGACGGGTGAAGGATGGCTCGGGTTAGGGCGGATCCCATTGAACAGTCCGCCCGTTCCTCAATCGCTGTCGCCAGGACTGACGCAGAAAACCCGCTACGATGAGTCAACGCATACGCTGGTGGTAAGCGACCTGTTGGACCGGCACGAGGTTCAGACGCTTTGCGAGGCGTTGACCGAACCGGCCGACCGGGCCGCGGTGGAAGCCTATTGGGAGCGCGAACGCCCGGTCGGCATTGCCGTCAAACCGCTTGGGCAGTACGCAAAACCGTTGCTTGTGCCACGTTTGACGTTGAAGCAAGGCGACCGCCGAACCCTCTTCGAGCCGGAGGAACTCGATAACTTTGCCTGGGATATGGCACGTTGCGAGCCGGGTCTTTCGGAAGGGGAATTCGCCTCGGATATTCGTGTCGGCACGGCGGTGACGATCGACATGGAGGCAAACCCCGGCGGACGCGACGGACGCACCGTCATGCAGGTCACCGGCGACGTGCGTCTGAAGCAGTTGGAACTGATCGGCGAGGGCGACGACTGGAGCGCGGTCGAGTTAACCCGCTGGCTCGATCGCGAACTGCATCGTGGCGATTCGTTTTTGGGGCTGCCGCTCAAAGAAAGTCAACCCTGGTTGCATCGGGCGGTCGAGCACCTCTTGCGAGATCGCGGTTTGAGTTTGCCGATCGTCGTGCGCCGGCGGCACATGCTGGCCGAACGGTTGCGAATGAAGGTCGCGGAACATGGCCGTTCCCAGATCCGGCGGGCCGCGGAGTGGTTGATACGAAACGAACCTGACGCGATCGAGACATCCGCTGAGTTTGCCATTCGCATCGAAGAAGAAAACTATCGCCCCTCGCGTTGTTTCCAGGGGGGGCTGAAGTTTCGCAAGCACGCCTTTGATTTGGTTTTCGAGATGAACGGCGAGGAAGCGGAGTGCGCGGCCCGGATCGATAGTCACGCGAATGTACTGCGATGGATACGCAACACGGAACACGAAAGCCAGGGCGGTTTCTGGCTCCCCAAGTCGCCGGGAAAATACTTTCCCGATTTCCTCGTGGAACTGCAAAACGGCATCATCGTGCTTGTCGAATACAAGATGGGGAAGATGGCCAGCGACCCCGAAGAGCAGCACAAGCGGGCGGTAGGGCAATTGTGGGAAGCCCGCAGCGGTGGTCGTGGCCGTTACGCTTGGATTTTGGACCGCAATTGGCAAGGGTTAGTGGCTGACTTTAGGGAATAGGCAAGCTTTTCCGAGAACGGATTCTTTTCTGGAATGGCAATTCGTGTCGGTCGATACGAGTTTTATGAATGTATCGGCTTGACGGATGTTGCGGATTGCACCGCCTCGCCCCGGTTAGTACCCGTTCAAAAACAACTTGGGGTGCAGGCGTCTGGCCTGCGCATGCAGCCGGGACGGCCGCACCACAAAAACTTACCTAAACCCTTGTCAGTTCTATCGTTGGGACTATCGCCATGCCCAAAATGAAACCGTTTGCTCTTTTGGCTGCCTTGTTTTTATTCACCGCCCTCAGTGCGCCCGGCACGGCCGGCGCGGCTGGGTTCAACCAGTTCAATATTTTTGGCGATAGCACCCTGGATACTGGGTATTTCGCTTTTACGACGTCGGGAACTTCGTCATTCGATATTCCCATGCAGACCGCCCTCCATAATGGCCTCACGGGCGGGTTCGCCGGGGATGGAGTCATGAATACCACCATGCTGGCGGACAAGTTTGGCCTGAGCGCCACGCCGGCTGATGCACCCGGCGGCGGAACCAATTATGCCAACGGCGGCGCAACGACGGTGGTCAACCACGAATCGATGGTGCCTGATAATGTATGCACTCTTTCTCAGATTGAGATTTACCTCGCGAAAGTCCACGGCGTTGCCAATCCCAATGCTCTCTACCTCATCAAGTCAGGCGACAACGACGTGACATTTGTCTTAAGTCAAGGCACCCTCTGGCAATCCGAACACCCCACCTATCTGAGCGATGGGGCACAAGACCTGGCAGTAAAAGTCGCAAGCCTGCAAGCGGCCGGCGCGCGCACCATCGTGGTTCGGAACTCTTATGACTCGGCACTTTTTGCCGGTCCAGGTGGTTTTATCACCAGCTCTAGTGCTACCGCCGCCTATGCGGTTTCCTATTCGACGGGGGTAGCTGAGTGGACGGACCTGGTAGCGCAGGGCGTACGCTTCATTCCCGCGGACAACGACAGCTTATTCAAGTACGTGGTACAACATCCAGGCCGTTTCGGGTTCACCAGCGATTCGGTACAGGCGATTAATGCTCCTTTTGCCGACCCCCACGTCACTGCCTGTTTTGACATTCTCAGCCCCGCCCAACAGCGAGACTATCTGTTCATCGATGGCGTACACCTGACCACGGCGGGCCAGACGATCGAGGCGGATTACACCTACAGCCTGCTCATCGCGCCGAGCGAGATTTCCCTCTTGGCGGAAAGCGTCGTGCAGGGCGGCTGGGCACGCGCGGCTACCATCCAGAGTCAGATGGATGCTTCCGAGCAACATCGCGGGCCGTGCGGCTTCAACGCATGGACGAGTGCTGGGGTCTACAGCCTGCAAGTCAATCACGCAACGGGCTTTACCGGCGATTCCGGCACTCCCTTTGGCGGCACGGTGGGCATCGATTATCAGTTGTCGAGCGGGCTGATCGTGGGCGCGGCGTTCACGACGGATAGCCAGGCGACGGGATTCTCCACGGGGGGCCACTTCAATCAGGTAGAAGAGGCACCGAGCCTTTATGCCGCCTACCGGTCCGGGGCGGTGTGGGGCAATGCGGTAGCGACCTATGACTCGTTCCAGGACAGAATTGAGCGTTCCGTGCCGTTGGGTGTGTTTACCGACCAGAACAACGCCAGCACCACGGGACAGTCGTTTGCGCTTGCGTTGCGCGGCGGCTATGACTTAAATTTTGGGAAGATCACCACCGGTCCCGTGATGGGTTTGGTGATGCAAGAGGTGCGCGTCGATGGCTTCACCGAAAACGGCACCACCGGCGTCACGGCCCTGTCGTTTGATGGTCAGACGCGGGAATCGTTCGTCAGCCAACTCGGCTGGCGCGTATCGGCGGACCTGGGCCGCCTGCGGCCGTTCGTGGAAGCGAGCTGGAACCATGAGTGCGCCGGCAAGGACCGTACCGTAACGGCTTGGCTTACCTCCTCGACAGTGGCACCGTCTTACACGATGGACGCGGTTCCCATGGTCTCCGATTGGGCCACCTCATCGCTTGGCGCATACTACACTCTCAACCCACGGGTAATTCTGCGAGGCGCGGCTTCGGCGATGTACATCAATCCACAGATGATAACCTGCGGTGGCGAGTTTGGCATAAACGTCAGTTTCTAAACTGACCTAGTGCCATGAAAGCCTGGAAGAAGCCCACCCTGGGAACTCGTGCCCATTCATTCCCTACGCCAACGGCGTTAGGTCCCCCAGTCCCGACTATGGATATTGGGCCATTTCTTCCAGGATCACCTGATATCTTGCCAATTTTTCCAAGGCATCCGATTTGTTTGGCACCGCTGCAAGCAATATTCGATTTGTGAATATTCTCCAGGCAGCACGGCGAGTCTGCATTTTGCATATTGATCGGACTGTCTCGGGACGATAGTGCTTACGGTAAAAGAGAAGCTCTGCGCGAATCTTTTTTCTGACGACCTCTGCCGGTAGGGTCGTTCGCTCACTTTGGCCGCCGTGATGCATGATAACGGCTTCCTCGATGAATCCAATTTTGAGTCCGTATTTGCGGATTCTCAGGCAAATATCCTGATCTTCTCCATACAAGAAGAAATCCTCGTCGAACCCGCCAAGCTTGTGCAGCAGCTTCGTGCCGGCAATCTGGCAGGCACCCAGCACAAAAGCGATTTCTCCCGGCAGAGGTCCGATATCCTTCGCTCCATAACGATGGCCGGGATATCGATTTGAAACGGAATCCTGACGCGAGCCATCCGTGTTAAGCACCTTGGGGCCAGCCAGCCCCACCTCCGGGTGAGCATCCATGAACGAGGTTATTTTAACGAGCGACTCAGGCCCAACGGTCGTGTCCGGATTAAGGAAAACGACATGCCGCCCGGTACAATCGCGCAGCGCCTGATTGTTGGCGGCACCAAATCCACGATTGGTAGCGTTCGCAATGACTTTCACCGTGGGAAATTTCTTTCGGATGCTTTCCGCACTGCCGTCCTTTGAAGCATTATCAACAACAAACACTTCATAGCTAACTCGCCGAGAAGCCAAAATGGATTCCAGGCATGCGGCCGTAAGTTCCGCGGTGTTGTAAGACACGATAATGATTGAGACATCCATGAGTTGTTCTAGGCTCGAAGGCAGGGTCTTCCATGGTCTGCAAACTGCTTTTTGACAAGGACAAGAATCAATGGCTTTTGGCTTCTTCCGGAACGTCGTGTTCCTGGGGTTCCCAGCAGATGATCTTCAAGTTCTCGACGAATAACACGTACACCACCGGAACGATGCCCAGCGTCACGACGGTGGCCAAAAGCAGCCCGGCGATTTGCACGTAACACATCGGCTCCCAGAGCGGACCGCCTTCGATGGCCAAAGGGATCAGACCTCCGACGGTCGCCAGTACGGTGACCAATACCGGCCGCAACCGCACGAGACCGGAATCGATCACGGCTTGGCGCAACGGTTCGCCTCGCTCACATGCCTCTTCAATGTAGTCGAACAAGACGATCACGTGGCTCACGATCACGCCGGCCAAGGAGGCCACGCCGAGAAAGGCCATGAATCCAAACGGCGTGCTGAACGGAAACAGCCCCATCATGCCGCCGATGATGCCAAACGGAACGCCGGCAAACACCACCAACGGTTTCGTGACGCTGTTGAACTGGAAGACCAACGCCAGGTAAATCGCAGCCAGCGAAACCAGCAAGGCCAGGGTTACGGAATCAAATCCCTTGACCTGTTCTTCGTACTCGCCGCCGAACTGGAATCGGCAGCCGGGCGGCCACGCCCGAGACGTGCGCGTCAGGCTCGGCTCGATCTGCCGCACGACACGGCTGGCCAGTACGCCGGTCGTCGTGTCGCACTTCACCGTGATGCACCGCTGGTGATCGCAACGCCAGATCTTCGGCGAAGCTAGCTTTACGGATAGCTCGACGATCTGGCTGATGGGCACCCGGGCGTTGGTTGCGCTGCTGACGGCATCCAGGTCGTTGATCTCTTCGATCCGCGCGCGCTCGTCGCTCCGCAGTCGGAAGATGATCGGCACCATGCGGTCTTGCTCACGAAGGTAAGTCAGCGTTGCGCCGGACAGACTGGTCTGCAAGAGGATGGCCACGTCTTCGTTGGTGATGCCCGCCAGGTTGGCCTTGTCGGTCTTGATGGCAACGGGGATTTGGAACGTCTCGGCGTCCCAATCGTCGTGAATGTTGTCGGTGCCGGGGATCTCGCGAAGTTGCTGCTTGGTCTCGGCAGCCATCTTGCGGAGGGTTTCGGTGTCGTCGCCGAAAAGGCGGATCTGCACCGGCACGCCAATCGGCGGACCGGTTTCCAACTGTTCAATCGTCACCCGGGCGGCGGCTATGGCCGGCGGCAGTTCTCGCTTCAGCCGCGCCACCAAGGGTGCCGTGTCGCGAACATGGAGCGTATGCACGAGAATCTGGGCGTAGTTATCGGCCCGTTGCTCGGGCACGATCGAGAGCCAGAATCGCGGCCCGCCCTGGCCGACGAAAGTCGTATAGGAGCGGACCTTGTCGCCTTCCAGCTCCTCGATGGCGCGGATGACCTTGAGTGTCTCCTCGCGGGTCTGGCGGATGGGCGAGCCTTCGGCCAGATAGACATTGACACTGAATACCCCGTGCAGGTCCTTGGGGAAGAAAGCCGTGCCCAACAGCGGCAAAAGGGCCGCGCCACCGAACAAGGCCAAGGCACAGGTCATCAAGGTCACTGCCTTGTGAGCGAGGCACCAACCGGCAAACCGCCGGTAGCTCCGCGCCACGATCGCGTTCCAACCCTTGGCACCTGCGTCCGACTCCATTCCTTTCTGCCCGCGCAAGAGGTAGTATCCCAGCAACGGCATGAAGGTCATCGATACGATTCGGCTGCTGATCAAGGAAGCCGTGACCACCACGGGCAGCGAGTAGATGAACTCGCCCGTCTTGCCCTGCACGAGCAGCAAAGGCAGGAACGCCACGCAGTTGGTCACGGTGGCATAAAGGATAGCCCGGGCTAGTTTCTGCGGACCCAGCCATGCGGCCACATCGCGCCGCTGCCCATGGGCCAGCTCGCGGTTGATCGCATCGCCGGCCACAACGGGATCATCGACCAGCAGCCCCAAGGCGATGATCATGGCGGCGATCGACACCTGTTGCAGGTCGATGCCGAGCAGTTGGCAGATGCCCAGCGTCATGGCGCAGGTGAGTGGAATGGAAAATGCGACCAGCAGGGCGCTCCGCCATTCCATGAAGACCATGGCCACCAGGACCACGATCATGACCGCCGCGATCAGGTTCTGATCAAACTGCCGGATCTTCTCCTTGACCTCCGCCGGTTCGTTGTGCGTGCGCTCAATTTGCAGATCGCTGGGCAGCACGCCCTTGAGCGAATCCAGTGCCGCTTGTACATCGCGGGCAAAGGCGTCGATCTGCGTGCCCTTGATCTGCCGCAGAGCCAGCGTGACGGCACGCGTGGTTTGCAGCTTTGTGTTGCTGGGCAGAGGCCGGTTTTCGTCGCCATTCCCCAACAGGCCATGGGTCAGTTCGCCGGGCAGCTTGCGCTCGGGCGGATCGTGGGCATCGACCTTCACCGAGCGGAAGTTCATCACTCCCGGCGGATCTTCGTAGCCGCGGACGATATCGACCAGGTCACGAAGGCACGTCGGATGGCCTCCTTGCACGTCGATCGGCACCTCGCCAAGTTCCTGCTCGCTCTTGAACTCGCCGCTGGGCTGCAACACGAAGGTTTGCTGCGGCGTCTCCAATCGCCCGCCGGGCAGGTTGATGTTCCGCCGTTCCAGCCGAGCCGCAACCATCTGCGGCGACAGGTCCAACCCGCTGAATCGCCGGCTGCTGTAATAGAGATAGATGGCCTCGTCCTGCGTGCCCGTCTCGTCGATCTTTCCCACGGTGGAATACTGCTTCAATCGGTCGCGAATGGCATCGGCGAAACGCCGCAGTTCGCGATAGCTATAGCGGTCGGCTCGGTCGAGCGGATCGCGAGGATTCGCGCCCAGCTTCGATTCCAAGTCGGCCAGGTCGCGAACGAGGATTCCCTTCCACATGTCGGGGTGCGATATCCCGGTGCCAATCGTATCGCGCTCCCAAAGCTGGCTCTCGCGGATCAACTCTTCATCGCGCTTGCCGGCGACCAGTTGGAAATCGAGGCAGCCGGTGCTGGGGGCTTCGACCACATGGCCGTCTTCGATCAGCCCTCGCTCGGTGAGTCGCTGTAAAAGGCTATGGCCCAGCCAGACGACATACGACCGCCCCACCGTGTTCGGATAGACCAGTACGGCCGTGAGGCGGTCGCGGCGGAACGGCTCTGGTCGGCCGTGGCGAAAACCACTTACGACCTCGCGGATGCTGCGTGCCCGCTGGCTGATTTCAAAGTCGGAAACCTTGGGACTGGAGATCGTGAGCATCATGGCTACCGTCTCGCCGAAATCCTTATTGATTTGCGGACGGACGGGTCGCCCGGCAACCGTGGGCAGATCGGTGATCGAGTCCAGCCGGCCTTGCAGATCCTGCCACACCTGCTCGGGATTCTTGACGCGGTCGAACAAATCAACAAAGACCACGGAGAGATTCTGCCGGCTCAGGGAACGGACTTTCTCCACATTCTCACACAACGCTACCTGCTTCTCGATCTTCCGCGTGACCTCGCGCTCGACCTTCTCGGCATCGGCGCCGGGATAGATCGTGATCACGGTGGCGATGCGGATGGGGATGATTGGGTCGTGTCGTTGCGGCATGGCCCGGTAGGCAAAGTAGCCCCAGGCGAGCGTGGCCACGAGTAGGGTCCATGCCACGGGCCGTTTGTAAACGAAAAATTGCGAAGTCGTCATGGTTTACATTCCGATGCGCAAGGTCGGTTCCTGGGACTCCAACGGGCGAACTTCCTGGCCTTCGGTTAGGCGGAACGCGCCCGTCACGACAATCATCTGGCCCTCAATAACCTTACTGCCTGTCTCGATCAGGCGGATGCGATTGTCGTACACGCCGCCCAGTTCGACGCGGCAACGACGGGCCACCTTGCGGCCGTCTTCTTCAAAAATCACGAAAACCGTCATTTCCGCCGGTGTTTCACCACGCCCGATGGCCGTCATCGGCAGAAGGATCAGGCTCTCTTGCCGGCCGGTGATCAGCGTGACGATCATGCCCGGCCGCAGGCCACGCGGATGCTCAATCGTCACTTCCACCTCGAAGCTCCGCGTTCGCAGGTCGGCTGCGGGCAGAATCTTCGACACCCGGCCGACGAACCGTTCGCCGGGGTAGGCGTCGGCCAGGACGGTCATCGTCTGGCCTGGACTGAACTGGTTCACCTTGGTATCCGGCACGCCGAAGGCAACGCGCAACGTGGCCAGATCCATGACCTGGAAGACAGGTTGCCCGGCCTGGACGCGTTCGCCGTTTTCCACATACTTACGGGAAACGGTTGCCTTGGTGATCGGCAAGCTCAGCGCACAGTTTTTGCGATCGTCTTCAGCCTGTTGCAGGGCGGTGGTCGCCGCCGAGACCTCACGACGCGAACCATCCAACTCGGCATCGGCCGAATCGCGGCGGGCCTGCACGTCTTCAAACGCCTGCTGGGTCACCGACTCGCGCTGCCGTAGGGCTTTCATCCGATCGAAATTCGCCCGCACCGCCGTCACCGTCGCCTCGGTCGCACGCTGCCGGGCCTGGGCTTGGGCCAGGCGATCGCGGGTCATCTCCAGACGCCGTTGATAGTCGGAGCCGTCGAGACTAGCCAACGGGCCAGCGGGATCGGCAACCACCTCGTCGCCTTCGTGGACGTCGCGCGGCTTGCCATCCAGCCCTGAAACCTGTAGGAGCGACAAGACCGTGCCCGGCACCTTGAACGACAACTCGATCCGCTGCTGCTCGCGGACCGTCGCGGTAAATCGCGATTGGCTCGCAATATCCTCGCGTTTCAGCGTCGCCACTTGCACCGCCACGGGCAGCGGCGCCTCAGGCGAGCGGCGATGACAGCCGAGCGACAACATGAGCAAGAAAAGTAGCAGGCACACTCCGTGTGCCGTCCGCCAGAAGCCGAAAGCTTCTTTCTGCGCGGGAATGGGTACACGGTTCAGCAGGCACACTCCGTGTGCCGTCCGCCAGAAGCTTAAAGATTCTGTAAAAACCTGCGGCACACGGAGTGTGCCTGCTACTTTGCATAAGCAGCCGTGAACGGTTTCTCGGAGTCGATGGGAGTTCAACATTTGGTTACCTTCGCATCAAAGTGCTTTCAACATTCCGTGACGAAATACCTCCGTCACGGTCGAACAGATTTCCGTCAAGGGCACGTTCGAGGCAATCAGCGACGGGTTCTCGATCAGGCCCACGGAGGTCCCGAACATGGCCTTGACGACCGCCAGATTGATGCCGTCGCGTAAGGTGTGTTCCCGCGCGGCGGCCGCCAGAGCCTGTTGGAAAAACTGATCGAGGGCGTCTTGCTTTGTCGCGCGGAACTCTTCGTAACACTCGGGATACAGGCGGTGGATCTCCTCGAACCGCGTTAAGAGATTTCCTTGCGGCAAGCAGCCAAGTTCCATGCCCAGGCGATTCAAGCGATCGTCAATCTGCGCAAAGGTATCTTGCGGTTCACCGGCGGCCACCCGCTGAAAGATCTCGCCCACACGACGGCAAACGGCCCGAACCAACCCCTGTTTGTCGCCAAAGTAGCGATAGATGGTAACCCGCGTTACTCCGGCCTCGAAAGCCACATCCGTGAGACTCGATCGCTTAATCCCTCGATCGAGTATGACTTTCAACGCCGCAAGAGCGATTTTTTCTGCCGTTTGGTCGATGCTCATGTTACAATAGTAACGCAAGCTGTATCATTCGTCAAGGGCAGTAGCTACAAAAAATTTACAGCGTTCCCACTGCCCGGCGCAGCCTGAGACCGACGAGCACGGCCTGATAAGAACTGTCGTATAGGTTCGTGTAGGCCTGAACGCGGAGCGATTCTGCGTCGAGTACCTCGGTATTCGTTCCCACTTGATGTTGGTAACGGTCGCGGGCAACGCGGAGGTTCTCATCGGCATGGGCGGTTGCTTGTCGGGCGACGATCACACGCTGCCGGGCCGTTTCCAATTCGAGCCAACGCTGCCGGACCTCCAAGGCGATCATCGATTCGGCGTCGCGACGCAGACGGATCACGGACTCGGCCTTGTCGCCCAAGGCGTTGGCTCGGCTGCGAGCGCGGCCCAGATCGAGGACGTTCCACTCCACACCGACCAGCACACCCGCCACTCCGTTGGGATCAATGTAACGATTCTCTTGATAGATGTAGCCACCCTGAACTTGGACCTGGGGACCGGTTTTGCCCCGTTCGCTTTCGGCCTGCTGCTGCAAGGCCCTGGCTTGAGAGGCGAGAGTGGCCAATTCTGGCCGCTGCTGCATGGCCTGAGCCGTGAGGCTGTCGGAATCCGATCGGGCACCGTCGTCCTGCAACTCGGCTAGTTGTACTTTTTCCGTCAAAGAGCGTCCCAAGGCGCGGTTGTAGGCGGCCCGGGCCAGTTCCAGTTTATTGGCCGTGTCGAGTGCTTTCTGTTGGGCATCGGCCAAAGCCACTTCCCCAGCAAGGTAATCGTTCTTCGACACAAGTCCCTTCTCGAACAAGCTGGCCACGTCGCGGCGATGGGCGGTGAGGCTGGCCACCCTCGATTGGGTGACTTCCACGAACCGAGCTGCCGAGAGGACGGCAACGAAGCACTCGGCCACGTTCATCTTCACATCCAGCATGGTGCGACAGAGATCGGCGCGGTTGGCAGATACTTGCGATTGGGCTGCCGCGATGCCGGAGGTGATCCGTCCCGAGGTGTAGAGTGGTTGCGTCACGATGCCGTGGGCACCGGCGCTGTCACGATTGACAAGCGGCTGTTGCGCCACGAACGGCAGGGGTGCCAAGTTCACCTGAATGGCAGGCTGATCGCTCAAGGCATAGTAGTCGGCCCCGAGGGTTAGCGATGGCATCCGTTCCGCCCGAGCTGCTGCCCATGAACTTTGGGCCGATGCCACATTCCACTGTCCGGCCTCGACGCGCTGGTCGCCGGAGAGCGCAATCTGCCAGGCGTCTGCCAACGTCTCCAGGGCATCCTGCTGAGCCGGCGGCGCGGGGATTTCCTGTGCGAAGGCAGGCCCGGCAAGGATCGTGGCGGCCACAAAGTACCATGCCAGCTCCAGACAAACAACAAATACATTACGCAGGGGCATTACACTCTCCCGACCTTAGGGGGTCGGCCAAGGAAAAAACGGCTTTCCGCCAAGTTCGTGGTGCGGGCGTCTCGCCTGCCTGGTTCAACCACAACATCTT
>JBAWVO010000155.1:0-15277 GCA_037147235.1 Planctomycetota bacterium | reverse complement strand
GTTTGTAAGTCCTTGTTTTACACAACCTCCTGAAATCGCGCAAGGCTATTTAGCCGAGTTCGCTGTGAACGTGCAGTTGGTCAGCGTCGGGGAGGATAAGTAGTAGTTGAAGAGGCCGCCGCCCTCGTTGCTGGCCGAGTTCGCTGTGAACGTGCAGTTGGTCAGCGTCGGAGAGGACGAGGAGTTGTAGAGGCCGCCACCGTGGGTGGCCGAGTTTGCCGTGAACATACAGTTGGTCAGCGTCGGGCTACCGCCACTGTTGTACATTCCACCGCCAAAGTCGTTCTGGGGGCTTCCGTCGGCAATTCCGCTGGTAATCGTGAAGCCGTCCAATACTGCGGTTGAGTTCGTATTGCTACCAACGACCACGTGATAGCTGTTGTCTGCCGTGAACCCGACGATTCCGATATCGCCGGAGAGGATACTGGGGTAGGAGATGACATTCCGGGCGTTCGGCTCCGGAGCGCCGACCCCGGCATAGCCGCCATAAATGGATACGCCATTCTTCAAGACGAAACTAACCGTCCGATCCGTGTCGGTGGTAGGTTTGTAGGTGCCCAGGGCCACGCAGATCACCTGCCCCGCAACCGCAGCGGCCAACGCCGACTGTAGGCTCGCGTAAGCGTTGGCCCAACTCGCTCCGCTATTCAATCCGGTGGCTGTGTCGTCCACGTAAATGGGCACGATCATCACGCCGTTCGAGGTGGCTATCGACTGTAAGCCTGCTCTGTTGGTAGATCGGACTGTAACATAGTAGGTGGTTCCAGGGGCCAGCGAAAGACCGCTCTTCGTGGTCGATGTAGAGGTCCAGATGTTGGTGAACGCCCGGACGTCAGTCCCGCCGAAGGTCGTGCCGAGTGCCCATTCATAATGGTCAATGGCGCTTTCTGGATCGGCGAATACGCCAGCCCAGTCTGCGGAGAGCGTCGTTGGGGATACCTGGCAACTGATGCCGACGCCCGAGATCGTCGGCGGCGTCGAATCCACCGTCACGCCGTTTGAAGTGGCCGCCGATTGGAGACCAGCTCCGTTGGTCGCTCGCACGCTCGCGTAATACATCGTCCCAGAGGTCAGAGAAAGGCCGCTCGTTGTGGCGGAAGTCATTGTCCCCGCGATTGTGTAAACTTGGACGTCCGTCCCGCCGGAGGTTGTCCCGATCGCCCACTCGTACACGGTGATGCCACTCTGCTCGTCGGCAAACACGCCGGCCCAGTTGGCCGAGAGCGTCGCGGTCGAAGTCTGGTAGGTGATGTCGGTGCCGGCGCCGTCGTTGGGCGTGCGGCTGACTGTCGGGGCCGTCGTGTCGACGGTCACTCCGTTCGAGGTGGCCGTCGACTGGAGTCCGGCCCCATTGGTCGAGCGCACGCTCACGTAGTACTTCGTTCCGAGCGTTAGGAAAACGCCGTTGTTTGTCGCCGACGTGGCGGTCCCGACACTCGTGTAGCCCTGGGCGTCGGTCCCTCCGGAGGTTGTGCCAATCGCCCAGTCATAGCGGCTGATGCCACTTTCCGGGTCCGCAAACACCCCGGCCCAATTGGCTGAAATCGTTGTGGTCGAGGTCTGGTAGGTGATGTCGGCACCGGTGCCGTCGTTGGGCAATCCTGTCACCGCAGGGGCTGTCGTGTCGGTGTACGCGATTATGCCATTCGAGGTGACTGTCGATTGGAGGCCCGCGCCGTTGGTCGCCTGGGTGGTGACATAGTAAGTCGTCCCAGCCGTCAACGAAAGGCTACTGTTCATAGCCGACGTGGAAGTCCCGACGTTTGTGAGGCCCTGGACATCGCTCCCGCCTGGAGTGGTTCCGATCGCCCAGTCGTATCGGCTGATGCCGCTTTCCGGATCGGCAAAGACCCCAGCCCAGTTGGCCCAAAGCGTCGTCGTCGATGCCTGGCAAGTGATACCATTACCGCCGACCGTCGGCGGGGTAGTGTCGATGGCGGTGCCGGTCACAAGCACGTCGTCGATGTTCCAGCCGCAATAGTTATTGCTGCCATTCGTCGTTCCCATACCCCAGCGGATGTATACGACAGGCTGGTTGTTGGCCACCGAAGAAATGTCATGGGTCTGATGGGACCAACTCGTTTCATTGAGCGTCGTGGTGCTGTTTTGCCATACGTCGGTCCAAGTACTTCCATTGTTGGAGACCTGGATACTGGCGTGATCGTAGGTAGACTGCTCCACTCCCAGCCAGCGCCAGAAGTCCAGCGTAACGCCGGTGTAGTTCGAGCAGTTGATCGCGGGCGTGGTGGCGTACTTCGTGGGGGTTATGTTGTTGAGATAGCCGCCGGAGAGGTTGTAACCGACGACCTTGGCTCCCGTATGCCCTGCGGTGGGATCCGGGCCGCCATAATCACCCGAACCGCCGGTGGGCGTGCCCCAAGCCCATTGGATGCCGGCATCAAACGTCCAAGCGGGATCGGCATCCATGTTCGCCGAATAGATGCTCAGCATGCGACGGTCTTCCAGCGGTTCGCAGAGCAACCGCCGGTGGCGAATCCGCAGGGGAGAGTTCTTCTCACCGACCGATGGCGAGCGGCGGCTCAGTTTGGCAGAACGAGGATTTCGATGCATGACTACATTCTCCTCACACGGTTGGGCAGAGCGGCCTTGACACGGCCGAGGTTTTCCGGGTCGGGATCTGACGAGCGGCGGATGACGAAACATGCGGCTTAGAACTGCATATTGGCTCCCATTCTGGTTCGGTGCCTTGACCTCCGCGAACAGCCCTTTATTCTAATAGGCCACTTTGGCATGCCAATACTCGGCGCGGTCGCTTTTGCGGTTTTTCTCCGCTACTTCGCGTGCCGCACAGCCAGCAGGACGACTGCCAGCTTAATCATCTACTTTCCGCTTCCGCCACCCCCAGCCCATCAGCCCGATCATACAGACGCCGAGCAGGGCGATGCGTTAAGGCGGCAGATCTTTAAGTGCGAAACTCGCACTTACCGAGGGCTGGCCATGCCGCCATCTGACAGCAACCCCCACTATTGACATAACAACAGTATAGTCAGTCGCCAGTCTGTCCACAAGCAACCGGATTTTGCTTTCGGGTCATGTTTCGCAATCCAGTCGCAAGCTCGACACCCCAGAGCAGACGTACTCGCCAGGCATTCATCAGCGAGGCTTCTCAGTCCCAAGCGATCGCAACCAGGGATCGCACCAAAGGCCCAAGCAGAAGCCTAGAATAGGCGGTTATGCTTATGCACTTGGCTAAGGTTCCTTCAAATCGGTCAATGTTTGCGAGGCTTTGCAGGCTAGCAGACGGCGTCGGAAGAGAATTGCCGCCGAAATTCCTGCAATGTTTTCGGAAATTCTGATCGTCCCATGCGGGGCTTGATCGTAACCGGAGAATTGTCTGGCTCGGCATTGCAATCAAGTCATCGCTCCCCAATGACCGATGAACTACTTTTTTACCAATACCGACCTGTCCCCTTCGCTCCCTCCCGGGGTCAGGCCGAGCGGAATAGTTATGTGTCCGACGATAAAATGCTAAGCATTTCCGCCGTCCGCCTCAAGGTTATTCCTGAGATTCCATCAAAGTCGGAATCTTGGCTGCGAAAAGAACTTGCCGAGCAGAACCGCCCAGGAGTGCGGAAATGATTGGGTTGGCGTCGACAATCACCGGCTCAACCACGATTCGGCTCGCGCAGCTCTTGGCGGACCATTGCAAAATCATTCAAGATGTCAGTTTCGCAGATCCCTTTTTTCCGCATTGCGACTCGCGTTTCATCGGAAAGTCGAAAGAACTCCTGTTTTCGCGACTCCCAAGAAAGCTTATCTCGGACGGCTGCCACGACGAATTCTTCCGGCGATATCGGCAGCCGAACAACCTGTTCGATTTCGGAAAAGAGCGTATCGGGAATGTACACTTGCGGCATGATTTCGACCTCCTGCGTAGGATGTGACATTCCATTCTAATATCCCCGAAAGTGCGGTTCAAGACCAAGCCATGAACCAGGCCATGAAGTTGCTTAGTAAAGGGTAGCCTACTGAACTTATTCTGACAACATCACAGGTGCAGGTGGGAGCGTTCCTGCCTTGCCGCTTGGCCGTTTGGATCATGGTCTTCATGCCCATGCGCCTCGCCCGCCGGAACGTGCCTTTGCCCCTTGGCTACGGTGCTTTTCGGGCGGCACTGGAGGTAGCTTCGCCTGTCAAATTGGCATCCGCGACACAGGAATCGCAAAATTCGCGCCCTCCCCAAAACTTCATTGCGCCGCGTAACCTATTCGCAATTAACATGTTACAGTGTTTCTTGGTTCCTTTGGCACACCGCTTGCTCCCTCAATGTCTTCAAACACAGTCGGCTGCCAAGTTTGGTCGTGGTACGCCGGCAGTGAGCCATGGCATGAAAAACGGAATAAATTCCGTTCTACTAAACGCATAAGTGATCAAGCCCGCAACAGGAGGATTCCACTGTGGCAAAACAGATGGTGTATGAGGACGAAGCTCGGCAGTCGCTAGCCGCCGGTGTCAGTAAGTTGGCCCGGGCCGTCGTGACGACCCTGGGACCCCGAGGCCGAAATGCGGTCCTCGACAAGGGATGGGGTGCCCCCAAGGTCACTAAAGACGGTGTGACCGTTGCTGAAGAAATCAATCTGGACGACCCCCAAGAGAATCTCGGGGCCCAACTCGTCAAAGAGGCCGCCTCGAAAACCAACAAGGTCGCCGGCGATGGAACCACAACGGCCACCGTGCTGGCCGAGGCTCTTTATCGCGAGGGTCTCAAGATGGTCGCCGGCGGGGCCGATCCCATGTCGCTGTCTCGGGGCCTTCAGAAGGCGGCCGCAGCCGTCGTCGCAGCCATCGGCAAAATGTCCACGCCGATCAACGAGAAGAGCAAGAAAGAAATCACCCAGGTCGCCACGATCGCCGGCAATAATGATCCGAGCATTGGTGCCGTGCTGGCCGATGCCTTCATGAAGGTCGGCAAAGACGGCGTGATCACGATCGAAGAAGGCAAGCAGTCGGAGACGACCGTTGAAGTCATCGAGGGCATGCAGTTCGATCGGGGGTATCTTTCGCCGCACTTTGTCACCAACCAAGACGATCAGGTCGTTGAGTTTGAAAAGCCACTGGTGCTGATTCACGAGGAAAAGATCTCCAGTGCCAAGAGCCTCGTGCCCTTGCTGGAGGCAGTCAGCCGAGCCAGCAAGCCGCTGTTGATCATCGCCGAGGACGTCGAGGGCGAAGCCCTGGCGACTCTCGTAGTCAACAAGATGCGAGGCATCCTTAACGTCTGTGCCGTCAAGGCCCCGGGCTACGGCGATCGCCGCAAGGCCATGTTGAGCGATATCGCCGTATTGACCGGCGGCACCGCCATCCTCAAGGATCTCGGCGTGCAGCTTGACTCGGTA
Organism: Planctomycetota bacterium; assembly: GCA_037147235.1. Classification (GTDB taxonomy): domain Bacteria; phylum Planctomycetota; class Planctomycetia; order Pirellulales; family Thermoguttaceae; genus JANXQG01. The sequence goes on along the minus strand of JBAWVO010000155.1, from coordinate 9,920 downwards.
AAGCTTTCAGATCTGGGCAGCGTCGATCGCGTGATCATCACCGCCGACGACACGACCATGGTCGGCAGTAAAGGTGACAAAAAAGCCATTTTGGGCCGGGCCGAGCAGATCCGCAAGGAAATCGAGACCACGACCAGCGACTACGATAAAGAGAAGCTCCAGGAGCGGTTGGCCAAGTTGTCCGGCGGCGTCGCTCTGATCAGTGTCGGGGCCGTAACCGAGACTGAGATGAAGGAGCGGAAGTTCCTGCTGGACGACGCCCGGGCTGCTACTCAGGCCGCCATGGAGGAAGGTATCGTCCCCGGTGGCGGCGTTGCTCTTTTGCGTTGTGAGAAGGCCGTCGATGCCCTGCAGCTTGAAGGCGACGAGGGCCTGGGCGCGAAGATCCTTCGCAACGTGCTGGAAGTGCCACTAAAGGCCATCGCACACAATGCCGGCCAAGACGGCCCCGTGGTTGTGCATCGCGTCCGCCAGCTCAAGAAGAATGAGGGCTATGATGCCGACAAAGACACTTATGGCGACATGCTCGAAGCGGGCATTGTCGACCCGGCCAAGGTCGTTCGCACCGCTTTGCAGAATGCCGTGAGCGTGGCCAGCCTACTCTTGACCACGTCCTGCCTCATCACCGAGATTCCCAAGAAGGACGACGGCAATGCCGCCGGACCTGGTCCTGGTGGCGGTATGGGGGGTGGCATGGGCGGAATGGGCGGCGGCATGGGTGGAATGGGCGGCATGGGTGGCATGGGCGGTGGTATGGGCGGCATGGGCGGATTCTAGTCTTCCGCTCCCCTTTCCCCTTGGGAGAGGATTGTTGCAGAACAATAATTCATAACTAAAATTGACAGGAGAACTATAAGATCATGGCAAAAGACAGCATCAAATTACGTCCCTTGGACGATCGCGTCGTGGTGGAGCCGAAGGAAGCCGAAGAAGTGACCGCAGGCGGCATCGTCTTGCCTGATTCGGCCAAGGAGAAGCCCCAGCGAGGCACCGTCATCGCCGTCGGCCCGGGCAAGCTGCTCGATAGTGGCGAGCGCGGCGTACTCTCGGTCAGTGTCGGCGACGAAGTCATCTACGGCAAGTATTCCGGCTCCGAAGTCGAAATCGATGGCCGTGAGGTCAAGATCCTCCGCGAGACCGACATCTTCGCGAAGGTTGTCAAGTAAGGAAACACTTGTAGGGTGACGACGAAGGCATCATCGAGCAGCATGGTCGCCTAAGTCCCACCATTCCCCCGCCTACACGTCCATCATTAAGGAACTGCCAACGTGGCTAAACAACTACTATACGATGATCAGGCCCGGAAGCGTCTGCTTCGGGGTGTGGAAAAACTGGCCGATGTGGTCGCTGTGACTCTCGGTCCGACAGGTCATAACGTCATTATCGACAAGTCCTATGGCGGCCCGACCGTCACCAAGGACGGCGTTACGGTGAGCAAGGAAATCGATCTGGAGGATCGCTTCGAAAACATGGGCGCGAAGCTCGTTAACGAGGTCGCCTCAAAAACTTCGGACTTGGCGGGTGACGGCACGACGACCGCCACGGTGTTAGCTCGCGAGATCTTCCGTGAAGGTCTGCGAAACATCACTGCCGGTGCCAACCCCACGGCCGTTCGACGCGGTATCGAGAAGGCCGTTGATGCGGCCGTCGAGCACCTTCGCACGATGGCCAAGCCGATCAGCGGCTCGGACGACATCGCCCATGTCGGCGCGATCAGTGCCAACAACGATCCGGTAATTGGCAAGCTCATTGCCGAAGCCATGGCCAAGGTGGGTAAGGACGGCGTGATCACGGTCGAGGAAGGCAAGACTGCCGAAACGACCTACGACGTCGTTGAGGGCATGCAGTTCGACAAGGGCTACCTATCGCCCTACTTCATCAATAACCCAGCCACGATGAGCGTCGAGCTTGAGGATGTTTTGATCCTGATTCACGAGAAGAAGATCAGCAATATCCGCGAGTTGATTCCCATCTTGGAGAAGGTCGCGCACTCCGGTAAGCCGCTGTTGATCATTGCCGAGGACGTCGAGGGCGAGGCCCTCACGACCCTCGTGGTGAACAAGCTCCGTGGCGTGCTCAACCTTGCTGCCGTGAAGGCCCCTGGTTTTGGCGATCGGCGCAAGGCCCTGCTGGCCGATATCGGCATCCTGACCGCCGGCACCGTGATCAGTGAGGATCTCGGATTGAAGCTCGAGAATCTTACGCTGGAACAACTCGGCCGGGCAAAGAAGATCTCGATCGACAAGGACAACACGACGATCATCGAAGGCGGCGGCAAGCCGGCCGACATCAAGTCCCGCGTCGAGCAGCTCAAGCGGCAGATTGAATCCAGTGACAGCGACTATGATCGCGAGAAGCTCCAGGAGCGTCTGGCGAAGCTCTCCGGCGGCGTGGCGGTGATTTCGGTTGGTGGCAGCACCGAGGCCGAGATGAAGCAGACCAAGGCTCGCGTGGAGGATGCACTGCATGCCACCCGTGCGGCTGCCGAGGAAGGCGTACTGCCCGGCGGCGGCGTTGCTTTGCTGCGTTGCAAGGCTGCGGTCGAGAAGACCCGCGGTGCCAGGGGCGACGAGAAGGTTGGGGTTGATATCATCCTGCGGGCGTTGTCTGGTCCGATCAAGCAGATCGCCCAAAACAGCGGTGTTGACGGTTCGGTGGTGGCCGACGAGGTCAGCCAGAAGGCCGACAACATTGGTTTTGACGCCTATTCGGGCAAGTATGTTGACATGTTCAAGGCCGGCATCATCGACCCGTTGAAGGTTGTTCGCACGGCATTACAGAACGCTGCCAGCATCGCCGGATTGATGTTGACCACCGAGACCTTGATTACCGACCTGGAAAAAGACGACAAGAAGAAGATGGTCGAGGGATCTGTCCGCTAAGCGGTGGTTCTAACAGAACCCGATTGCATTAAAGCGCGGGGCCACCTCTGACTTGGGGTGGCCCCGTTTTTTCTGCCATCGTGTCGATTAAGCTACAATATGGTGAAGATGGCTGATAAACGCGACCTCTACGAAATTCTCGGCGTTGATCGCTCCGCAACCAAGGAGCAGATCTCCGATGCCTATCGCAAACTGGCACTGAAGTTCCATCCCGATCGCAACCCGGGCGATGAAACGGCGATCACCCGATTCAAAGAGGCGGCTGAAGCATTTGAGGTTCTGAACCATCAGGAAAAGCGAGCGAAATATGATCGCTACGGCTTCCAGGGTCTTCAGGGCAACGATGCGCCACACTTCCACAACGTGGGCGATATTTTCGAGGCATTTGGCGATGTCTTCGGCGATGGTATCTTCGGCGAACTCTTTGGCGGCGGCCGAGGCCGAGGTCGCCAGACTCGCAAGGGAGGCGACGTGCAGTGCGAAGTCACGCTCGACCTCATCGAAGCGGCCAACGGCGCGTCGAAGGCCGTCGAATTTGACCGGCATTCCGCTTGCGACACCTGTAGCGGCTCGGGGGCTAAGCCCGGCACCAGGCCGGAAAAATGCCCCTACTGCGGCGGCAGTGGCCGTGTTGTTCAGGCCAGTGGCTTTTTCTCGTTGCAAACGCCCTGTCCTTCCTGCCATGGAAGCGGCCGCGTGATTCGTGAAGCCTGCCCTTCCTGCCGTGGCAACGGCTATCTACCCCGGCATGTCAGCCGCAAGGTCGATATTCCCCCGGGCGTGGACAACGGTACACAACTCCGTCTCAGCGGCGAAGGCGAGCCGAGTACTTCCGGTGGACCGCCGGGCGATTGCTATTGCTTGATCCACGTCAAGGAACATCCGCTCTTCCATCGTGAAGGCCGCGACTTGGTCTGCCAGGTGCCGATCACCTATTCGCAGGCCACCTTGGGTGCGCCGATCAAAGTTCCCACGCTCAGCGGTCCAGAGCAGGTCGACGTGCCGCCCGGCACCCAGCCCGGCGAGGTATTTACGTTGCGTGGCCGGGGCATGCCCGATGTCCGTTACCGCGGCCGTGGCGACCTCCACGTGCAAATCGCGGTCGAAATACCCAAGCGGCTTTCCGACCGCCACGAGGAATTGCTCCGCGAGTTGGCCGAAATCGAAAACACCAATGTTTCACCAAAGCGGAAGACCTTTTTCAAGAAAATCAAGGATTTATTCCACTCCGAAGAAAGCCCGTGAGATCCTCACGTTTCCCATGAACGACGAAAATACCAACACCACGAATGATGCCCCACCGCAGCCGGCGGTTAATCCAGAATCGTCCACGGACCCGGGTGCCGCGGACAACGCGCCCGAGGCTGTGGAGGAGAATCTCTTGGATCAGTTGCACAACGACCTCGAAGCCGCCAAGGACCGCGTGCTCCGCAGTCAGGCGGAGTTGGAAAACTACCGCAAGCGGGCCGCTCGCGAGATCGAGGAACATCGCCGCTATGCCAACCAACCGCTGATGTATGACCTCTTGCCGGTGTTGGACAACATCGAGAGGGCGATTGATGCGGCTGAGAAATCGCAGGATGTGGCCGGTCTGCTGGAAGGCGTGAAACTGGTTGCACGGCAATTTGAAGAAGTATTTGCGAGGTACCGCTGTTTGCGGATCGAGGCTTTGAATTTGCCTTTCGATCCGCACCTGCATCACGCAATTTCGCAACAGGTAACCGATGAAGTTCCACCGAACACCGTCGTACTCGTAACCCAATCCGGCTTCCAGTTGTACGATCGCGTCGTGCGGCCCAGCCTCGTGATCGTGTCGCGCGGGCCGGATGCCTTGTAAGTAACTTTGCCCCCAATCCCGGAGCCACTAACATGCCAACCTATGACTATGTGTGCGATGCCTGCGAGCACCAGTTCGAGCTGTTTCAATCGATGAAGGATGATCCGAAGAAGCAGTGCCCCGAGTGTGGCAAGAAAAAGCTTCGCCGGCTGATCGGGACGGGTTTGGCGATTGTCTTCAAGGGTTCCGGTTTCTATACGACCGACTACCGCAGCGAATCTTACAAGAAGGCCGCCGCCGCCGACAAGTCGGCCAGTTCGTCCAGCCCCTCCGAGAAGTCCGGCACAACAGAGAAGTCCAGTCCCGCAGAAAAGTCTAGCACGGCAGAGAAATCCAGCCATGCCGAGAAGTCTACGGAGAGCAGTGGCGGAAAGAAGGGGAAGAGCGGGAAGAAGTGAGGTGGTGGGCGGTACTCAGAATCCATCTCAGAACTCAAAGAGAACCACGAAAGACACAAAACAGACGAAAAAAGGCAGTTGTATTTCGTTCTCTTTCGTGTGTTTCGTGTGTTTCGTGGTTCTTCAAGAGTGTTTTGAGATAGTTTCTCAGTATTCAGTACTCAGTACTCAGTACTCAGTACTCAGTACTCAGTACTCAGTACTATAATTCACCGGCCATCCACCATCCACCGTCCACCATCCACCGTCCACCATCCACCGCTCACCATCCACCGTTCTATGAGCCAGCGTCCTTGCCCTCTGTGCGAACGTCTCTTCGATCCGGAGCAAAGTTCGGCATTGCCGTTTTGCAGTATCCGCTGCCGTCTGGCCGATCTAAATCGCTGGCTCAAAGAAGGCTATGGCCTTCCCTACGAGTCGCCTGAAGAGGACGAAGAGCGGCCCGTTCCGCCGGAAGAGGATGAACGTCCCAAGTAAGCCAACTAGAATTGGCGAGGAATCCGAAAAATAATTCCGAAGCATTATTGCTCCATTGCGTGCCTTACGGCCCCGGGAAAATTCCTTCGGAAAGTGCCTCTGTCTAACCGCTGTAGGGTTTGATATACTTGCACAATAATCCAGATAACGGGAGCAGGAGGTAGGGCCAGCATGTTAACGCAACTCCAACTAAAGAACTTCAAAGGGTGGAAAGACACGACTCCGATCAGGATGGCGCCCTTAACCGTGTTCTTTGGGACGAATAGCTCGGGCAAGAGTAGCATCGCACAATTCTTGCTGATGCTAAAACAAACGGTTGACTCCTCGGATCGAAAACTCGTGATCCATCCGGGGGATGCGAACACGCCCGTGAACCTGGGATCGTTCGAGGAACTGGTATATCGTCGTGATCTAGAGAACAGTTTGGGGTTCAATTTTGCATGGCAACTTCCGGAAGTTCTTCAAGTCGGCGATCCGAGGTCGAAGTTTAAGTGTAGCGGCAATGAAATGCGGTTTTCTGCCGAAATGGGAATAAGAGGCAAGCAGCCACCTCTTGCGGTCGATCGTTTCAGGTACGAATTGGTGAATGACGGCACCGAGAGCATGTGGGTCTCGGTTGAGCGAAAAAAGCATGCTGAACAACCGGCGTATGACCTGAAAGCGAGCCCCTATACTTTGACGCGAAACCCGGGGCGAGTTTATTCGCTAGGTGCCCCGACGAAGTTTTATGGCTTTCCCGATGAAACCGCGAGATACTATCAAAACGCTGATTTTGTGAAGGACTTCAGTCTCGAAATGGAGAGGTTGCTGCGATCGGTCAGTTACTTAGGCCCGTTGCGATCGAAGGGCGAGCGGCTTTATTATTGGACGGGCGGCGAACCTGAAAGTGTTGGCTATTCGGGCGAAAATGCGATAAGTGCCATGCTGGCCGCGAAGGAAAGAAAACTCAGCACCCGGCCGAGGCAAAGGGTTCAATTCTTTCAGCAGTTTATTGCGGAGAGGCTCAAGGATCTTGAACTGATTGATGAGTTCGCGGTGCGGCGAATTTCGGCCAACCGCAAAGAATACGAAGTCAAAGTCAAGACGCCAGGTTCGCCGTCTTGGGTCGATATCCCTGATGTGGGATTTGGAATTTCCCAAGTGCTGCCTGTGATCGTGCAATCTTTCTACGCGCCGGCCGGCTCGATCCTCTTCATCGAACAGCCGGAATTGCATCTCCATCCCCGCGCACAAGCGCGTCTCGCGGACTTGTTCATTGAGGTCTTGGCGGCGCGTGAGGATGGAAAGGAGCGCGGTATCCAGTTGATTATCGAGACACACTCGGAACATTTTCTCAATAGGCTTCAGCGTCGAATTGCCGAAAGTCAGCCGGAGCATCCCATTTCGTCGTCGAAAGTTGCTGCCTATTTTGCTCATAGCACGGGCAGCGAATCGAAACTCGAGACGCTACAACTCGATGAGTATGGTAACATCGTTAATTGGCCCGAAGACTTTTTTGGAAACAGTATGCAAGATCTTTTTGAGATGTCCAAGGCGGAAGCTCGCCGACAGCAGGCTCAGAAAGAGGAAAAATGAGCGCGATAGTCATCGATACAAACGTGCTTCTCGTTGCCGATGGACAGGCGGAGCAAATGAGTCCCCAATGTCGCGCCGCTTGCGTAAATAGGCTTGAGAAGGTTCAATCGGATGAACAGGTTGTCCTCGACCGCTCGTGGTTGATTCTTGGTGAATACGGAAACAGGCTAGATGCAAATCGGCAGCCCACGCCAGGCAGTGCTTTTCTTAAATGGCTACTGCAACGAAAAATGATGCCGCAGCATGTTTGCTTTGTGACGATTACGGCAATGAACGAAGAGAAAACTATTTTTACCGAGTTTCCATCCGACGCAGTGCTCCTGGAGGATTTCGATCCAGCCGACAGAAAGTTTGTTGCGGTTGCGAATGCGCATGGCGAAAAGCCGCCAATTCTTCAGTCGGCGGACTGCAAGTGGCTCGGCTGGGAGTCACGGCTTGCCAGCCACGGGATTCGGCTCGAAGTGCTTTGCCGCGACGAATTGGAATCAATTAGGATTCGCAAAACCACCTAATGCCATGGGCAGAGGATTTGTAAAATTTCCCACGACACCGCACTTGCTCTGGCTTGGCTCGGCCACAGCACGTGAAGACAAAGTCCTGGCCCGCACGGAAGCGGAAGAATTCCTTCGCGGCCCCGTGTCTATCGAGGAGAAGGTTGACGGAGCGAATCTCGGAATCTCCTTCGACCACGGAGGAAATTTAATCGCACAGAACCGGGGCGGCCTTTTGGAACCAGGAATGAAAGGTCAGTTTGCCCCGCTCTGGAACTGGCTGTCCGAACGTGAGTCCCGCCTCTTTGACGCTTTAGGTGATCGCCTCACAATCTTTGGCGAATGGTGCTGTGCGTGCCATTCCATCCAATACACCCTGCTGCCGGATTTCTTTCTTGCCTTCGATGTCTACGATAGGCATGAGCAACGGTTTATGAATAGTGCCCGCAGAGATGAACTCATTGCCGAACTCGAACTCGGCGTGGTGCCAAAGATTGCAACCGGCATTCTCCGTCTAAATGAAATCCCGAGATTTTTAGGAAAATCGTCTCTTTACGACGGACCGATGGAGGGAGTCTATCTCCGGCGTGAAGGTGTATCCTGGCTGACGCAGAGGGCCAAAGTAGTGCGCGCGGAGTTTGTACAGCAAATCGGCAAACATTGGTCGAAGCAGTCCCTCGTTCTAAATAAGCTGAAATCGTCTGAGCACCGTCCTTGCCGAGATTCGGGGGACAGCATACAGAATGATCCTCGGTGAAGAGCAACAGCCATTCGATCCGCGGCACTATTTCCCGGCATTCTCCGCCGAGTTCGCACTCCTCTTCGTACTCCGCTCTTCTTCCGCTGGCCCCAGCAGTTCTTCCAGCTTCTTGCCGAGCTGTTCACCGCGGACGTTCAAGGCCAGCACCTTGCCGTCCTTGCCGACGAGGATCATTTGCGGAATCGCGAAAATGCCGTAGTACGTCGCCATCGAATTGTCGGTGCCGCGGGCTTCGTTACGGTCCAACAGGATTGTCCAGGGATGCTTTTCTTTTTCCACGAAATCGACGATTGCCTTGCGATCGCGGTCGATGCTGATTCGCACGACGTCGAACCCGCGTTTATGATAGGCCTTGTAGCACTTTGTAATGTTCGGTATCTCCTGGCGGCAGGGACCGCACCAAGTGGCAAAGAAATCGATGAGCACAATCTTGCCTTCGTACTTCTTCCAGTCCAGTGGCTTGCCGGCCACCGTCGAGCCTTCCAGGACAAACGGCTTGCCAACCAGGTCCAGTCGCCGCGCCGCGCCAAGCATCGTAGCCGCAGTGTCGGTAGCCTTCTCGTCCTTGCTCGTGGCGAGGACCGTTCCCAATTCCCGGTAGGCATCAACAGCCAACCGAGGACGATTCGATAGTTCCGCAGCCATGGCAACATTCACGGCAAGCTTGGCCGATGTGGTGTCGATCGGCCCTCTTTGCAAAAAAACCTTCAGACGCTCGACGAACTTGCCGTATTCTGCATCCGGCATCGCGCTCGCTTGCTCCGCACGGTTCTCCAAGGCGGCCAACTGAACGTCGCGAATCATTTCCTTGAGGCCGAGTTTTTCGACTTGATCCACCGTGGATTCAAGATCGGTCTGCGCCGTCGGATCGCCTAGCCGGCCAAGGACCGCCAGCGAGGCGACTTTCAAGCGGACAGCCGCCTGGGCTTGCTCGGGAGTGGGCTTGGCCGCCAGAATCTTGTCGCAGGCATTCCGTTGCGCCGTCGCTCGCTTTTTATGAAGCTCCGCGACCGCTGGCCGGAGACTCGACGACGGATGAATTTTGTTCAAGCCATCAATGTATTTTTGCAATTCCTCAATCGTGCCGTTGGGTACATCAAAGGGATCTTTGTCGGCTGCCTTGCTCTCTTGCACCGGCGGCACAAGGGACTTCTTGGTATTTTCATCTGCTACCACGGATGCCCCTAGCCAAGCCAGTACAGCAACGGGGCCGAGTGCGGCCAGAATGCCGCGGGAGGATCGATGCAACATGCCAGATTCTTTCTTGTAAGGATTTCTTCGTAGGGTGGGTGGAGCACGGAAACTCAATCGCAGTGGTGCGTTGCGCGAACCGGTCTAAACCAGGGTGAAAGGTTGCCGTTCGCTGGATTCCGTGCGTAACCCACCATTTCCCAGGGGTTTCGCTCCACGCACCCTACAATTTATGAATAATCCAGACTATCGTCCCTTAGGACCGGCGCAGAAATAACTGTCGTGTTTTGCCCACTCGCCGAGCGGGGG
>JBAWVO010000154.1:0-15362 GCA_037147235.1 Planctomycetota bacterium | reverse complement strand
CAGCGGCAACCTCGTGAACACGGCCACGGTGTCCGCGCCCGCCGGCACGACCGACATCAACCCGGCCAACAACTCGGCGACCGACACGGACACGCCCGTAACGGCATTCGACCTGGCGATCAGCAAGACGGACGGCGTGCCAACCTACACGCCTGGCACGAGCACGACGTATTCCATCGTGGTCAGCAATAATGGCCCTTCGGCCGTGGTCGGGGCGGCGGTCAACGATCTACTGCCGGCGTCGATCAACTCCGCCGCCTGGTCCACCTTTGCCTCGGCGGGTGCCAGCGTGGCGACGCCGAGCGGGACGGGGAGCATCGTCAACAACCTGGTCAACCTGGTGCCCGGGGCCAGCGTGACCTTCACGCTGGTGGCGGCGGTTTCACCCTCGGCCAGCGGCAACCTCGTGAACACGGCCACGGTGTCCGCGCCCGCCGGCACGACCGACGTCAACCCGGCCAACAACTCGGCCTCGATTTCGACGCCGATCGACGTACCTGTTGTTCCGACCGATTTCCCTGAGATGAAGATCGTCAAGACCGCGACGCCCAATCCGGTGACCGTCGGTTCTGGCCTGACGTATTCGCTGGTCGTGAGCAATCATTCGCTCACAACTGCCACGGGGGTAACGGTCGTCGATACACTGCCGACAGGATTCGCCTATCTTTCGGCCAGTGGTCAGAATTCGGCGACGATCTCGGGCAACATACTCACTCTTTACCTGGGCACCCTGGGGAAGGAAGGCTCGGGCACGGACACAGTCATGATCACGGTCATGGGCCAAGTCACGACGGCAGCCGCAAGCACAATCACCAACACGGCAGTAGTCTTCAGCGATAATATGGACCCGAACGCCAATCCGGCCGATTTCACGTCAAGCGTCGTGACGAGTGTGGTCCATCTTTTGGCGTTGCCGCCGACCAAATATTGGTATCTCGGACGGACCGCATCCTCGGTTTCGGCGAAAGTTAATGTGCCTGTTGTTCTGCAATCGAACTCCAACCCGACCGACATCACATCGAGCGTCGTGACGACCGTCGTCCGTCCCTTGGCGTTGCCGCCGACCCGATGTCGATACCTTGGTCGGTAAGCTTGGAAATCGCCTGTCATTGGCTCGGGCGGTAGATGTCAGTTAGTAGCGGCCCACCAATAACTGTCGTGTTTTGCCCACTCGCCGAGCGGGGGCGGACGGCACACGGAGTGGGTGAAGCATCGAACGGTGCGTTACGCGAACTAATCTGGAACAGTGGTAAGTGCTTTCAGCGTCTCGACTTCGTGCGCAACCCACCATTTTCCGGCCGGTTCGCTCCACGCACCCTACGGCCTGCTAGCTCGAGTGCTGTCAGGTTGCGAGCCATTCTGTTAATATAAGAGGATTGTTTAACAGAAAATTGCTTACCAAGTTGTCCAGTGGTGCCTGACCGTTTGGTTTCAGTGCCAGCTCGAACAAAATAACTTTGAATCGGACGACGTTTTTTTTGAATTGGTCAGCCAAGACGGGCTGGTATGACATTATTGGATAGGGATATCCTCCTGTGCTTCCCGAATTCTCCAACATGCTCTCCTGGTGGCAATGGTCCATTTTGGCCGCCGTGCCGCCGGCGATCATGCTGCTCTATTTCCTCAAGCTCAAGCGTCGGCCGCTGGAGGTCCCTAGCACGTACCTCTGGCACAAGTCGATCGAAGACCTGCACGTCAACTCGATTTGGCAGCGGCTGCGGAACAATTTGCTGCTCTACCTGCAACTGGCGGTCGTGTTCTTCATCGTTCTGGCCGTGCTCAGGCCAAGCTGGCAGGCCCTCCGCCTCTCCGGCAGTCGGCTGGTCCTCCTGATCGATAACTCGGCCAGCATGCAAGCCACCGACGTCCAGCCGAACCGGCTGGAGGAGGCCAAACGCCGCGTGGGCGAGTTGATCGACCAGATGCGCTCCGGCGAATCCGCCATGCTGATCAGCTTTTCCGACATCGCCCGGGTCGAGCAGAACTTCACCGACAACCGCCAGCAACTCCGTGAGGCCCTAGCTGCAATCCGCCCCAGCCAGCACTCGACGAACCTCTCGGAAGCCCTCAAGCTGGCCGCTGGTCTGGTCAATCCAGGCCAGGCGAACGAAAAATCGACCGATCTCCACGTAGCCGGGACGAAACTCTTCATTTTCAGCGACGGCCGCTTCCCCGCTGTCCTGAACTTCGAGCTAGGCAACCTCGATCCGATCTTCGTGCCGATCGGCCGTTCCGACTCCGCCAACGTGGGCATCGTGGCCTTTGGCGCGAGCCGCGCCGATGATAAAAATGGCAAGCTCCAGGCATTTGCCCGCTTGAGCAACTCCGGCCCGGCGGCGGCTGAAGTTCTGTTGAAATTGTTCGTTAACGACCAGATCCGGGCGACCGACGCCGACCGTTTGAGCATTCCGCCGGGCGAAACCCGGAGGCTGGCCTTCCCGCTGGACGACTTTGATTCGGGCGTTTTGCACCTCCGGGCCGAGACGGGCGACCAACTAGCCGTGGACGACGAGGCGTGGATTGTCGTCAACCCGCCTCGCCGAGCTAGGATTTTGCTGATTACGCCCAAGAACGAACGTCTGGAGCAGGTTCTGGCTACGAAGGCGGCGACCGAATTGGCCGAGGTCCGCGTGGAAACTTCTGATTTTCTCAAGACTAAGACTTATCAGGACCAGATCGAATTGGGCGCGTGGGATCTCGCGGTCTATGATCGGGTTCCGCCATCCAAGATGCCGCGAACCAACACGTTTTTCATCGGCTGCCTTCCGCCCGGGGGCGGCTGGAAGGCCAAGCCCGAGGTCGCCCTGCCGCAAATCATCGATGCCGCCGTGTCGCACCGCTTGATGCAATGGGTCGATATCAACGAGATTCAGAAGGTGATTACGGCCGCGCCGCTGGTTGTGCCGAGCGGGGGGACGGTACTCGTCGATTCCGACGCAGGGCCGTTGCTAGCGACCGCTCCCCGCGAAGGTTTTGAGGACGTGGTACTGGGAATGACCCTGCTCGAGGAGCGCGCGGCAGCCAATGGTTCTCGTGCCATTTATCGAAATACCGACTGGCCCTGGCGAGCGAGTTTTGCCTCGTTCGTATTCAATCTCCTGACGGATCGGGCAGGCAGCCAAGACTTGACGGCCTCCGGTTCCTATCGGCCGGGAATGCCCGTGACCTTTGATGCCCCTGATTCCCGAACCGGACTGGATATCCAGATCCCGTCTGGGACCAAGAAGCATCTTCCGCCCGGTTCCTCCGGCAAGCTGACCTTCACGGTCACGGACGAACTGGGAGTTTATCGGATTCTGTCGGGCGGCAAGCTGGTGCGGCAATTTGCCGTCAATCTGCTCGACCCGGCTGAGAGCAATATCCGACCAGAGGCTGAATCGACCATCAAGATCGGCTATGTGGAAGTGACGGGCAAGACCGGCTGGGTCGCGGGGCACCGTGAAATATGGAGGGAACTGGTGCTTGCCGGTCTGGTGATCGCACTGCTGGAATGGTTTCTCTATCTCCGCCGCGTCCACGTCTGAGAGGATGCGGGATGCAAGAAAATGGCTGGATTCAGGGCGATGTTTGACTCATTGGGGTTGCACGACTCCAGGAAAATTTGGTATATGCCCGTCGCATGCATACAATTCAACGAGGTGGCGATCGGACGAATATCGGTCGCTCGCGTGAGATTGTGGCACGTCGCCAAAATAAATTTTCGTGAATCTTGGGTTCTGAGGTGATTTAGGCTTGACATTTTTTCTATAGAGGATATGAAGATGTTTTAGAGAGTTGCATGCAATTGCCGAAAGGTAAAGAAAACGCACGCAACCCCGAGGGATCGGCATATGAGATGCCGTCCCTGGCCTGTAAAGGCCAACGCCAAGATCCAGGAGGTCTGGATCGGCGACCCTCAAGGAGTTTGAGAGAATGAATGATTTCGATATTGGCCCTTCGACCATTTCTCGCGTGGAAGTCGATGAGGAGCCTCCAGGTAGTTTTAGCCAGAGTCGCTCTTATCACGGTCGTTTACGGGTTCAGCAGCGTCTCTGGCCGCTGACTCTTCCCGAACTGCCGCGGCGAGAAATTTCCACTCCCGCGATAGTCGCCCGTCCTTCCCGCGGGTCACCACGCTGCCGAGCCTTTCGCAAGGCATTTTATCGCGACGTGACCGACAAGCAATGGAACGACTGGCGGTGGCACGCCCGAAATCGCATCCGGACACGCGGGCAACTTGAGAAAATGCTCGAACTTTCCGCGGATGAGCGAGAAGGGCTTGAACGGGCCGGGGAAATCCTGCCGGTTGCCACTACCCCCTACTACATGAGCCTGATTTCGTCGGACGATCCCCAGCAGCCTTTGCGGCGGACCGTTATTCCTACGGCCAGCGAATTCGCGCAGGCTCGGGGCGAATCGGCCGACCCGCTGGGCGAGGATCACGACAGTGCCACCCCCGGAATGGTCCACCGGTATCCCGACCGGGTGTTGCTGTTGGCACTCGATTCCTGTTCCAGCTATTGCCGCTATTGCACCCGTTCGCGGGTTGTTGGCCAGGGCGACATCGTCCCCAATGAGGCTCGGCTGAAGCAGGCTTTTGAATATCTTCGCAATCACAAGGAAGTCCGCGATGTGCTAGTCTCCGGCGGCGACCCGCTCTTCATGAGCGACGACAAGCTGGACTGGATCTTGACGAACCTGCGTTCGATTCCGCACCTGGAGTTCATTCGCATTGGCACAAAAATGCCCGCCGTGCTCCCCCAGCGGATCACCCGGGAGCTGTGCCGGATGCTGCGGAAGCACCATCCACTTTGGATGAGCCTGCACTTTGCCCATCCGGACGAGTGTACGCAGGAATCGTACCAGGCCTGTGAGCGGCTGGCCGACGCGGGCATCCCCCTTGGCTCGCAGACGGTGTTGCTGCGTGGCATTAACGACACCTTGCCGACGATGAAATCGTTGATGCACCACATGCTCAAAATGCGGGTCCGGCCGTATTATCTCTACCAATGCGACCCGATTACCGGCTCCGCCCATTTCCGTACCCCGGTGTCGAAGGGTCTGGAGATTATCGAGGGCCTTCGCGGACACACGACCGGCTATGCCGTGCCCACGTTCGTGATCGACGCTCCGGGCGGCGGTGGCAAGATTCCCTTGCTGCCCAATTACGTCGTCGGCCGCGACGGCGAAGACCTGCTATTGCGGAATTTTGAAGGCAATACCTATCGATATTCCGACCCCGAGGGGGTTTAGAAGCTTATTTACAACTACTGCCAGAATGATACATTAAACCGTTCTGATTCAATCCTGTTCACAATTTCCATCAATAAGGAGTCGCGAGACATGAGTACCAAGATTGGTTTTCGGATCGTTCTGGCCGTGAGTGCCATAATATTTGCGGTTTCTTGGCCGGGGGGCATTTACTCGCAGGAACCGCTGGTCAAGAAAGCCACCGTGCCGGGCGAAGAAGCGCAAAAGAAGGCCACCGCACTGGTTCGCGACGTCTACTCAGAGGAATACCAGCAGGCACGAACCGTCTCGCAAAAGGCCAAGCTGGCAAGAAAACTGATCGAGGACGCCGCTAAGGAAACCGAGCCGGCCGGACAATACGTTTTATTGCGGATCGCACGCGACATGGCGGTCGGGGCTGGCGACGGGGAAGCAGCCTTCCAGGCCATCGAGGAATTGGGCCGGCTGTTCTTCGTCGATGCGTTGGCGATGAAAGCCACCGTGCTGCAGCAGTCCTCCACCTTGACCGGCCGCCCGCCGGATGCCTACAAAAACTTGGTGGAAGCCTTGGCGCCTTTGTTGGACGAAGCGATTCTGCAGGACCGTTTCGACCTGGCCGATGGCATGATGAACACGGCCAAGGCGGCTGCCAGCAAGGCACGTGACTCGAATCTCCGTAAAGACGTTGTGGCGTTGGCAGACCGCGTGGGCAAAGCTCGCTCGGGCTACGAAAAGGTTTCCGCAGCCGTGGCTCTCCTCAAGGAGAAACCGACCGATCCGGACGCCAATTTGCTAGTGGGCAAGTACCGCTGCTTCAGCAAACTTGACTGGGCAACGGGGCTGCCCATGTTGGCGCAAGGCAGCGATGCCACGTTGAAGGAACTTGCCGCACTCGACCTCGACAAGCCGAAGGAGAGCGAGGCCCAGGCAACGATTGGCGATGCCTGGTGGGACGTTGCCGAGAAAGCGGAAGCAAACGACAAACTTGCTGCCCAGCAACGTGCCAAGTTTTGGTATGAGCAGGCGGTGCCGGGACTCAGCGGACTGGTAAAAGCCAAATTGGAGAAACGGTTGCGGCAAATCGGGGAAGTTTCGGTTGTAACCTCTCGGAAGCAAGATACCTCCAAGTGGGAGCTGTCTGGAATCGGTGAGGACGGGCGGATGTATTCGGTAAAGTCCTGTGACAGCGGGCCTTTGTCCGTATCTAAAGTTTATGATATAAAGGGAACACCATATATACAATTTACGCTTAATGGTAAACCTTTTCGTGGCAAATTTAATGGAATGAAGAAAGATTCATGGTCATTTACTTGCAAGAGTGGGGCGACACTTTCAGGAATAGGCGGCGATGGAAAGCGTTATACAGAAGAGTGGACAGGCAAAGGAACATTGCAGCCGCGGAGAGGTCAACCTCTCGGTGGCGGGTATAGTCTAAATGGTAAACCCTGGCCGGATGTAGGCTGGGGAGTACATCCAGATTCTTGGTCAATCACGTGGAAATAGGAGTCGGAACTGGGACGCAGCTAGTATTTTCATGCCATAGACTAGAGTGGCGTTCCTACTCCGACTCTTGGCATAACGAAAGCAGGGCAAGGGAGACCGGACGAACCAGATTTCCGGGAACAACAGGGTACATAAATCAGCGGGTATTGGCGTATGCCGTCCCCGGAACTCCCCGACAGCTTGTGAGTTGATTATTCCGCAGGAACCGAGTCAAAATCATCCGGACGTCAACGGGGGCGTTTGAGGTTTGATGTGCGTCAGCAACCCGGCCAATTTTTCATGCAGACACGAGAGGTTCACGATGGTGCTCAATCTTGGTTCCGATTTAGAAACTGTTTTGATCCAGGTCGCTAGCCGTCAAGGGATAACTGCCGAGGAATTGGCGATCAAGGCACTCAAGGATCGCTTTGTGCGACCGCTCATTCAGCCGAGGGATGATTGGGAACGGTTATTGCTCGAAGCTGGTTCTGACTGCGGTGTGTCGCTCTCCGACGAAGCCGTCAGCAGTGAATGGATATACGACTGATGGCAAAAGGGGAACATCATCGATATTGACGAGCATCAGACGGGAGGGTAGTCCGAGGTGGTCTTCACGGACAAAGAAATCAATTCATTTGACGTCGTTCCGTGGCTACCGTGGACTGGTGTCAACTTGAGTTTTCGGGAGCATGTTTCACGATCCAGAACCAAGCCAGTTCTCTACTCGCAAACCGGGCACTTGCTCAAAGTCGCGGAGATTCGCAGACAGAAGCATCGCCCCATTAGTTAGGGCGGTTGCGGCGATTTTGACGTCCATAGTGCCGATGCGGACCCGCATTTCTCGCAATCGGGTGAACTCGTCCACTGCTCCTTGATCGAACGGCGCAATTTGCCAACGGGCAAAGAAACTAAAAAGACTCACCAAACGCGCATAAGCTGAAATTTGTTTTTGCACGTTGTTTAGGCGGTGAATCAAGGCCA
Organism: Planctomycetota bacterium; assembly: GCA_037147235.1. Taxonomy (GTDB): domain Bacteria; phylum Planctomycetota; class Planctomycetia; order Pirellulales; family Thermoguttaceae; genus JANXQG01. The sequence goes on along the minus strand of JBAWVO010000154.1, from coordinate 7,691 downwards.
GCCAGCCTCGCATTTGCTCTTCAATCGTGATGGCCGTGACCCCGAAATCCTGATCGTACGACGCACTCATCCTGTCAGTCAAATTGGCCGCCAGTGAGCCTCCTGACTGAAGTATATTGACGTGGTCGGTGTCAAGCAGAATCACGATTCGGATTCCTGCCGCGCTGCCCGCCGCTCGGCCTCACGAATCTTGCGCCCTTCCTCCTGAATCTCCTCAATGACGGCATCTCCCTCAAACATAGCAACGGTACTTTTCCAGTCTTTTTTTTGACTGCCGACGCCAGTAACAAGGGCTGCAACCGTATCTTCTAGGGCACTGACTCGCTCCTCCAGTGTATTTTGTACCATTTCGACCCCTTCAATGACGACCTGAACGATATGGAATTATACCGCGCAGGCGGGAAAATGTCATTCAGCTAATAAAAATTTTCTCCTACGCTCCCCCCCTATCATCCAAGCAAACAATTTTGTAAGATCGCGGGGAATAAAATGTTGCGTCAGCAGTTCTAATCCCCCGGACGAAGTCAGGGGGGGATCTCAAATTTCAGATCTCAAATCACAAATCCACGAACCCGGAACTCTGCCCCTCCGCCATGTTCATCGGCCTGACCTACGACCTGCGTGCTGACTACTTGGCCGCGGGCTATTCCGAAGAGGAAACCGCCGAGTTCGACGGGGTGGCCACGATTGATGCCATCGACGCGGCTTTGCGAGCAATCGGCCATCAGACTGACCGCATCGGCAGCGGAAGGCAACTGGTTGATCGTCTGGCGGCCGGGAACCGCTGGGATCTGGTGTTCAATCTCACCGAGGGTTTGCACGGAACGGCACGCGAGTCCCAGGTGCCGGCCATTTTAGACCTCTACGAGATCCCTTACACCTTCTCGGATCCTCTGGTGCTGGCCGTCTGTCTGCATAAAGGACTGACGAAAACAGTCGTCGGCCAGGCTGGATTGCCCACGACGCCCTTCGTTCTCATCAAAAAAATTGAAGATGTCGAGGCCATCGATCTTCCCTATCCGCTGTTTGCCAAGCCGGTGGCCGAAGGAACCGGCAAGGGAATTTCGGCCAATTCAAAAATAAAGGACCGTGATTCGCTCCGCAGGATCTGCCTGGAATTACTCGCCAGTTGCCGGCAACCAGTCCTCGTCGAAACCTTCCTGCCAGGCCGCGAATTCACCGTCGGCATCCTCGGCACGGGCGACGAGGCCCGGGTGATCGGCAGTATGGAAATCACCCTCCTGCCGGCAGCCGAGGCCGAGGTCTATTCTTACACGAACAAGAACCGCTATGAGGAGTTCTGTCGCTACTTGCCTTGCCGCGGGGCGGACGACACGGAAGTGGCCCAGGCCGAGCAAGTCGCCTTGGCTGCCCATCGGACTTTGGGCTGCCGCGACGCCTCGCGAGTTGACATCCGCTCCGATGGCCAGGGCCGCCCGCATTTCATGGAAGTCAACCCGGTGGCCGGCCTCCACCCCAAGGATTCCGATTTGCCCATGATTTGCGGTTTCTTTGGGATGACCTACCAAGAGCTGATTGAGCAGATTATCGCCGCAGCCAGTTGCCGAGTGACAAAAACCACCGCTGGCAGTAGGGTGGGTTCTAGTCCGCCGTCTCTAGGATACAATACAGAGGCGGGCTAAATCCTACTCTGCTTCCCGAAAATGGTTGCTACGACGCAAACAGGTGCCTATGAACATTGTTATCTTGCACAACGCGGTTTCCACCGACGATTCTCCAGAAGATCTGGACACACTGACTCAGGCCAAGGCGATCGCTGAATCGCTTGGCCGTCTGGGGCACTGTCCGACGACCCTTCCGTGCAGTTTGGATCTGGCCGCGTTGCGCGAGACCTTGCTGGAGTGCCGTCCTCAATTAGTCTTCAACCTCGTCGAATCGCTGGGAGGAACGGATTCCTTGTCCTATCTTGCCGCGGCGGTGTTGGACGCCCTTGGCCTGCCTTTCACCGGCAACCCGACCGACGCACTCTTCACGACCAACCATAAACTGATGTCCAAGCGGATCATGCAGCTTGCCGGGCTGCCGACGCCACACTGGCTTTCGGAGCATGGCTGTGGTTCCGATTCTGACATGGCACCCCTGGAGCCGCCCTGCATTATTAAGTCGGTCTGGGAGCATGGTTCTCGCGGGCTGGACGATAACAACGTGATTCGCGAGGGCGACACCGAGTTGATCCGCCACCGCCTGCGGGAATTCACCGCTCGGACGGGCCGGCCCCATTTTGCAGAAAAGTTCATTGACGGCCGCGAATTCAACCTGCCGATGCTCGACTCGGTCGATGGGCCGCAAATCCTTCCGGTCGGCGAGATGGACTTTTCCACCTTCCCGGCCGACAAACCGCGGATTATCGGTCATCAGGCCAAATGGCACGAAAATTCCTTTGAATACAATAACACGCCGCGGAACTTCAACTTTTCCGAGCCTGATCGCCCACTGGTTGAGCATTTGAAGCGACTGGCCCTGGAATGTTGGCGTTTGTTCGGCCTGCGAGGCTACGTGCGGGTTGACTTCCGCGTCGATCTGGCCGGTCAGCCTTGGATTCTCGAGATCAATACGAATCCATGTCTTTCCCCCGAGGCCGGCTATGTGGCCGCGATGGAAGAGGCCGGCCTGGTCTATGACGACGCCGTCCGTCGGATCGTGCAGAAAGCCGTCGCCGGGCGGGAGGATGCCGTGTGTTAGCCGCGGTGCGACAGTTCTGGGTGCAGCTAGGGCTGTCGTAACATTCGCCCACCCAGAATTATCTCTAGCAAAAACTTTAACCCCATTCATTTTCTCGCCATGCCTATCACTTTTCGCACCGAACTGAACCCGACGGATTGTGCCGCAATCCGCTCCCTCGTTGAATCCACGGGGGTTTTCAATGCGGTCGAGCTTGACTGTGCCGTGGAATTGGCCGATGAACGCCTGAAAGAAGGCCCGGCGAGTGGCTATCATTTCGTCTTTGCCGAAATGGATGGTCGCATGGTCGGCTATGCCTGCTACGGCCCCATCGCCCTGACCATCGGCAGCTACGACCTGTATTGGATTGCCGTGGATAAATCCGTCCAAGGCCAAGGACTGGGCCGAAAGATCATGGATCACGTGGCCGAGATCATCCTCAGGGAAGGCGGCCGACACATCTATATCGAGACCTCGACAAAGCCACACTATCAAGCGACTCGGGCGTTTTACGAGCGTTGCGGCTGCCCGTTGGTGGCTGCGCTTGAAGACTTCTACGCCCCCGGTGACGGTAAGGCAATTTACTATAAGAAGGTCTGACGCTTGCACGACGCTTCTCCGCTGCTGATCCAACTCACCCCGCCAGGTCGCGGGGCCGTGGCAAGCCTCCGCATCGAAGGCCCCGATGCCTTGGACTTGGTTGCCAGGTATTTCGTCACTCGCAGCGGCCGGCCGCTGGCCGATTTCCCACCAGGACGGATTGTTGTTGGCTTGTTTGGTCTAGGCGGCTTCGCAGGCGGGACGCATACGCTACGCGAGGAAGTCGTGCTCAGTCGATATTCCGATTCAGCGATCGAACTCCACTGCCACGGTGGACTAGCGGCCGTCGCACGGATCGAAGAGATTTTCGTCGGCGGTGGCTGTCAGCAAATATCTTGGCAAGAGTGGACTGCCAATCAGGAGGCCGACCCATTTGCCGCCGCCGCTCGACTGGCCCTGGCTGAAGCTCGTACCACTCGGACGGCTGCAATTCTCCTCGACCAGTATCGAGGCACATTGCGACAAGCCCTCGAACAAATCGAGTCCTCCCTGCAATTCGGTGCAAAAGACGTGGCCCGGCAACAGATCAAGGCCCTTCTGGCCCACGCCGCCACCGGTTTGCACCTCATTCGGCCGTGGCAGGTCGTCGTGGCCGGGCAACCCAACGTGGGCAAGAGCAGCCTGATCAATGCGATTGCCGGTTACCAGCGGACAATCGTCCACAGCACGCCTGGCACCACCCGGGACATCGTCGGCGTACAGACCGCCATGGACAGTTGGCCCGTGGAACTCTTCGACACCGCCGGTCTGCGGGAGACTGGCGAAAAAAGCGAGCAAGCGGGCATTGATCTGGCCCGGCAAAAAATTTTCGAGGCCGATCTGATCGTTCTGGTTTTCGACAACTCACTCCCCTGGTCCGAGCAGAATCAAGTTCTGATTGAATCCTACCCCACAGCGTTGTCGGTGCATAACAAGAGCGACTTACCCCGTGCCACCGGCCAGCGGCCACCAGGCTTGGAAATCAGCGCGATCCATTCGGCAGGAATTGATGCTCTATGCCATGAAATTGCTGGTCGGCTGGTGCCGCACCCCCCTTCGCCCGGTGCCGCCGTACCATTTGAGCCGAGGCATATTGAGCAGATCCGCGGGTATTTGGCGCGAACTTGAGCTTTATTCTAAAGCCATCGGACTGCATCGGGGGGCAGAATCTACGAAGATGCTGGAAATACGTCGGCAAAAAGAGTAAGATCGAGTTGGGTTCCAGGAGCAGTGATTTTTATGTTACCTCGCATTTTTCGCCATTGTGGTGAGTTCCACCGGTCGGTCTTGTTCCTTCCTTTAATGTTCAGTGCGGTTTTGGCGGTGCTCGGCAGTAGCCGCCCGGCCGTCGGCCAGATGGACCGCACAGCACCGACGAAGAGCTATCACGCCGCATTCGTCGATTTTTATAACGGCGACTACCGCTCGGCCTTGGATCGCTTCAAGGCCGAGTCTCGCGGGTCGATCAAAACCACTCAGTCTCGCTGGATCGACTCCATCTGCTACGAAACGATGCAGGGCGAATGCTACTACCAGATGGGCGCGTATCGAGATGCCTTGGTCCATTACACGGCCGCCCTGGAAATTTACCAAAGCTATCCCACTTGGATGGCCCAGGTTGTCTTTCAACCGATCCGTCCCGACAACGGGGCGAAGAAGTCGCCCCCCTGGCAGGTTCGCCGTCTGCAAGCACCGTTGGGCCTGTTGCCGTATAGCATGCTCATGAATCGGGGGCAGATCGACATCTCATCGACGGTCAAACAGGGCGGGGTGGTCGAACAGGCCAACCTATTTCCCATCGAGCCGCAAGAAATCGTTCGCTGTACGACGTTGGCCATCCGCCGTCGCGGCGAGTTGCTCGGACCGCTGGCCGCCCACGATCCCGTTATTGACGGTATCATTGCTGCGTTGCAGCGACGGCCAGGACAGCCCAACCATTGGTCGGAAGCATGGATCAATCTGCAATTAGGGCTGGCCCTGTCGGCGGGCGGGCGGACGGCTGCGGCCATTCCGATTTTGCAACGAGCCACACTCGCATCGGGCGAGTTCGAGCACCCGCTGACGGCCATCGCCCACCTGGAGCTTGGCCGACTGGCCATGGCCGCCAATAATTTTCCTGTGGCCGCAGCCCATTTAGAAGAGGCATCCTACGCCTCCTATTACTTCACGGATTTGAACCGCCTGCCCGACTTAGGCGTGATGGAAGAGGCATTTCGCTACGGTGCGCTGAATTACTTGTTGGCCAACGGCAAGGGCATCTTCCCACCGCTGGCTACGGCCGCAGTCTGGGCTAAGACAAATCGTTACTGTCAAATCTACGTGTCCCTACTGACTCTAGCCGCCGAAAACCATCTTGTTTTGGGGCAGACGCAGCAAGCGGTGGCACGGCTGGATGAAGCGCGCACGTACATCGGCAACAAAACCATGGCCCGCGGCCGACTCGCCGCACGGAGAATGTTTCTGGAAGCCACGGCGCTTTACCAAGCCCGCAAGGTTGCCGAGGGTGACGCAATTCTCGCCAAAGTAATGCACTTCATGCGAACAGGCTCGCTCTGGCTGTTTCATATCCAAGAGGTCGACGAGTACTATACGGGGGGTGGCAGCGACGGCGTCAGCGCGGCTCGGGCGGCAATCGATCTTTACCAAGTCGTACTCCGCGATCCGCAGCCTGCCGACTGGCTGACCGACCCCATGGAATCGCTCGCGGCACTCTGGGTGCCGCATGGCCTGATCTTTGAGCACTGGTTTGAGGCGGCCGTCGCCCGCAAGGATCATGAACTGGCCATGGAAGTGGCCGACCGTGCCCGGCGGCATCGCTTCCTTTCCACCCTGCCGCTGGGCGGGCGACTAGAATCGCTCCGCTGGGTGCTGGAAGGACCAAAGGAATTACTGTCCCAACAGGCGATTTTACAGCGACAGGAATTGTTGAGCCGCTATCCCCTCTACAAAGATCTGTTCGATCAGGCCGCAGCATCGCGACGGGAGTTGGCCGCCCTGCCGCTGGTGCAGGACGATGTGGAGAAGACCAAAAAGCAGGGGCAAGCCATGGCCCTACTCATGGCGATTGGCCGTAAACAGGAACTCGTCTTGCGCGAGATGGCCGTGCGCCGCGATCCGGCGGTGATCGCCTTTCCACCCTTGAAAACGACGGCGGAGATCCAAAAATCGCTCCCTCTGGGCCACGCCATGCTCGTCTTCTTCGCCACCAGCCGGAACCTGTACGCCTTTTTGCTGAACCACGATAAATATGCCGCATGGCAAGTGGCGACGACGACGCAAGCCCTCGCCCGGCAATCGGCCCTTTTGCTCCGCGAAGTCGGCAACATCACACAAAACTACGAACTCTCGTCAAAGGATCTGGCCGACGGCAAGTGGCGACAAACCGCCCGAGAACTGCTCGAAGGCCTCCTGAAAGGCTCGCGGGCCGACTTCGCTATAAAGTTCGACGAGCTGATCGTCGTGCCCGACGGACTTCTCTGGTATGTACCTTTCGAGGCATTGCAGGTGCAAGCCGATGGGCAACTGCGGCCGCTGATCTCCCGTTTCCGCATCCGCTACGCGCCTACCGCGGGCTTGGCCATGGCCACATCGGAAGTGGGCCATCGCCGGGGCAATACCGCGATCGTCGTTGGCAAGCTCAGTGCCAAGATGGAGGATGACGTGGTCGAGAATGCGGTCAAAGAGCTGTCGAAATCACTGCCTGGCTGTGTAACGCTGAAGATGCCCTTACCCGCCGCGGCACCCATTTACGCCAATTTCATCGACCGCCTTGTGGTACTCGACGAGCTGAGCCAAGCTGCCGAGACCGATCCCTACGGCTGGTCGCCGCTTCCCACCGAGCGGACGAAGCTCAGCGGGCTGCTGAGCGAATGGTTCCTGTTGCCGCGGCGCGGGCCGGACGAAGTGATCCTGCCCGGCTACCGCACGGTGTGCGAAAGTTCGCTGAAAAAGACCGATGCCACGCGCCGTTCCGGTCGTGGTGCGGCGGCCGATGCGATTGGACCAGGCAATGAGATCTTTCTCAGCCTCTGCGGGATGATGTCTACTGGAACGCGGACGATCCTCCTCAGCCGATGGCGGAGCGGAGGGCAGACAAGCCTTGACTTGGTCCGGGAATTCACCCAGGAGTTGCCGCACACGACACCCGCCGACGCCTGGCAGCGAGCCGTCCAAGTGGTCAGCAATTCATCTTTGAATAACGAGGCCGAACCGCGCATGAAAAAGCCTACCGGGGAACATGCCGACAGCAGCTCGGCGCAGCAGGCCAAGCATCCCTTTTTCTGGGCAGGTTACCTTCTGGTCGACTCCGGCGGCCCCGCCCCCGAACCGAAGCCGAAGCCAGCAGCAGGAAAGTAGGACTACCCAGCCCCAGCTTTTCGTCGGCCCACCAACCAAAAACTTATACAGAAACATGAATGACAGAAATATAT
>JBAWVO010000153.1:0-15375 GCA_037147235.1 Planctomycetota bacterium | reverse complement strand
CTCACGCGCCCCTCCGGGGCAAAATGCCTCGCCCTCGTAAACAAATCTCGCCCGATCACTCCAACACGCCAAGCCCAACTTTGCATCGCCCTAGCGCCGGGAATGACCATAAATGGCCATGAAGACACTCGGCTGGCCGTGGAAAGAACTAGCTGCGTCCCCGTTTCGACCCAAGTCCCACCTCGGTCACATGCAAGAACACGGTCCCGTGGTCGATCGGCAAAGACGCCTGGGCTAATTACACCCCTTGAAATAGACGTCCTGCTCGATTATCTCGGCCCGGTGCCGAATCGGTATATCAGAATAACGGCGAGCAACGGCACAAGGAACCCCACAACAATAAACGAAACTCCAAGCACCCTGAGAATCGTCAGCGATGTCAGCTCGTCATACATGAACTGAGATGCCCAGCGTAAACCACGAAGCTCGGTACATCGCTTTTCCCACCGTACGTGAAATTTGGCAATGGGTCGAGCAAAGGCCAGAAAGAGGATCCCGAGGCCAATGGGGACCAGACTCAGGACAGAGACGATAATCACGGAATTTGTATTCATTTTACGCCGTGCCTTTCAGGAGAAAGTCAGTTTACACCATTCAAGGCATCCGAACAACATGCGGTTTGTGAAATGAATTTATGGTCCCGTCGTCTAGCGGCAAAGAAGGTTGGGCAAATTACACCATTTACCAAAACCTCATGGACTAGAGTAACTGTCGCCATACGAACAAGGCCAGTATGGCCGCCAGAAAATCCGGGGGCGCAGTACCGATTGGGGGGATCGACTGGCCGGGCACACTGAATGGCGTCGCAAGACGATGATTCTCAAGGATTTTCTTCGCGCTCACCGGTTTCCCACCGCAGCTTGTCAATGCCGGGCGGATGCTCCCCCATGATGGCCCACATGCGTCGCACACGGACCAACTGCGATCGATTCATACGCAAAGCGGCGACGGTGGCCCGACCGATTGCAGTCAGGCCGTTTCTTCGGCCACGCGGGCCTCCTCAAGCAAGAGATAAATCGCTTCTTTCTGCGAGACTTCACTCCATTGGAGGGGGGGCGACAGATTCTTGCCACTGCCGGGGGGTGTGATTTCATCCCTGCTATGCGGCAGGACATCTACGTGCATTCTCGGGCGGGCGAAACGACTCGCAGTCATGAGTCTTGGGAGGTGCCAGTTTCATTCCGCTGCCGCCAGCCACCGCGCCAGGACGGCAATAATGTCATCGATCGATTCCGGCGTCAGACGCTGGCATTGGGGATGCGGCACCACTGAGCAAACATCCACGAAGGTGAGGTAGGCAGCCGAAGGCTCTTGATTACGGGGTCGGCGCGGGTCGGTATAATGGCGGGCGAGCGCGAACATGCCCCACGCGGTCGCTCTTGCCGACGACAACATGGTCGCCGCGGACGAGAACGGCTCTTAAATATTCTTGACCGCAGGGCCGTGGCGTGGATATAATCACCAGCAGATCCGGTAATTTGCAGGTATAATTATCCATGAACCCAGAAATACGACCATCACCCCTTTCGTCCTTCCGGCACGCCGAAGACCTGTTCCACCGAAATGGCGGAATGATGCGGACTAAGGATGCGCTACGAGCCGGAATTCATCCGCGGACGCTCTACGGGCTACGGGATTCAGGAGTCCTGGAGCGGCTCAGCCGGGGAGTCTATCGTCTGGCTACAGCGAGGCCTCTTGGAAACCCCGATCTGGTAACTGTCGCGCTTCGGGTGCCTGATGGAGTCGTTTGCCTGATCTCGGCCCTTGCGTTTCACGAACTGACGAGCCAGATCGCGCACGAAGTCTACGTGGCCATTGCGCGTGGCGCCGAACCGCCCCGCGTGGACCATCCACCCCTGCGGACATTCTGGTTCACCGGCCGCGCATTCACGGAAGGCGCGGAGAAACACCAACTGGATGGTATACCGGTTCGCATCTACTCCCGAGAGAAGACTCTGGCCGATTGTTTCAAGTACCGCAACAAGATCGGACTGGATACGGTGCTCGAAGCGGTCCGCCTCTACAAGCAAAGCCGCCGCACTGATGTCGACGCTCTGGTGCGATACGCCAAAATCTGCCGTGTGTCCAAGGTCATGCGGCCTTACCTGGAGGCACTGCTATGACCAAGCGACCAATCAAAGATCTGGCAGCCTCCATCCGGCATCGCCTTCAAGACAATGCAAGAAAAACTGGGCGACCGTTCCAAGAGGTGCTCCAGTATTTTGCCATGGAGCGATTTCTCTACCGGTTGGCGGAGTCTCCTCATGCGCGCAAGTTCGTTTTGAAGGGTGCTCTCATGTTCACGGCATGGGGGACACCATCCACACGCCCCACCAAGGACATCGACTTCCTGGTACGAACCAACAACAGCATCGATGCAGTCCTGGCTATCGTAAGCGACATCTGCCTGTTAGCGGTAATGCCGGATGGCTTGGAGTTCGACACAACAAGCCTGCAAGGCATCGCGATCAAAGGACGCCGATTATGAGGGAGTCCGCGTGACGTTCTTGGCACGTCTTCAGAACGCCGAAATCCGCATGCAGCTCGACATGGGCTTCGACGACGTCCTCACTCCGGCGGCCACGTTGGCAGAGTACCCAACCATCCTCGATCTTGCCCCGCCGAAACTCTGGGGCTACAGCCGCGAGACCTGGATAGCCGAGAAGTTCGAGGCGATGGTGAAGCTTGGGAACTTCAATAGCCGCCTAAAGGACTTCTTCGACATCTGGCTTCTCGCGCGGCAATTCAACTTCGATGGCACGATTCCGGCCGAGGCCATCGCAAACACCTTTGCACATCGAGGCACAGCCCTCACTGTGTCGCCGCTGGCGTTCACCTCAGAATTTGTATCCGATTCAGCGAAGGTGGACCAGTGGCGTGGTTTTCTACGCAAGTCTCGAATCACCTCAGCCCCCGAAGACTTGACTGAGGTGGTTGATGCTCTGGCAGCTTTCCTTCTGCCCGTAGCTCGCGCGATCCATGACGGCCAGCGCTTTGGCGCCCGCTGGGATTCTCCCGGACCATGGAAATTGCCCAGTAGCCCCTTCTTTTCATTGGTTCAGCCACCATAAATCCGCGAGCGTCGGGCGATAACTGACCCCTCGCAGATAGACTGCACTTTAGGCGATCAAATAACGATGGCATCAGGGTTTCAAAGAGTGTCCGGAATTCATGTCTTTCTGGCGTGTCGGATCGCGAAAGCTTTCCCGCAATGAGGAGGATTTTGCCATGCAACACATACTTTCGGAGAATCTTGAGCAGTTCGATAAGGATCTCGTGACCCAGATGTTGGAGGTGATGGTTCGTGATTCGATCACCGAAGAAATTCGAGAAATACGACACCGCCTCGCGGAAAAGTTCGACAATGACGTAGATCGCATCGACGAGGACTTGCGCCCGCGAGGGGTCCAATACAGTGTATAGCCATATCATACATGCGGCGGCAAGCTTCCACAAGGGGCTAGCGCACACAAAAACATACCTACAGGTGAGCAGATTTCGATCGCAAAATAGCGATTTCTTCGCAGTCTTCTGTACTTGGCAGCATGAAGAATCCCATTCTGGGCAGAGCTTTACGCAAGCCAATTAAATCAACGAAACGTGCATTAAACACCTATTTTCCCAGTGGCACGATTGTTGCTCTTGACCTAACCGATTCCGTTGGAGTTCCTGGCCGAGCAGCATGCTCTTCGGTTTTTTCATCATTTATGAAGGGACCGCCGTGCCAGGGCCCCTTAGTTTTCCAATCCTAACTATCAGCAACAGGGTATACCGTGGTAACGGCCGACGTTGACCTAGTCCTCGAGCGCTATCCCGACGCCTCGCGCGATTCACTCATCCCCATTTTGCAGGATGTTCAACAAGCACATGGCTACCTTTCGCGCGATGCGGTCGTGCGAATCGGCGCACATCTCCGCCTGCCCGCCAGCAAGATCTATGGCGTGGCGACGTTTTACAACCAGTTTCGATTTCAGCCGCAGGGTGTGAACCACGTTCAGGTCTGCCGCGGCACGGCCTGCCACGTCAAGGGTTCGGCCGCCATCTTGGATGCGATCAAGCGGGAACTCAAGATCGACATCGGCCAGACGAGCCGCGACGGCCAGTTCAGTCTGGAAATCGTCGCCTGCATCGGTGCCTGCGGTTTGGCCCCGGTGATCTGCGTGAACGGCGATTTCCACGCCGGAGTATCTACGAAGAGCGTGGCTAAGATCATCGCTTCCTATCGAAAGGCATCGCAAAATGACAAGTCTGAAAATTCCTGAACTGCCGACGGCCGTGCCTCCCTCGCTGGACGCCTGTCCCGAGCTTCTCCGTTGGATGGTCGGCACCGACCCGATCCCCCATGACCCGGAAGCCCGTCGGCTCCGTCAGCAGCGGATTGACGAGTTGAGGCGAGACCAGGTCGTGCGGCCAGTCATCTATGTCGGGGCAGGTACCTGCGGCCTCGGGGCGGGTGCCCAGGCGACGATGGACGCAGTGCGTGCTTATCTTGACGCTCACGAAATTCACGCCGACGTGGTCAAGACGGGTTGCATAGGACTATGCTCCGTGGAACCGGTCGTCGATATTCAATTGCCCGGCCGCACACGGGTATCGTTCCAGCAGGTCACGGCCAAGAAGGTGCCGCAACTATTGGACGAAGTCTTTGCCGGCCGACTACCGGAGGCGATGATCCTGGGTCAGCACCGCCACGTCACTCTGACCGCCTGGGATGAAGTGCCGTATCTCGACGAACACCCATTTTTTGCCCCGCAAACCCGCTGGGTTCTTGCTAACTGCGGACTGATCGATCCGGCGGAGATCGACGAATACATGGTCCGTGGGGGGTATGCGGCCCTATGGAAGACCCTGAAGGAAAAGACCCCGGAGCAGGTTTGTGAGATGGTCGAAGCCAGCGGCCTGCGTGGCCGCGGCGGGGGAGGTTTCCCCACCGGCACGAAGTGGAAGTTTGCTCGCAATGCCCGTAGCGAGCAGAAGTATTTGATCTGCAACGCCGACGAAGGCGATCCCGGGGCGTTTATGGATCGTGCCGTGATCGAGAGCGATCCCCATCGGTTGCTCGAAGGCATGGCCATCGCGGCCTATGCGATCGGGGCCTCAAAAGCCTACATTTATATCCGGGCGGAATACCCCCTGGCCATCAAGCGACTCAAGGTAGCCATCGCCCAGGCCGAGGCTAAACGCCTGATCGGCGAGCAGATCCTGGGCAGCAGCTTTTCGCTCAAGGTGGTCATTAAGATGGGTGCCGGAGCGTTCGTCTGCGGCGAAGAAACGGCCCTCATCAACAGCATCGAAGGCAAGCGAGGCATGCCGCGTCCCCGGCCGCCATTCCCCGCCGTGAGTGGGCTGTTTGGCAAGCCGACGATCATCAACAACGTCGAGACCCTGGCCAACCTACCGGCGTTGGCCGACCGCGGTGCCGAGTGGTTTAGTGCTGTCGGCACCAAGACGAGCAAGGGAACGAAGGTCTTCGCCCTTTCGGGCAAGGTTTCGCGCACCGGCCTGGTCGAAGTCACCATGGGTACGCGGATGCGTAACATCATCTTTGACATCGGTGGCGGCATCCCCAACGGCAAGGCTTACAAGGCCGTGCAGATCGGCGGGCCTTCCGGCGGTTGCATCCCTACCCAGCACTTGGACATTGACATCGACTACGAATCGCTGAAGACGGTCGGCGCCATGATGGGATCCGGCGGATTGGTGGTCATGGATGAAGAGACCTGCATGGTCGATGTGGCCAAGTTCTTCATGGACTTCATTCAGCGTGAAAGCTGTGGCAAGTGCATCCCTTGCCGCGAAGGAACGAGGCGGATGTTGGAAATCCTCCAGCGCATCACGCGGGGCCGGAGAAAAGAGAGGGGCATTGAGGCCCTCGAGCGGTTCCAGAGTGTGTTGCACTTACAGAATCTGGCGGAAAGCATCCGCGATACGAGCCTCTGCGGCTTGGGCCAAACGGCGCCCAATCCCGTTTTGAGCACGTTGCGATGGTTCCGCGACGAGTACGAGTCCCACATCTACGACCGCCACTGTCCGGCGGCCGCCTGTAACGAGTTGGTCACCTATTCGATCGACGCCGAGAAGTGCAAAGGTTGTACGCTCTGTTTGAAGAAGTGTCCTGCCGGGGCGATCGTCGGTGCCTTGAAGTCGCCACACCACATCATTGTCGAAAAGTGCATCGGTTGCGGCAGTTGTCTGGATGTCTGCCACACGGAAGCTATTAGCAAGGTATAGACATAATATGATCAACATCGAAGTTAACGGACGCAATGTTTGGGCCGAAAAGGGCGAGATGCTACTGACCGCGCTAAGGCGGGCCGGCATCAAAGTGCCTACGCTCTGTCACATCGACGGCCTCACGCCCACCGGAGCCTGCCGGATGTGCGTGGTCGAGGTGGAAGGTCAGCGCGGCTTGGTGCCAAGTTGCGCCTTCCCCGCGGCTGACGGCATGAAGATACGCACCCACTCGCCCCGTGCGGTCCAGGCACGCAAGACCATCATTGAGCTGCTGCTGGCCAATCATCCCGATGATTGCCTATATTGCGTCCGTAACGGCAACTGCGAGTTGCAGCAGTTGGCCGAAGAGTTGGGCGTCCGCGGCCGCCGCTTTGCCGGCGACCGCACGCGACACACGCTTGATGCCTCAAGCCCTTCGATCGTCCGCGATCCCGCCAAGTGCATCCTCTGTAGCAAGTGCGTACGAATCTGTGAAGAGGTCCAGCATGTCTCGGCCATCGACTTTATCGGCCGCGGCTCGCGATCGAAGGTCGGCACTGCCTTCGATGAAGGCTTAAACGTATCGAGCTGCGTGAACTGCGGCCAGTGCGTGACCGTCTGCCCCACCGGCGCCCTGACCGAAAAGAGCCAGATCCAGGAAGTCATCGACGCCCTGAACGATAAGGATAAGCTCGTCGTGGTGCAGCACGCCCCGGCCGTCTCGGTCGCCTTGGGCGAAGAATTCGGCGTACCCGCGGGCACCGACATCGCGGGAGCCATGACCACGGCCCTCCGCTGGCTCGGTTTCGATCGCGTCTTCGATACCTCGTTCGCTGCCGACCTGACCATCATGGAAGAAGGCTCCGAACTGGTCCATCGGCTGACCAACGGCGGTAAGCTGCCAATGCTCACCAGTTGCTCGCCAGGCTGGATCAAGTTCGTTGAGACATACTATCCCGACTTCATCGGCAATCTCTCGACCTGCAAAAGCCCGCAGCAGATGATGGGCGCAGTCATCAAGGGTTATTTTGCACAACAAACCGGCATCAATCCGTCGCGAATCTACAGCGTGAGCATCATGCCCTGTACGGCGAAGAAGTTTGAAGCGGCCCGACCGGAGATGGCCCACGACGGTCTACCCGACATCGACGCCGTACTCACCACCCGCGAACTAGCCCGGTTGATTCGCATGCGTGGGCTTGACCTTGCCCAGTTGCCGGCCGATACGGCCGACACGCCCTTCGGCGAGCGAACCACGGCCGGCAAGCTCTTTGGTGCTAGCGGTGGCGTGATGGAAGCCGCCATTCGCACGGCCCATTTCCTCGTCACTGGCCAGGAATTGGAGAAGCTGGAAGTCGAATCTGTTCGCGGCCTGGAAGGGACCAAGGAGGCCCGCGTCCACATCAACGGCATCGACCTAGGCGTGGCCGTCGTCAACGGGCTGGGCAATGCTTGCCGTCTTTTGGACGACCTCCGTGCCGGCCGCCGTACCGATCTCCATTTTATCGAAGTCATGACCTGCCCCGGCGGCTGCATCGGCGGTGGCGGGCAGCCGATGACCGCCAGCCGCGCGGCCGTGCGGGCGCGGATGCAGGCCCTCTACCAGATCGATTCCCAGGAAGCGGTCCGCCGTTCACACCACAACGAATCGGTCAAGCGGCTCTACGATGAGTTTCTCGGAGCACCGCTGGGCGAGAAGAGCCATCACTTGTTACATACCTCCTACGCACCGCGCGAGGCATTGATTTAAGTGTCCCCAAACGGTAATGTGGGCCGAGTGAAACGAGCCCCACCATTTTTCTCGCCCCACCCTACCAAAACTACGAAAGTCCATTAAGTGTCCCCAGGCCAGGCCTACATTACCACCGTCGAAGAACGCTGCCGCATGTGTTACACATGCGTGCGGGAGTGTCCGGTCAAGGCGATCCGCATCACGGAAGGCCAAGCCCAAGTGATCGGCGAGCGGTGCATTGCCTGCGGAAATTGCGTGCGCGTCTGCTCGCAGGGCGCCAAGTTGCTGCGCAGCACGTCCCACGAAGTGCGAGCCTTGCTCAATTCAGGCGCGCGTGTAGCGGCCTGCGTGGCACCCAGCTTTCCCGCCGAGTTCGTCGACATCGACCACACGCAATTGGTTGGCATGTTGCGCGAATTGGGTTTCAATCTCGTCGTCGAGGTGGCCTTCGGTGCCGACCTCGTAGCCCGCGAGTACTGGGAACTCTTGCTGGTGTGCAACGGCCATCGCTATATCTCCACGACCTGCCCCGCGATTATCACTTATGTCGAGCGTTACTATCCGGAATTGGTTCCGTTTCTGGCTCCGATTGTCTCGCCGATGATCGCCACGGCCCGCGCCTTGAAAGAGATCCATGACAAGGAACTCAAAATTGTATTCATCGGGCCATGCATCGCCAAGAAGATGGAGGCCCAGGGCAAGTCCGTGGCCGGCGAGATCGACGCCGCGATTACCTTTGCCGAGTTGCGCGAGTTGTTCGCCGAGGCAAGCATCGATCCGGACCTCGTCGAGCCGAGCGATTTCGACCCGCCCCAGGGGGGTGTCGGCGGCCTGTTTCCCATCAGTCGCGGTGTGCTCCAAGCGGCCAACCTCCGCGAGGATCTCCTCACGGGCGAGATCGTGGCCACCCAGGGCCGCAGTCATGTGCTGGAAGCGATCAAAGAGTTTGCCGACGGCGATCTCGGCGCTAAGCTGCTGGAATTACTCTGTTGTGAAGGCTGCATCATGGGCGCGGGCTTGACCAACGACCTGCCCCTGTTCAATCGCCGCCGGCGGGTGCGGACCTACGTGAACGCGCGCATGAAGACCTGCGACCACGAGTGCTGGCAGCACGACATGCAAGAGATGTCTCGGCTGAACCTGAGCCGCACCTTCCAGGCCAACGACCAACGCATTCCCGTGCCGGCCCATGGCGAGATCGAAGAGATCATGCACCGCATTGGAAAGTGGGTTCCCGCCGATGAACTGAACTGTGGGGCCTGCGGCTACGATACCTGCCGCGAACATGCCGTCGCGATCCATAAGCGACTGGCCGAGACTGAGATGTGCCTGCCCCATACGATTGATCAGCTCCGCATGGCACTGCGAGAAGTCGAGTCGTCGCATGTCCAGTTGGCGGTCGCCCAGGAAGCCCTCTTGCAGTCGGAGAAGCTGGCATCAATGGGCCAGTTGGCCGCCGGGATTGCCCACGAAGTGAATAATCCGCTGGGCGTCGTGCTGATGTACGCCCACCTGCTGCTGGATGATTGCGAACCGCAGTCGAAGATGCGAGAAGACCTAGTGATGATCGCCGAGCAGGCTGACCGTTGTAAAAAGATTGTCGCCGGGCTGCTCCATTTCGCCCGACAGAACAAGGTCGTCCGCATTTTCAACGATCTCCGCGAGTTGATTAATCGCGCGATGCTCACGATCCCGGTCACCGAGAATGTCACGGTCAACATCAAGCACGGTCTGGCCGATCCCATGGTGGAAGTTGATCGCGATCAGATCGTGCAGGTACTCATGAATCTGGTCAGCAATGCCCTGGCTGCCATGGAGAGCGGGGGGGCACTCACCATTGCCACGGAGGGCGATGAGCACAATGTCCGCCTTATTGTCCGCGACACGGGTGTGGGCATTCCCCCGGAAAACATCAAGAAGGTTTTTGACCCATTCTTCACCACAAAACAAATGGGTAAGGGCACGGGCCTGGGCCTGGCCGTAACCTATGGCATCGTGAAAATGCACAACGGCGACATCCGCGTACAGTCGCAGGCCGACCCGGCCGCCGGACCGACCGGCACCACCTTCACCGTAACCTTGCCGCGCAAGGAGTGATTTGTAGGTCAGGCTTTCCAGCCTGACATTAAACCGGACAAGGTCAGGCTGGAAAGCCTGACGTACGGTAGAATAATCAAGGGAGAAAACCATGACTGAAATCGAAACGAAACGAACCGTGTTGCTTGTGGACGACGACGAAGATTTTCTATTCCAGCACCGCCTGCACCTAGAGACGGCCGGGTTCAATGTGTTGGTGGCCCATGGCACGAAGGAAGCCGAGGCCATCTTGGCCCAGCAGCGGCCCGATCTGGCCGTCATCGACGTGATGATGGAAAATCCGGACGCGGGCTTCACGCTCTGCCATCGCATCCGCAAGCAGGACGCCTCAATTCCCGTGATTCTGGTCACCTCCGTCAATAGTGAAACGGGCCTCGACTTTACCCTCTCGACCGACGAACAACGCTCTTGGATCAAGGCCGACGCATTTTTGGCCAAGCCGATTCGTTTCGAGCAACTCATGCGCGAGATCGATCGGGTCTTCAGCCGACCTGCGGTGAAAGTTTAGGAATTCAATGGACACTTTGCGGGTTCTGGTGACCGACGATGAACTAGGCATGCGGCTGGGCGTTACTCGTACGCTGCGCGATTTCTCCGTGTGCGTGCCCGACGTCAGCGGCAACGTGACCTTCTCCGTCGACCAGGCCGAGTCGGGTGAAGAGGCCCTGGAGAAAATTGACCGCAACCCGCCCGACATTCTGTTACTCGATCACAAGATGCCCGGCATCAGTGGCCTGGACGTACTCGATCGTCTGGCGGATCGCGAGACCGACATGCTGACGATCATGATCACGGCCTACGCCTCGATCGAGACGGCCGTGGCCGCGACGAAGCGCGGGGCCTACGACTTTCTGGCCAAGCCGTTCACGCCCGACGAACTGAAGAGCACGATACGCAAGGCCGCTGCACGACTGATCTTGGCCAAACAAGCCCGGCGGCTCGCCGAGGAAAAACGCCGCGTCCGCTTCGAGTTCATCCGCGTACTCGGGCACGAGCTGAAAGCTCCGCTGAATGCCGTGGCGGGCTATCTCGACATCCTGCACAATCATCAACTGGGCGATAACCTAGCCGTCTATGACGAATTGATCACCCGCAGCCTCACTCGCATGGATGGAATGCGGAAGCTGATTGCCGACCTGCTGGACCTCACCCAGATTGAATCGGGCGAGAAGAATCGCGAGTTGGCGCAGGTCGATCTGGCCATGGCCGCAGCCTCGGCCATCGAGGCCGTCGCCGCCCAGGCCGCGGAACGCACCGTCACCGTTGAACTTCATTCCATCGGACCGCTGATGATTTCGGCCGACGCCCGCGAAATCGAAATCATTTTCAACAACCTGCTCACCAATGCCATCAAATACAATCGCGACGGCGGACGCGTGGACGTGGCCTTGCAACAAGCGGGAACAAAAGCCGAGATTACCGTGACCGATACCGGCATCGGCATGAGCGAGGAAGAACTCAAGCAACTCTTTGGCGAGTTCGTGCGCATCCGCAATGATAAGACTCGCCATATTCTCGGCAGCGGACTGGGGCTTTCGATCGTCAAGAAGCTCGCCCTGCTTTACGGCGGCGATGTGAATGTCGAAAGCCACCCGGACGCCGGCAGCACGTTCACCGTAACCCTCTGAGCACCGCATTGTCGCTATAATTGTCGTGTAAACTGAAGTGAGTGATTCTCGGCATCCAGATCAACGACCGTGTTCGTGGGGTTCCGTTCATCCAGCAGGTGTTTAAGAGGTAACTATGTTAATGCGCAGACTCGGATCGTCAGGGATCGATATTTCATCTGTCGGCTTCGGTGCGTGGGTCACCGGCGGATGGATGTGGGGCGGGGCTGATGATCAGCAATCGATCGCCGCCATCCACGCGGCCTTGGACCAGGGGATCAATCTCATCGATACGGCCCCCATGTACGGCTATGGCCACAGCGAGCGGGTGGTGGGCCAAGCTATCCGCGACCGCCGCGATCGGGTCGTGCTGGCGACGAAGTGCGGCCTGATATGGGATCGCGAAGAAGGTACGCTGCATTTCTATGCCGACGATCAAGGGGCCACGCTCCGCCCGGTGGACAAAAAGATCTACAAGAATCTGCGGCCGGCTTCCATCCGCGAAGAAGTGGAGAGGAGCCTGCGAAATCTTCAGACCGATCACCTCGATCTCCTGCAAACCCACTGGCAGGACCCCAGTACGCCGCTGGCCGATACCGTGGCCGAACTCCAACGGCTGAAGCAGGAGGGCAAGATCCGCGCAATCGGCGTCTCAAACTGTTCCCTCGAACTGCTCAAAGCCTATGGACCGATCGACTCAGCCCAGGAACAATACAGTATGCTCGATCGGAAGCTGGAGAAGAACGGTATCCTGTCGTGGTGCAGCGAGAACAACGTCTCGGTACTGGCCTACTCACCGCTGGCCAACGGGCTGTTGACCGGTAAGCTGCGTCCCGACAGGCAATACAATCTGGGCGACTTGCGCAAGGCCAATCCGCGTTTCCGCCCAGAGAACGTCGAGCGGATCAACGGCCTCTTGCAGCAGTTCCAACCGATCGCCGAGCGGCACGGCGCGACGATCGGCCAGTTGGTCATCGCCTGGACGGCCGCGCAACCGGGCATGACGTGCGTGCTCTGCGGTGCCCGCGATGCCCAACAGGCCAAGGAGAACGCAGCGGCCGGAAAGATCGAACTTTCGGCCGAAGAGATTGCGACCCTGGGGGAGCTGATTCGGGGGTAAACGATGCCGCGGCCGGATAACGCTTTTTTCCGCCGCAAACACTTCCCTCAATCACGGTGCCGTGGTCATTGCGTCAGCTTGGGCAGCGCGAACGTCGTTATTGTCGACGAGCCTTCGCCAGCGGGAACAACCGTGTTCGGGTCATAATTCATGGTGGGGTCGACTGTGGCCACCGGTTGCACGGAGATGTTCAGGTTGGAGCCGCTGCCGTCGGCCTGCGTGATCGAGACGCCCACGAAACCAACGATGTTGTAGTAAGAGTTGCTGCCGTTTCCGCCGGCGGCCACGTAGGGACTGGTGGAAACGGGCTGAAAAACCGGCAAAAGGCGCGATTGGTTCATGGCGTTAGCGAAGTCGTTTCCCAGGCTGCTTTTCAAACCCGGGCCGCCCGCCCAAGCCTTGGGCGAACTTAACGAAACCGGTACGAGGTTGTTGTCATCAAAGTACTGGAGATCGCTGGGACTGGGGCCATTGGAGAGCCAACTGCTAAAAGTTGGCGTGCTGGTCGCGGGTGGTCCGATGCTTACCAGGCCGAAGTTTCCAGGTGCGTTGCCGGGCGATGGGTAGATTTGCAACTGCGGTGAGCCGTTGGATGCCCGGTGGACCACGCCGTCCGGTGAGGTGCCGGTGGCGTAGAAGGTCGTCCAGACATTCACGTCGAGACCGACGGGCAACAGACCGCCGTTGATTCCAGCGGCATAGTTGAAACTGGACACCGTGGTGCCGGTGTAGATCGTGGCACTAGCCGTGGCCGTCACTGCCGTGGTCGAAATGCCCAAGACCGGCGCGAAGAACAACGCCAGGGAGCCGTTGGCCGAACCGTCGCGGCGGAGGGTCACTTTGCAGGTATTGGGGAATTTTCCCGACAGCGTCGTCGAATAGCTTCCCGAACTCGAGGTATAGCCAAACTCGATATCGCTGTCGTTGAGCGTCAGCGAATCGACACCGCCGGCACCGTTGTAGCTGGCGAAATTTTTGGCATAAGTCTTGGCACTGGTCTCGGCACTGCTGATGATATACTCCTTTCCGGTCGCCAAGGGAGCGTTAAAGAGCACGTATCCGTTGATCAATTGCCTGGCTCCGGAAACGGCCGCGGCATCGGCAGCGGCCTGCAGCCGGGCCTTTGTAGAAGCGATCCAGGCCATATCGACGGCAAAAGCCACCATGCCTAGTAACGGGATGGCGAGAAACGCCATCAGGACGGTAATGGCCCCTTTACGGCGCGGTTTGCGCGAAGTGCGATGATTCATGATCGGACCCCCTTGCTTGTGAAGGAATGGATTGGACTCGCATTACTGTCGCATCATGGTAATCGTGCCGGAGTAAGTCATATTTTGGAGCAGCGACACGCTAAAGTTGGTCAAACTGGTTTGAGAAGCGTTGATCTGTACGGTGACGGTGATTTTGTCGTTGGTCATTGCGGTTGATACGTCGGCCAAGACACCATTGACGAAGATTTTGGGGGGATTCGCGGTGCTGAGGCTGAGGTTGTTGTCGGTCAGCACGCTGTTGATCCGACTGATGACGGTGGCATTGCTCAATGTGGTGGGAAGAACCGCAACCTGCGCGCCGTTCCGCGCAGCGGTGGAAAGTGCCCTGGAGACCATCGTGCCGCGGCCGATTTCCATCATGCCGAGCGTGATGGTGCAAAGCAGCGGCAGGAGCAATGCGAGTTCCACGACCGCCGCACCCCGCCGGGCGATCTTCCGCCGGTGGCCCAGAACACGAGTCGTCCGTGGGCGTATACGTGATAATGAGACGGTGTGCATCGTAGTGCCGATTAAAATCAATAGCTCTTCCGGTTCTTGGTACAACCGTAGGGTGGGGAGAGCGCAGCGAGCCCCACCAATTCTGTTGCAGTCCGCTTTTGGTGGGGCTCGTTTCACTCTCCCCACCCTACAAGGATCATTCTTTTGCCAAACTCGATTGGCCCGATAAATTTCCCGAGATGAAGTTGGTGTTTGTCCAGGTGACCGAACTGGCAGGTATGGAAACAGCGACGTTGATGGTGTCACCCGACTGAGCGGTTGAGGTATCGGCAACGACACCATTGACCGTGACAACGACGCCATCGACGGTTACACCGTTGATGCCTTCACCTTGCAATCGGCTCTGGACGTCCGCTTTGATGCTCGACGTCGATTTCCCCTGGATGGCACCCTCGCGGCATCCGACGCGAGCGGCATCGCCCAGCAGGTCGATCACCATGAAAGCCCGACCGAATTCAAAGATTGCGAAGACGAACAGAAACAAGATGGGGGCTGTCATGGCAAATTCGACCGCCACTGCGCCACCGCGTTTTCTTCGTCTTTGTCGAACTACCAGTGGCATGATTCTTTACCGTATTCGATGGCGGTGGGGCCATCCTCGGCAGAAAGGAAACGAAGCAGATTCAATCAAGATAAGACGTTTCATGATTGACCCCAAGGAATTCCCTGGTGTAAGCCACAAAACGGGTAGGCGGGTAAGGCGTTTTTACATTTGTCATTGCCCTACCTGTCGCCTATATCAACCAATAGCTTTTCTCCGCCATTAAGCAAGCAAATGTCGCAATCACCTTGTGTCCTTCTGGCATTGTATCAAATCGGGTATTGTGCTATGACTTC
>JBAWVO010000152.1:0-15449 GCA_037147235.1 Planctomycetota bacterium | reverse complement strand
ATTTCCATTGCTGTCGTCTGGTAGTCTGTCGATAATGTTGTTGTCTGTGGCCGGTGCTCTGGATGGTCTGGTGCTGCATCCTAAGTAATCTCTCCGGCAGGGATGTCCCGCCCGGTCGGTCTCGGGAAGATACTGCCAGGCTGGCTTGCTGGGTCCGTCGTGTCGGGCCGCAAGTTCCGCCGCGTATTCTGCCGTGGTTGCGGTTGCGGTAGTTGTTATGTCCTGTGGTGCTATGACTCGCATGGCGGCTCCTGCTGGTCGTCGTGGTCCCATGCTTGCCGGGTGTTGTTCACGATCGCGTTAAAGACTTCCATGCGGTGAACTGGCACACCCGCCGGGGCCTCAATCCCGATCTTGACTGCGCCGGATCGTCGCACATCCAGAATCTTGATGCGAATGCTGCCGGCCATGATCTCTTCTTCAACTTTGCGTGAAAGTACCAACATGATTTATCCTCCTTGAATAAGTGGTTTTTAATAAACGTCTTCCAATGCCATAACCCCGCACGTTGCGAGAATCACAGCGAATCCGATCGCGGCTGCGGCCTTGAAGTAATCGCGGTCGCAGAAGTAAATCTTGGCCGTGTAGAGAGCCAATAAACAAAAGCTGAAGTTGAATAGGCAGCGGAATTTCAATCGAGGTCTTGATGTCGCCAACGGGAACGATTATTTTCAATAATAAGTGGTACAGAATAGGTTCCGTGCCGATAAATTGCCGAACCTAGCCAACCCGACACCCTACCTAACATGAAGACTTTTGCTATGACTCCCAGAACCAGAAATATGAAATCCATTGGTGGCGGTTATGCCGAAGCCACTTGTATGACTTGCGGTGAAATCTTCATCTTTTCCGAGGAGGACAATGTCGTTATCAAGGTCGATGAAGCAGGCGACGTTTGGCCGCTTTGCTCAAGGTGCTGCGATAAGCCGTGTATCGATCTGTGCCAAGGCGAGGAACCTGATTTGGATGCCAACACGACGCAGTAGATGACTGAACCGTCGCCAGCCAGCGAGTCGATTTTCGTTATTGCTGGCAGTCGCGTTGTGGTCTAAAGGGAACATGGCAGATCCGGTGAGTTGGGGTTGATTCGTTATCATTGGCCTGTTGCTAGCACACCCCCATCGGGTGATTAAGGCGATTCCTCTTCCATGAAATCGTTCACGTAAAAAACTCAGTGACATGCCGCATCGAAGTCTCGGGACCGTCGCGGAGGAAGGCTGGACTTAGCTTTGCCCTTTGGCTGGGATTCGTCCTCGGCGAGCTTGGCAAGACGCTTGCGGACGCCCTGAACGTAAGCCGTGCGATGAGAATTGGCCGGTTTTTCGCATTCCCCAGCGGCTACCAGAGCATCCCAGGTTGTTTCACCCGAAAGAACCAGCCGACGCAGGGCTTGATAGCACGCCTGGCATTTCCCTCGCTTACCGCCGCCAACAACTCCGCCGCATTGGGGGGTAGAACAGTTTTCTGCAATCATATTCATTCTTTTATTCTATGGATCTCGTATGCGTTCTACATAGGACGACATGAGTGATGTGATTACAGTTTTATATGTATCTGCAATAATGTCAATCGAATCGCTGTATTTTGACTCCTAATTCATTATGCGTAGCCAACTTACAATCATTTCTTGATGACATACACTAGATACACCGTATACAAACTGAGATAACTAATCATACGCAAGGTATGGCACGACAATGGGTTTGTGATTATTTTACGCTTGACATCAGATACACCCGATACTACAATTACAAAAGAGTGTCATGTAGCGGACAATGTAAACACCCAAAATGAAGATAGAAAGGATTCCTATGACAACGCAAACGAGACAGCCGTCGAAGCGTCGACAACCCGTAGAAGGACAAGAAGGACAGCAACTAACTTATCGCGGGCGGATTGCTGCCACGCCGATGTCGGCGAATCAGATACGCGACTTGGCGACGGTATACCTCGCCGACTTGGCGACTCGGCTTCTGGTTGTAGCCACAGCGATGGAAAATAGTATGCCGCCAATCCCCGTGCTGGGCGTTTCGCAATTCGGCACGGCTACGAAAGGGCTAGAGCAGTTGATCGAACTGGTGAACTCGGCCGAGATTGCTTTGCAGAAAGTGAAGACACCCAGCGTTCGGGAGCGGCTACTGGGTGGTGTTAGCAATTCCGATCTCATATAATTAGGGGTGTTCTAGCTGGTGTCCCGACACCTGCAAGGCCACGAAATGCCCGTATTTCCCGTGTTTTCCGATGTTCTATAAAATTCAATAAATAGTCATAACTCATTGCAATATAAAGAGTTAGGAACGCATGACAAGTCTTGGCGTCAACATTGATCACGTGGCGACGGTCCGCCAGGCACGGCAGACCTTTGAGCCAGACCCGGTCTGGGCGGCTGCGCTCTCCGAATTGGGGGGGGCCGACTGCATTACCCTCCATCTTCGCGAGGATCGCCGGCATATTCAGGAACGCGATCTGCGGATCCTCCGCGAGACCGTGACCGTCAAGCTTAATTTGGAAATGGCCTGCGACCATCAGGTACTGGCAATCGCCTGCGAAGTGAAGCCGGATCAGGTTACCCTCGTGCCGGAACGCCGCGAAGAAATTACGACCGAGGGTGGTCTGAATATCGTCGTCCAAAGGGAAAAAGCGGTCGAGGTTATTCGCCGGCTTGAAGACGCGGGCATTTCCGTCAGTCTCTTTCTCGATCCCGATCCGCGGCAGCTTGACATGGCCGCCGCGTTGAAGGTGGCCGCCGTTGAACTTCACACCGGGCAATATGCCCTGGCGAGCCGTGGCCGAGGGCAGGATGAAGAGCTTGAAAAACTTACACAAGCCGGACGATTTATTCGCCAGGCCGGGATGGCCTTGCACGCCGGCCATGGGCTGACTTATCACAATGTCCGCCCCATAGCCACGATCGAAGGCATGCATGAACTGAACATCGGCCACAGTATTGTCTCGCGGGCCTTGATGGTCGGCTTCGAGCAGGCTGTGCGGGAAATGAAACGATTAGTCGATCATTTTGCGCTGTAAAATAAATATATGGCTACCGTATACATCGAAACATCGATTATCGGTTATCTCACTGCTCGGTTTGCAAGCACATTGCAAACGCCGACTCACTACCCAAGGTCTATTGGCTATTGACGGAGATGGGGTATTCGCCTCCTCTTATCATTACGCCGGAGGAGTTTTCTGGAAATGTCTGAACCACTCTACGAAGATCCTGTTGTTTCTGAAGTCCACGCCATCCGAGCAAAGATGTTGGCTGAATGCGGTGGAGATCATCACAAGTTAATGGAAGAAGTTCGCCAGCATCAAAAAATGTCTGGTCGAGCGATAATCATGGCACCTCCAGCAATTTCGCGCAAGAAAGCCGGTCCGGCAAGAGTTTGAGAAGTCACCATGAAATACCCACTTTCACTTCCACTTTCACTTCCACTCCTCCTGCTAGCTCTCTGTGCCGGCATACCAACGCTTGCTGCGGACTTGGTTTCCAAAAACCTTCTTGCCGAAGCAAAACCACGATTCTGCTTGGCAACCGAGAGCCAACCGGCCTGGAAGGACAAGCTGCCCAAGGAAGGCGGCCCTCTTCGCGCCCGCTGGGTATTTTCGATTGCAGAATCCAATCCCTGGTCGAGCCTGACGCTGCACGCATCGCAAAGCATCGAGTCCTGTTCGGTGAACGGCATGCGAGTGATCCTGCCGCTGAAAGGCATGCGCTATGCAACCCTGCCCGGCATATCGCCCCACTTGCTCAGGACCGGTTTGAATACTCTGGAAATCGAATTTGCTGTTTCGAGACATAGTAAGAATAAGCCCGCGGCACCGGATGTGGCACTCATCCCGCTGACGCCCGCGGAACTCGATTTTCAGACCGAGCCTGTTCTTGGAGATGCCGGCCTGGACTATTTCACGGTAGGTTGCCGAACCAATATGCCGGCCGAGGTCACGTTGCAGGTCGCGGGAAAGCGTTGGGAGAGTCCCGCGGGTCTCATTCATGCCTTCCGGGCCACGGAACTCCAGGCCGGGACGGTGCAAAGCTATACGCTTACGGCGCACATCGCCGGCAGCGGCAGCGGAGCGAAGCAGATTGGACCCTTCCGCGTATCAACGCTTCCCTTGCGTGGCCAACCGTTTCGGTTCGTGGCCCTGGGCGATAGCCGCACCCATCCCAAGGATTGGGCGCGCGTTGCCCATGCGGTCGTGCAAAAAAATCCCTCGCTCGTTTTGTTCAGCGGCGATATGGTTACCGACGGGCGCGAAGATCGCCTTTGGGATGAGGAATTCTTCGGCGTCGCCAAGCCATTCTTCGCTTCGATTCCAGCTTTCTATGTGATTGGTAACCACGAAGAAGGCAGTCCGATCATGGGAAGCCTGGTGCCCGTCGCCGGCCGTGATCGCTGGAAAGCGACCGCCGGTGGGGTGTTGTTTATCGGCATCGACGGGGCACTGGATTGGTCTGCGTCGAGCGAGAACCTAAAGTGGATCGAAACCACGTTGAAGGCAAGTCGCGAGTCGTTTATTTTCGTCTGCTCGCACTATCCACCGTGGAGTTCCGGAGCACACGGCGCGACGCATGCGCGCACCGGCATGGAAGCTCGGAACAACATTTTGCCGCTCATGAAGAAATATCGTGCAACCGCATTCATCGCCGGCCACGACCACGACTACGAGCGATCCGAACCGCCCGACGGAGTGACGGTCATTGTCAGTGGCGGCGCGGGTGCGCCGCTCTACCCAAAGGTGCCGAATCCTTGGCAGAACCCCCACTCAAAGGTATTTGAATGGAAACACCATTTCTGCCTCTTTACGATCGACGGCAACCAGTGCATGATGCAAGCCCTCACACCCGAAGGAAAACTGCTGGACAGTAAAAGCTGGCCGGCAAGGCCAATTAAGTAAGCCCTTTTGCCTTCAGCACCTTGCCAGTCCCCCGCCGATATCGTATCATTGATGCGTTTATCTCAAAGTAGCATCCGTATTTTGCCTGTGTTGCAAATCAACCCAAAATTATCCTGTAAATCGCTATGCCCACTCGAAGTGAAGATTTCGCTGGATTGACCGTGGCCATGATCACTCCGTTCCGCGATGGCCAGGTCGATATCGAGACCTTGCAGCGGAACGTCGAATTTCAGATCGAAGCCGGTACGACCTGCCTTTGCCCCGTCGGCACGACGGGCGAGTGCCCCACGCTATCCCATCCGGAACATGAGCGGGTAATCGCGGCTGTGGTTGAAGCGGCCGCCGGCCGAGCCAAGGTGATGGCAGGCACGGGATCGAACAGCACCGAAGAAGCCCTTCGCTTGACCCGCTGGGCGGCCAAGCGCGGGGCCGACGCCGCCCTCATTGTGGCACCCTACTACAACAAGCCGACGCAAGAGGGCTTCTTCCAGCATTTCAAGGCATTGGCTGACGCGGTCGATATTCCCATCTGTGTGTACAACATTCCCTCCCGGGCCGGCAAAAATATCGAGGCCGATACGATCGTCCGCATGGCCGAGTTGCCCAACATCACGATGGTCAAAGAGGCCAGCGGATCGATGGACGCCGCTTCGCAGATCCTGGCCAAATCCGATCTCACGGTCCTCAGCGGCGACGACAGCCTGACGCTTCCGCTGATGGCGATGGGCGCGCGAGGCGTTGTCTCGGTTGTGGGCAACATCGTGCCCAAGGATGTGATCGCCATGATCCGAGCTTTTGAAGCGGGCAATCTCCGCGAGGCCCGGCGTCTGCACTTCAAGCTCTTCCCGTTGTGCCGCGATATGCTCGGCTTGTCAACCAATCCGATCCCCATCAAGGCCGCCATGCAGATGTTGGGGCGCGACACCGGCGACCTGCGGATGCCGCTCACTCGTCTTACTTCCGACGAACAAAATAAATTGCGGAAAACGCTTGTGGAATACAGCCTGCTGTAACCTTCATGCCCTCCGTTCTTATCCTATGCGAGTATGCCACACTCAATGGAGGTGAGCAGTCGATGCTCTCGACGCTCGAAGGAATTGCCCGAGCCGGTTACCAAGTTCGCGTTGCCGCTCCGGCAACCGGCCCATTGGCCGAATCCCTGCGAAATACAGGCGTCGAGGTTGTGCCGTATGAACCGCGCGACGCGCAAGGAGTACGGCTCCCGCTGGACTTGCTCCGTCGCAATCTTGCCGAGATTTGTCGAAGATATCGCCCCGCCATACTCCATGCCAACAGTCTTGCCATGGGACGACTAGCCGGCCCCGTGGCGGTGGAGTTATCGCTGCCGCGCCTTTCGCACCTCCGCGATATTATCTCCCTCAGTCGGCAGGCGATCG
The DNA here is from genome assembly GCA_037147235.1 of Planctomycetota bacterium. Taxonomy (GTDB): domain Bacteria; phylum Planctomycetota; class Planctomycetia; order Pirellulales; family Thermoguttaceae; genus JANXQG01. Next base: position 9,153 of record JBAWVO010000152.1, on the reverse strand, counting down.
CCGATCTCAACTGCCACGATCGCCTACTGGCTGTTTCCAATGCGACGCGGCAGTTCCATATCGCCCAGGGGCTGGCTGCCGAGAAAACCTACGTTCTCTATAACGGTATCGACCTGGAACGATTTTGTCCGCGCCCGCCGACTGGCTATCTACACCAGCAACTCGGTCTGGATTGTGACGTTCCGCTGATCGGCACCCTCGGCCAGATTTCGCTTCGCAAGGGCCACGACGTATTGGCGGCGGCCCTTGCCCAACTTCCCTTGCCTTCCGGGGGAAGGGCAGGGGGGGAGGGAAGATCCTTTGCCTGGCTGGTGATTGGCCAACGCTTCTCCGCCAAGGAGGAGTCGCGGCAGTTTGAAGACCAACTTCATCGGGTTGCCGCAGGGCCGCTGGCCGGAAGGGTCCACTTTCTCGGAGTACGCAATGACATTCAGCGCATTCTCAACGAGTTAACGCTCTTGGTTCACCCGGCGAGGCAGGAACCGCTGGGACGCGTACTTTTGGAAGCGGCGGCCGCCGGCCTGGCGGTCGTAGCCACGGACGTAGGCGGAACACGTGAAATCTTTCCGCTGGAATGCGAAGCTGCCCGTTTGGTTCCGCCGGACGATGTGCAGGCACTGTCCCTTGCCGTTGGTGGACTACTGGGCGACCCGCTTCAGTGCCGGCGATTGGCCGGAAATGCCAGAAGACATGCCGAAACAACATTTGCTCAACAGTTGGCCGTCGATGGACTTGTAAAACACTACGAAGCCCTCACCGGCTGAACGAAAATCCCACGCCGACCTGGGGTGGTGGCGCATAATAATGCGGCCGGCTACGGTAATAGTAACCCGGCGGTCCCCAGCGGTCTTCCACAAGCACGGCACCGGGCGGATAAGCGAGCACTGGCGGCGGAGCGACGACGGCCACCGCCTGCGTTTGCATGGCGGCGATGACGTTTTTGCTCACTCCCTGTTGTTGCAAGTAAATCACGTCGGCGGTCTGCAAGGGAGCGGCCAGCCCATGCGTGCGAACGTGATTGATGATCAGCCCTTCATCTACGTTTGCTCGGGTCATGGCGATGACATCTGGCGTACTCACGGCCCCGGCGGCCACCTGCTGACCCATTCTCTGTTCAATCAAGGCCCGATTACGGGCTTCCGATTCGTCCATTCCCGCACCGATGGCCGCACCGGAAAGCGCACCCACTCCGGCACCAACGGCTGCGCCTGCCCCGGTATTCCCCAAGGCGTGGCCCACCACCGCTCCGGTGCCTGCCCCGAGCACCCCCCCGAACAAGGCACCTTGGTCCGAGTGATACGGCGACTGGCAGCCCGCCAGCGCAACCGCCAGCAACATGCCACCGACAAGCAACGAAAACCGAAGCGAGCAATTGCGAACCATGGCGAACTCCCGGGCAGGCGCGTGAAAAGTGCGTGGAGACTTCCAGCAAAAACCAGCGGATTATCCACAGACGGACGTTGTGCGTCAAGAGAAGCTGCGCAGATTGGGGCACAGGCCGAATCCGGGAATGGGGCTTGATCATAATGCCAACTGCTGTCATTGCTGGCTCGCCTTTGCCTCGCCTTTGCCTCTCACTCGTCCTCGAGCTTGGGCCACACTTCAATGTAGCGGCGCAGTTCGGCGAGCAGATCGTGAACGTGGAGCGGCTTGTGCAAGCAGTTCTCCGCGCCCAGGTGCCGCACTCGGTTGTCGATGCCGGGGTCGCTTTTGCCGGTCAACACGATGATGGGGATCGCCGCCGTCTTGGCGTTGCGTCGGAGGGTTTCGATCACCGTATCTCCGTCTCCCTGCGGCATGCGGAGGTCGGTGATGATGACGTCCGGCTGATGGACCGCTGCCAGCCAGATCCCCTGCATCCCAAAATAGGCCCCCAATAGTTTTACCTCGTAGCGGTCCAGATAGTCCTGGATTACCTCAAACACCTGCGGGTCATCGTCGATGCAGAGTACGACGGGCGTCCGGATGCGTCTTGTGGGTTGGTCGAGAACGGCGGTAAAAGACTCGTTTGAATTTTCCATGGCGGATCTCCTTCTGTGAGGCGTTGCCTGTGCGATACTCTGACAAGATTTCCCTATTCAACTCTACGTCAAGTTTTCTTCCAAAATAATGAATTGTCAAGTTAGAATGTCAAGGCCGATACGTGTTCCGCGGCGAGGCGGCAGGCCAATTCCCCCAATGCGGTTGCACATATCGAGTCCGGGTGAGATAGCACCAGTGGAGATCCCGACCGAAGGGCCTGCGCACATAAATCCGGCGCGGGAGGAATCACCCCGACAAATTGACATGCCAAGTGGCTTCGTACATAACCTACCGTCATCGACGGGGTGTCTGCCGTGCGCTGGACCAGGACAAGCCCCATTAATGGCCCTCCCACTCCCCAAGCGTCGAGGGCTTTGATCATTGCCGGGGCGGCTGCCACGCCGCTCGATTCCAGTTCGACCACCATCGCGATGAACTGACAGCATCGCAACGCCGCTTTGGCGACCTTGGTGGGATTTGCGGGAATATCCACAACGACATAATCCACCATGCTTGCAAGCCCTTTGATGATCTCCTCGGCCTGTTGGCCCGTGATTTCCCGCTGTTCGCTGATGTCGGGCGGGGCAAGGAGCAGTCGCAGGCCGGTCGGATGGTTCGTCAAATACTTGCCCAAGGTTTGAGGGTTGATGTCACCTGGGTGTTCGTATCGGAGCAGGGGATCGATGTTCAGCGCGGAAGATGCACCGAGTTGGATGGCGATGGTGCCGGCATAGGGCCGAATTTCGGCCACCGCGACGGTTTTTTTGGTCTTGAGCAAGGCCACCGCGACATTCAGTGCGATAGTTGTTGTGCCAACGCCGCCCTTGACGCCAATAAAACCCAGAACCTTTCCCTGATTGGCCGCGAGCGGTTTTTCTCGGGTGGAGGCGGCGTGCGATTGCAAGGCCGATCGCACCCGGGCGCGCACTACCATGTTGGAGAATGGTTTGCAGATATGGTCCACGGCACCATCGTTCAGACACACATAGATCTGCGTATCCGAGTTCAAGGCCGTAACCATGATCACTGGAATGGAGCGGGTCCGCTCCTGTTTTTTGAGCTTATTCAGAACGAGACCGCCGTCCATGCCAGGCATCATGATATCGAGCAAGATCAGGTCCGGCAGCTCTTTGTCGGCGAGTTCCAGTGCCTGTTGCCCATTCACGGCTTCCAGCAGGGTGTAGGGTTCACCCTCCAGCGCGTCGGAAAGCACGGCACGGCAGTTTGCGTCGTCGTCAACGATCATTATTTTACGGTGAGCCATGTTGCTTCCTGCCTTTCGGTCTCGTCCAGTTCTTGCAAGAAGACTCGCAGACGGTCGCTGAACTCGCGCATCACCAAAGGTTTGGCGAAGTATTCATCGCAGCCTGCCGCACGAGCCTGCTCCTCGTCCCCTTTCATCGTGCAGGCAGTGATGGCCCACACCGGGATATCCTTGGTCAGCGGGTTACACTTCAGAATCTCGGTAGTTTCCAGGCCGTCGATCCCAGGCAGCCGGAGATCCATGAGAATCAGAACCGGCTGGAGCGAGATGGCCCGAAGGACAACTTCCTCGCCTCGGGTGACCACAACGAGCTGCGCGGGCATGTCGTCGAGTTCAAAGACGTCTTCCAACAAGGACACGTTATTGACATTATCTTCAACGAGCAAAATCGTATTCATTGTTACCTCACGGGCTATCACCCCAAAACCTTTCCTTTACTGAGCTGCGAGCAATTTCTATGCGGTGGCAATGGGACGATTGCGCAAGGCCGCGCGCACCCGTGATCGCATCACCATGGCGGAGAACGGTTTGCAGATATAGTCCGTAGCACCTTCGTCCATGCATGCAGCCTCCTGGAGTGCCAAGTTCAAGGCCGTAACCATGATCACCGGAATGGAGCGAGTCTGCTCTTGTTCCTTGAGCTTACGCAGGACGCCAACGCCGCCGAGCTTGTGCAGGATACCAACGCCGCCGTCCATGCCAGGCATCATGACATCGAGCAGGATCAGGTCTGGCAACTCCTCATTGGCGAGTTCCAGTGCCTGTTGCCCATTCACGGCTTCCAGCAGGGTGTAGGATTCGCCCCCCAGCGCGTCGGAGAGTACGGCCCGGGAGTTGGTGTCGTCGTCCACGATCATTACTTTATATTGAGACATGTTTCTTTCCTGTCAAGTTCTTGTAAAAAGGTTCTCAGTCGGCCGCCAAACTCGCGCAACGCCAAAGGTTTGGTGAAGTAATCGTCACAGCCCGCCGCCCGAGCCTGCTCCTCGTCCCCTTGCATCGTGTAGGCGGTGACGGCCCACACCGGGATCTCCTTGGTCAGCGGGTTACACTTCAGAATCTCGGTAGTTTCCAGGCCGTCGATCCCAGGCAGCCGGAGATCCATGAGAATCAGGACCGGCTGGAGCGAAATGGCCCGACAGACGACTTCCTCACCGCTGGTCACCGTAACGAGCTGCGCGGGCATGTCGTCGAGCGAGAAGAGGTCTTCCAATAGAGACGCGTTATTGACATTGTCTTCAGCAAGTAGAATGGTTCGCATGTTTTTCTTTCGGGGTTTTCAGCATTTGCAATCGGTCGATCAGTTGGCGCAGTGCCTCCTTGCAGGCCATGCCGTCCTTCTGGATCACCGTACAATCGCTGCGGTTTAGTTGCAGGAAATCGTCTTCCGTGAGAACCGTTGCGGTCATCACCACCACCGGAATATTTGCGTAGGAGGGGTGTTCGCGCAACCTCTCGATGACCTGAAATCCATCCATGTGGGGCATCGACAGGTCGACGATCACGACGTCCGGTTGCCGCGTTGCCAGGCTGGCGAGGAACGCCTCGCCGCTCTCGTACGTACAGACATCGAAGTTTTCTTCTTTCAGGATGCTTCCGACGAGCCGCAATATGCTCGGATCGTCATCGACGATCGCCACGTTCGGGACGCCCTGCACAAGATTGGACGGAACTCGCCGGATGGCTTGCAGGAGTTGCAGCTCATCGACCGATTTAACGAGGATGTCATTGGCGCCGAGGAGGTGGCCCAGTCGGTGCTCGCCAAGGCCGGTGTTGAGAATCACCGGGATGTTGCGCGTGGCCGGATTGTCCTTCAGATGATAGAGGATTCCCCAGCCCTCGTGGTCCGGCAACATCGCGTCGAGGACGATGGCCTGCGGGTGTTCCGAAGCCGCCAGGCGCAATCCATCGAGTCCATTGGCCGCATGGACGACCTGATCGGCCTCCGTCGGATAATCGTTCGACAACATGCTGCTTGCCGGGTTGGCTTCAATGCAGAGGACACGGAATCGCTCTTGGCCTTCCGGCGCCGAGTCGCTGGGGGCGGACGCCTGCTCCGCAACCCTGCGGCGATCGCCGCCCCCGCGGCGATCGAACATCCACGGGATGGTCAACGTGAAGGTGCTGCCGTGCCCTTCGACGCTCTCGACCGTCAGGGCACCCCCCAGCAATTCGGCGAATGCCTTCGAGATCGCAAGTCCGAGGCCTGCCCCTTTCAGCGGGCGATGTGTTTTCTGCTCCACCTGATAGAACTGTTCAAACAATCGGCCCTGGTGCTTTACGGCGATTCCCACGCCCGTGTCCTCCACGCTGAGGTGGAGCGAGTCGTCGCTCCGGCGGATCCGAAGCGAGACCGATCCTTGTTCCGTGAACTTGATCGCGTTGCTGAGAAGATTGACGAGAACCTGTCGAATCATGTCACAATCGGATGTGATCGTCGGCAGGTGTTCTTCGATGTCGAGTATAAACCGGACGTCGGGTTTGTCCCTGGCGAGTGCTTCCGCCAAATCGCCAACCTGCCGTGCGACCGGTTCGATGCCGAAGGTCGTGATTTGCACATTGGCCTTTCCCGACTCGACTTTGGCGATGTCCAGGACTCCGTTGATCAGTTGCAGCAGGTGTTCGCCACTGGCCTTGATCTTTCCGAGGCGGTCCTTTTGATGATCGTTCAGGGGGTGGCGGTCGGCACGCTCCAAAAGCCCCTCGGAGAAACCGATCACCGCGTTCAAGGGGGTGCGAAGTTCGTGGCTCATGTTCGCCAGGAACTCGCTCTTGGCGCGGTTCGCCGCTTCGGCAAGATGCCTGGACTCCTCGAGGGCCTTGTTGGTCGCCTCCAATTCCACGGCATGTTGTCTGAGTTGTTTCTCCATGAGCCTTTGCCTGGTGACGTCGCGCATCATTACGACCGCACCTAGTTTGTTCCCTGATTCGTCAAAGAATGCTTCGCCGCTGGCGGTGACGTAGCGGACCTCCTGGTCCTTGGTCCGAATGGTCATGCTGACCTGCTGGATGCTTTCACCGCGAAATGCCCGCACCAATGGAATGGCGTCATGACTCAACGGGAGTATTCCTTCGGCGTCATAGAGCTTGTAATGGTCGTTCCATTGCGCGGGCGGAATGTCTCGTACATCAGTCCCATGCCATTCACGTGCGGTCCGATTAAAGAGCACCAGTTTCATGTTCGCGTCACAGGCTACAATGCCGTCGCCTTGATGCTCCAGCAGTAGCCGCGTAAAAGTCTCCTGCCTGCGCAGTTCCTCGGCCACCACATACTCCTTGGTCACGTCTCGGAAGACCAGCACTACGCCCTGCATGGTTCCGCTCCCATCCCAAATAGGTGCGGCACTGTCGGCAATCTGATATTCGGGTCCGCCACGCGCGATAAGTACCGTGTGATTGGCCAGGCCGACAATTTGCCCGGTTTTCAACACGCTGGCTACCGGGTTCGCCACCGGCTGTCGCGTTTGGGCGTTGATGATCTGGAAAACTTCGGTCAGGGGCTGGCCCGCCGCCTCCGCCGACGTCCAACCCGTCAGGGTTTCGGCAATCGGATTCAAATGAAGGATATTCCCCGCCAGATCGGCAGAAATGACGGCATCACCAATGGACTTGAGGGTGATCGCCAAGTTCGCATTGACTTTATGTAGCGACTCCGCCGCCTTCAACTGGTCGTTGTAGAACCGGACTTGCTGCTGCCGCCAGATGAATCCCATCGCCATTGCTGCGCCGAACAACATGACACTCACGAAAATTACCGCCAGCCAAAACTTTTCTCGCATCGGAGAGTACACTTCATCCAGGTCTATCTTAGCCACCAGAAACCAGGGCGAATCGGGCACGGCATATGCGGCCGCCAGCACGGGATAGCCATCGTAGCCAATACCTTCCGCAATCCCTTCTTGGCCCAGGACCGCCTTCACCGAGGGAATCTCCGTGCGATCAAGGGGTAAGCGGAGGTTAAGGGCCGTGTTTTTTCGGAACCTGAGTTCATTCAGAAAGACGACCTCGTTTCCTTCTCGGCGGACCAAGAGCGTTTCAGCCGTCTCGCTGGGCGTCGGCCAGCGTTGAATGAATGGGTAAAGATAGGCTTCGGGGTCGATCCTAAATCTCAGAACGCCGAGTGACCGCCCAAGCGAGGGGCCGTCGAGAATCGGCACGAATACTCGGAGGTAAACCTTCTTGGTTTTCATATCTGGATAGAAATCGGCGAAGGTCACTTGGCCCGAGAGCATGGCTTTACGGGCATTCTCAAGCGTAGTAGTGCATAACGGACCTTTATCAGCAGGAATGGATATCCGCTCGTTGCATGCGGCATCGAATAAAGTCACCTGATCATAGTGATGGCCTGACTGGAAGTGGCCGATCCAGTCCCGAAGCTCTTCTTGAAGAGACAAGTCTTGCGGCCGCTCGATCGAGTGCCGTACCAGATCCGAGAAGGCTTTGTTTTTATAGAAGAGGTTGGCGTCCGCCAGACGTTCCTTTCTCCACTCCGAGAGTTCGCCTACCTTCAGATTGCCGATGGCGGCCAGTTCGTGTTCAGCCTCCGTTCGGCGGTTGTCTTGCTGGCTCCGGTAGAGTAATCCACCTACCGCGACAATTCCTGCGGCCAGGATGAGGAAAACCAAGACAAGAACCGACAAGGTATGTCTATTTTTCATATTATGGGCCAATCTTTCCCATTCCAGACCTGATGAGAAGTCGCCTTACACCTTTTTCGCAACAGTTCGTCTTGACGGCTTATTCGGTGGCATCCCCGAGTGTCGGTGCTTGTGTTGCGGTCGGGCGACGTGGCACTCAGGGAGCCGTACATAAGTGTACGACACAAACGATGCGGAAGGGACCGTCGAAAGCCGTGGAAATCGTAGCTTTTGGGATCGTAGGGTGGGGAAATTACAAAGTCAACGTAGAGGTTATTTGGAAAAAGGGGTATCCGGTTTACTCAGGTTCTCCTGTTTGCGGCCTGCTTAATGTTCGGGCCGAAGGCCCATAAGTTCGCCCAGCGAAGGGCGCAGCCTTGGATTAGACTGCCTGTGCATAATTTGCGTTTACGCACCCTTGAGACAGGTGTAGCAGAAATAAGTCCCACCATGAGGATTTACTGGAAAAATTGTGGGGGTTCGTTGCACTCGTCCCACTCGACGCGGTATAGAATGGAGCCTGGACTGTCGTACCTCGCATTTTGGCTTTCGGGGAGTAGTACGTGGGTAAAGAATTTCAACTCGTTCTTCATGACGCCAAAAGTTCTGTCGTTCACTCGTTCGACCAGGCATTGGTCCGTCTGGGGTATAGCAGCGTATGCGAATTCCCTTTCGATAAGCGGCGAGGCGTCGCCCGAATGCACGCCCAAATCGTTCGCGATGGAGGCGGTTGGAGCATTGAGGTGCGAAGCAACGTAGGAGTTGCCGTGAATGGCCAGCGGGTTGTCAGGCAGAGGCTCAGGCACGGCGATCGGATTGTTTTGGCACCCGACGCTGTGGAGCCGATTCTGCTGGAATTTCGCTCGACGGAATTTTCCGATTCAGGGCCGCCTCAAGCGATCCTGAGCGAAGAATCGGGAGCGGCCAGCGTCGTCGCCAGCATCGATCTCTGCGAACTATCGAAGACCTTGGGCCAATCCGGCCGGGGAAAACGCCCCGCGATCGAACTGCACCCGAGCAATACGACAGGCAGGATATTGGCTCTTCCCGATGCCTTCGGTCGATCCCTCTTGGAAAGCACGTCTCAACTGCCGGTTCTCAGTATGTTCAAATCGGTCGGTGAAATCCTGCTGACCCACGAAACGCTCGACGAAATGCTGCAACAGGTCGTGAACCTCATTGCCGAGCATCTGCCGGGACGCAGGGGCGCGGTCTGCATGGTCGATCAGG
>JBAWVO010000151.1:0-15459 GCA_037147235.1 Planctomycetota bacterium | reverse complement strand
TTGAACCTTGTACATTGAACCTTGTACATTGAACCTTGTACATTGAACCTTGTACCTTGAACCTTGTACCTTGGAACATTCCGATGACCGACAAAACCCTCATCCTTCCCCGTACACTCCAAGGTTTCCGCGACTATCCGCCGGAGGTAATGATTCCCCGCGAACGCCTCATCGAGACGGCCAAGCGGGTCTATCGTTCCTACGGCTTCAGCCCCATCGACACGCCGGCCCTGGAATACCTGGAAATTCTCACCGGCAAGGGCGGCGAGGAAACCGATAAGCAGCTCTACCGCTTCCAGGATCATGGCGAGCGTTGGGTTGGGCTGCGGTTCGATCTCACCGTGCCGCTTGCCCGTTTTGCCGCGCAGCACATCCACGAGTTGGGTACGCCGTTCAAGCGTTATCACATCGCCACCGTTTGGCGCGGCGAACGTCCCCAGGCGGGTCGCTTCCGCGAGTTCATGCAGTGCGACTTCGACACGATCGGCACACGCTCGACGGCCTCCGATATCGAGACGGCGTTGGTGATCCATGACCTGCTCCGGGCGATCGGCATCCGTGATTTCACCATCCGCTTGAACAATCGCATGTTGCTTACAGGACTGCTGGAGCGGCAGGGCCTCGTCGAGCGATCAAGCTCGGTACTTCGCGCATTGGACAAGCTCGGCAAGATCGGGGTGGAGAAGGTTGCCGAGGAGATGGTCGCCATGGCCGGTGCCACGCCCGAGCAGGCCCGCGAAGTGCTCAAACTGGCCGAAATTAACGGCACGAACGATGAAGTCCTGAGCCAGGTCGAGCCTTTGGTGGCCGGTAATGTCACAGGTGAGACGGGCGTGGGCAAGCTCCGCGAGACGCTCGCCGCGCTGGCTGCCGTCGGCGTGGCCGAACCGTTTGTGAAACTCGATGTATCAATCGCCCGCGGGCTGGATTATTACACGGGTACGATCTTTGAAACCTTCCTCAATGAGTTGCCCTCGATCGGCAGCATCTGCTCCGGCGGCCGTTACGACAACCTGGCTGATCTCTATACGAATCAGGAACTGCCCGGCATCGGGGCCTCGCTGGGGCTTGATCGTTTGTTGGCCGCGCTCGAAAAGCTTGGGCTGGTGGAGAAGGTTGCCTCTCCCGCGCCGGTCTTTATTCCCTACTTCGACGAAGCCCACTTGCACGACTATCTGCGTCTGGCCGCTGCGTTGCGAACCGCGGGCATCGGCGTGGAGGTTTATCCCGAGGTGAAGAAGCTTGGTCAGCAGTTGAAGTATGCCGACCGACGCGGGTTCCGCATCGCCCTGATCGCCGGCCAGAACGAATTCGACGCCGGCGTCTGCCAGGTCAAAGATCTTCAGCGCGGCGAGAAGAAAGACGTGCCGCTGGCTGGGGATTATGCGGAGTTGATTGAGGTGGTAAAGAAACTTCTCGGGTGAATCTATACTGTCCGCGGTTGAGATTGTCCCAATCCATACCAGCCCGAAACGCAAGCGAGGCAACGACTTAGCAACCTCGCTCGCGCTTCGGGTTAGTGTCAATCTCAACCGCGAGCAGTATACATCAAGCTCTCCAGCAACTAAGGACCGGTGAATCACGGTAGTCCGACGCGGTGGCAAATCAGGTCGATCTCGATGCCGGCCGATTTCCTGGAACGGCACTTTCTTGATGAATAACCTTGATGGTTCGTGGTGGACGTGAGACCGTCTTGCGACCGCCTTGCTTCTGGCGGAGGTAAAGGTCGGCAAGCATGCCCCTAATATCGCCGGCAAATCGGTCGGCATAGGCTTCACGAACGGCACGAATTTCTGTAAGGACGGGATCCAACTTCATATCCATCTCTGCTTCTCCTCCAACAACGGAATGTGCATGTTATTTAGCCCATCTCTCATAACGACTTCAAACTACCATCAATTCCTCGGGAGTGCAAATCACAGGCACTTCATAATCCAGTGACCGGCAAACGGATTCAATCACGGGACGGAATGTCGCATTGGCAATATGCGTACAATTCCATGTCAATAAATAGTCGATTCCGTTGACAACGCACAAAGCAATATGAACTGCATCGGCTGCGGCCCTATCGGGAAGCGATAATTCGTGGAGCAGTGCAGCCACGAGGGTATCCGTGTTCTCCGGAGGTTCCAAAAGCGGTATGCCCTCAAGAAACTGAAGGCGTCGCGCCGCAGCGTCGCGGTCGCCGGCACTCGCTTCATCGATCACCAACTGCGAAACGAATAGCTCAAAATCATGGCTTCGATTATCCCACCAATCACGAGTAATTTGTTGGCGTGCAGCCATTACGAGTTCGGGGCTGTGCCATGCTGTGAGATAACTTGGAATCGTCGTTTCCAGATAAACTGATGTCATGGTTCGCGGTCTAATATCTGTTAATTAATTATACTACATCAAGCTCTCCAGCAGCAGCCGCATCTTCCGCATTTCGGCAAAATGATCGATGCCTTCCACGGGCACGATGTCGACCGATAAGGCGCGGTCGTAGCGCACGCGGGCCAACTGGCTGATGAGCCTGCCGTATTCGATCAGACCCTGGCCGACGCGGACCTGCAACTGATCCTTGCTCGTGTCGCGAAGGCGGACGTGGTAGACGTGTGGGATGACCTGGTCGTAGCTTTCACAACGATGTGGACCGCAGATGTAATGGCTGGGGTCGAGCGTAATGCCTAAACCCTTGACGTTGTCGCACAAAACGACCGCCGTGACGGGATCCTGCGTCATCCGCCCGACCTCGGTAAGCAGGCCGACGCGGACTCCTTCCAGCGAAGCAATGGTCACCATCCTCCGCAGTCGCTCAACCTCGGCGTTGTAGGGCGTGCCCAACTCGGCCGAACGCACGGTAATGGTCACCACCTTGCTAGCCTTGGCCAGCTTGCAGCAGGCGGCAAACTGGTCGTAGTATGTGCGATCGGAGTCGGGCAGGTCGATGTCCACGCTAAAGGCAATGGTCGTGAGCCGATGCGTCTGCCGACAGGCTCGCACCGCCGCATCGAGATCGGCCATCACCTCGGATGGCTTCATGTGCCCGTCGGCCTCATGAATGGTGATTTCCACGCAGGTGTATTCCAGGTCGACCAGCCGCTGCAAAGCAGCATCCAGAGGCAGGTCGGCAAAACATCGGGTATTAGCGGCAACAAGCATGCCCAAGCTCCTTTGGCAACAGACACTTTCCTAAGTTAGGTAGCTTACCGCAAGATGGGCATCCGTGGCAACACCATCCGCCCAGCTTTGTGGAACGGAATTTATCGGCTCTTCCGGTTATGGGTGTGAGATGCAGGTAATTGGAGGGTAGGCCGACTGAAACGAGTCCCACCAACTCGGTTTCGCCCTTCTTTTGGTGGGACTCGCCGCGCTCGTCCCACCCTACTGCCTGCTACTGCCAAGGTTCGGCGCGGGTCTCCTGACCCCGCCGAAACGTCCGACCGAAGGTCTCCCCGGTAAATTGGAGACCTTCGGTCGGCGGCGTGGCTCGGTCAGAGACCGGCCACAACAAGCGATCGTCCCATCCTCCTGCCTGCTACTGCTGCACTGCTAGCCCTTCGCCACCTTACGATCAAAGCCCGAATTACGTCATCTGCCATACGGCCATTTTCATCAGGTCGCCGAAGCGACGATTCGCGGCCATCACGGCCGAAGGCTCGAAACCGCAGTGCATCAGACAATGTTCGCAGCGCCGATCATTGCCTGGCCCATATTTCGACCAGTCGGTGGCCGCGACCAGTTCTGCATAGGTCTTGTAATGGGCATCGCCGAGCAGGTAGCACGGCCCGCGCCAACCGCCGACGTTGCGTGTTGGATTTGCCCAGGCGGCACAGTCCAATTCGCGCTCGCCGCAGAGGAAATCGAGATAGAGCGGCGTGGCCACGAGGCGGAACCGCTGAAGCATCGACTTGGCTGCGCGAAACTTGGTATGTACGTCGTCGCGGGTCATGAAGAGTCGCTCGGTGGTGGCCGAATTGGTCGTAGGCACGGTCTCATAGGCATAAGCCGGCGAGACCATGAAACCGCTCACGCCCAATTCGGAAAGAAAAGCCCATAGAACACCGACTTCGTTCATGTCGGTCTCATGGTAAATCGTGGTGTTCGTAGTGACCTGAAACCCGGCGGCCACGGCCGCCTTGACACCGGCCAACACCGCGGCGAAGCAGCCCTCGCGCTCGACCAGACGGTCATGCGTGGCCTCCATGCCATCGAGGTGTACGTTGAAGAATAACCGCGAGGTGGGGCGAAAGCCCGGAACCTTCTTCTCGAGCATCGTGGCATTGGTGCAAACGTAAACGTGCTTCTTCCGCTCAACTAGCTTGGCAACCAATTCTTCGATCCCATCATAGAGCAGCGGTTCGCCGCCGCAAACGCTAACCACCGGCGCGCCACATTCGTCGGCCGAGGCCAAGCAGTCTTTGATCGACAGCCGCTCGCGAAGCGTGGCGGCATACTCGCGAATCCGTCCGCAACCCGTGCAGGTCAGGTTGCAAGCATGAAGCGGCTCGAGCATGAGTACCAGCGGAAATTGTTTCCGACCTGAAATCTTCTGCTTAAGAAGGTAGCCCGTGAGCGAAGTCGTCAGGGAGAGAGGGAAACGCATGAAACCATCCTTGGGGGATCTGGAGAACTGGAGCCTTACGAAGGGACATGGTTGGCCCATTGGGCCAGAGCCATTAGGGGGAAATAAATGGGATAATAATGATACCGGAGATAAAAGACACAAGGGAATCCAGTGCCGGTGAATTGGCTTTCATCCCAGGTGCCGTCGTGGTTTTGTGTCTGCGCGAGGTAACGCACGCCACGGAGCACGGCCGGATGTTCGGCCATGCCGGCTGCAATCAGACCAAGCACGGCCCAAGCGGTCTGCGATGCGGTGGTTTGCCCCTGACCACGGAGTTCGGGCCGCTCATAGGAATTGGGCGATTCACCCCAGCCGCCGTTGCCCTGCTGATGGGCGAGGAGCCACTTGCCACCCGCCACCACGGCTAGATCGTCCCGCGGCACGCCAACCTCGATCAAACCCGTCAGGGCCTGCCAGGTTCCATAAATATAATTGACGCCCCAGCGGCCGAACCAGCTTCCATCGGCCTCCTGATTACGGCGCACGAACTCGACGGCCCGATCAACGTGCGGATTTCCCACACGGCGGCCGAGTTTGCCCAATGCTTCGAGCACACGACCACAAAGGTCGGCGGTGCTGGGGTCGATCATGGCATTATGATCGGCGAACGGCACATAGCAGAGGAAGTGGCGATCATTGTCGCGGTCAAACGCGCCCCAACCGCCATCCCGATTCTGCATGGCCAACATCCATCGCATGCCGCGCTCGACCGCAGCCACGGAATCTTTCAGCTCCACCGAGCGACCCCCCGCAGGAATCGCGATCAAAGGCTGGGCGAGGGCATGCAAATCCGTTCCACCTCTCCCTCCGGAAGAGGGCTGGGATGAGGGAGAATGGGAATCCCACGCCCTCACTTCCTGCCCCTCTCTCATGGGGAGAGGGGAGATATTCCGTTCATCGCGGAAGAGGGTTTGCAGGGCCATTAGCGACATGGCGGTATCGTCAACGTCGGGATAAAACTCGTTGGCATATTCAAAATACCAGCCACCGGGCGCGGCATCGACCGTTTCCGCCCAATCGCCCGGAACCATCGCCTGGCGGCTCCGCAACCAATCGGCCGCCCGGACGATTGCCGGATCGTCGGCGGGCACTCCCGCCACTGCCAGTGCCCGCATCACCAGACCCGTATCCCAAACCGGCGAAAAGCAAGGCTGTAACCGCGTTGTGCCATCGCTGGGGTCATGGATGGCCAGACGTTCCAATTGCTTTAGGCACTCGACGACTTCTGGGCTGTCGTCGGCATAGCCCAGGGCCTTCAGGGCCACCGTGCTAAAAACGATCGGCGGAAAGATCGCGCCCAACCCATCGCTTTCCCGGAAGCGAGCAAGCATCCAGTTTTTGGCCGCTTCAATCGCCCGCTTTCGCCAAAACATCAGACCCTTACGCTGCCCAAACTTCAACAGCCGATTGATCCCGCGAAAGAAATGGTCCCAACTCAGCCAGCCGATTCCGCCAGGCAACCCCGAGCAGCGAAGCGGCGGCCAATGTTCGGGTTCGCGGAGGAACAGTTCGTGGATGCCTCGCGGGGGTTCGATCGGACGCACAGGCTCCAGGGCGGCCACAATCGATAACGGCACCACAATCGTCCGCGACCAGGCACTCATCGCGGACAGGTTCACGGGGAACCATTTCGGCAAGAGAACCATCTCCGGCGGAACGGCGGGGCAATGTTCGTAGGAAATCTGTCCCAAGAGGGCTAAGTAGAATCGCGTAAAACTGTTGACCGATTCGGCCCCGCCATGGGCGCGGATCGCCCGCCGCGCACGCTCCATGAATTCGGACGCCGGGTTGTGCCCCGTCAGCTTCAGGGCGAAGTAGGCCTTCACGCTGCCGCTAATGTCGAGCCTGCCACCAGGAAACTTGGCCCAACCGCCCTCGGGCAATTGCTTGCCAACCAGATAGGCGGCCGCGCGTCGTGCAAGAGGAGTATCCTCCCGGCCGAGGAAGGCCAGCATGAGGATCGTTTCACTCTCCAGGATCGTGTCGCCCTCCAACTCGGCACACCACGATCCGTCGTCGTCCTGCTGGCCCAACAACCACTGACGAGTTCGCCGAATTGCATGCCCAACCGGTGCGGCAAGGCTCTCGGCAGAACGATCGGAATAAGATTGCTCCTTGGGAACTCTTGCTCGTGGTGTACGAACGTCATAACGGGCACTCATGCAGTCTACTCCAAACCAACCAGGCGGTCTTCCTTGACACGCCGGGCCATCCGGAGGCCGACGCGATTAAGATAATCTATGAAATTACAAAAAGAATTGCAAGACCGACCCGAGTCATGCAGACTGCATATCCTGTGCATGTTTTGCAGATTAACACGAGAGAGGGAAAATCCTGGACTGGAAAACGGTTCGGGGAATCCTTGCCCCACTCTCGAGACCGAACTTGCTCGACACTCGTTCGCTGGATTCCGTGCGCAACCCACCATTTTCGACGATTCGCTCCACGCACCCTACCGTTCTGGGTTGGCAGCGGACTCGATGTTAAATAATCCGTAACCTGTTGCTGGGCAGCATCTTAAGATAATCACCTTGCCGGTAGCCGCTTCGCTACAATCGCCACTTCCGGAAAAATCGAAAGAATTCTTCCTTCCCGCACAACCGGCAAACCGAAACTATAGTCAGGCATTGATCGAACGGACATTGCCCGGGGAGGCGAGATGCCGGCTTTCCCAACCCGGCGCGCTCTTTGCGCGCCTCGACCTACCTTGGGTGCGGTATCTGTTGGGCTGTCTTCACTTGCAGGAAACGATACGAAGGAGGGAAAGATGCGACATTTTTTCATGATTACGCTGGTCACTTTGGCGACCGGCCTGATGCCGGCGATGGTTCGGGCCGAAAACCCCAACCAAGAAGCCGCGAAACAGATTCGCGATCATTTGCGCGATAGCAGTCAGTTGGTCGATTACAAGATCGCGGTGCGCTATCTGGATGGAACGGTCTGGCTCCAAGGGCACGTTCGCGATCAGGGGCAGTTCGATAAGGCCGTGGCCTTGGTCCTTGCAACGCAGGGCGTTGCCGTTAATCAGGTGATCCGAGACGAGTTGACGATCGACGGTGCCAAGCCGGCCAGCCCGTCCAATTCCCCGGCGACCAAGACCATTGCGGGAACTGCCGCAGCCAACCCGTTGCGTGCGACGAACGAGAAGGCAGTGGCCGAAGTCAATCGTGCCCATGCCTTGCCGTCGTCTTTTAACCAAGCGCATGCCGCGACCCCCGTGGTCATGATGCAGGCCGTGCCGCCCCCGGCGATCCCGCCGATCCCTGCTCCTCCGGTTGCCGGCCCGGCGAAGTTGCCGGCGGAAGTAACGACCGGTGTGCAAGGTGCTCCGTTGCCGATGTATGCCCCCGGCGCAGCCGCGGGTGGTCCGGCTCCGGTTCGCTACGATCATCCGGCGATGCCGGCTTACGCATGGCCGAGCTATGCCGCCCATCCAAATTACGCCGCGGTGACCTATCCCAAGCAATACTCGCCGACCGCCTGGCCGTACATCGGTCCTTTCTATCCCTATCCGCAGGTTCCGTTGGGCTGGCGCAAGGTCAGCCTGGAATGGGATAACGGCTGGTGGTGGTTGGACTTCAATGACAAGCCCCGCAGTTGTTGGTGGCGGTAGTCAAACAATTGGGATGCGGGCGTCCCGCCTGCCCAAGATGTTGTGGGTGAACGTGGCAGGCGAGACACCCGCACCACAAACTTGGCGGAGAACCGTCAAACCGTTCGTGGATTTCAAGACCGCAAGGTCGCCTTCGGAAATCCCCTCCTTGGCGAAGACATTTCGAGCCCCGTGCTGAACCCTTCAGCACGGGTTTTTTTTACACCCGCCGTAGGTCAGGCTTTCCAGCCTGACGGTACACCGAACAAAAGCCTGACCTACGGGGATGCCGGATGGATATCAAAGATTACCTAGTCCATCATCGCTCCTCGCCCGAAGCCAAAATCGCCCTGTTTCGCTCGCTCTTTCGCGGGCGCGACGATGTTTATCCGCGTCGCTTCGAGAGTCGCAAGACCGGCAAGTCCGGCTATCAACCCGCGTGCGCCAACGAATGGGCGCGAGGCTTGTGCGAAAAGCCAAAAATCAAATGCGCTGCATGTCCGCAGCGACGCTTTCTTCCCATCACCGACGAAGTGATACGTTGGCACCTCGCGGGCCGAGACGATGATGGCCGTGATTTCGTCATGGGTATCTATCCGATGCTCCAAGACGAAACGTGTCTCTTCCTGGCAGCCGATTTTGACAAGTCGCATTGGCAGGAAGACGTGGAAGCCTTCTTGGAGACATGCCGCCGCATGAGCTTGACGGCTGTCCTAGAGCGATCTCGTTCCGGCAACGGCGGGCACGTTTGGTTGTTCTTTCATGAGGCCCTTCCCGCCGCCTTGGCACGCAGACTTGGTTCGCACATCCTGACCGAGACGATGGAACGGCGACCGGATATCGGTTTGGATTCGTATGACCGTTTTTTCCCCAATCAAGACACACTACCCCAGAGTGGTTTTGGCAATCTGATCGCCTTGCCGCTCCAGAAACAACCGAGGGAACTTGGTAATAGCGTCTTCCTCAATGAGCAGTGTCTTCCTTATCCCGATCAATGGGCATTCCTGTCAGGCATCCGCAAAATTGATCGTTCCAGCGTCGAGGAGATCGTTCGTGATGCCGAGAGACGCGGACGTATTGTTGGTGTGCAGATTGCCCTGCCCGATGAGGGAGATGCCGAACCCTGGACCATGCCACCTTCGCGCCAGAGGAAGGACCATTTGATCACCGGGCCATTGCCCAAGAGCCTTGAACTGACTCTCGGCAACCAGATCTACGTTGCAAAGGAGCGATTGCCGCCAAGCCTCCGCAATCAACTGCTCCGGCTCGCGGCATTTCAGAATCCCGAGTTCTACAAGGCGCAGGCAATGCGATTGCCGACTTATGACAAGCCTCGCATCATCGCCTGTGCCGAAGACCATACCCATCACATCGGTTTGCCCCGTGGCTGTTTGGAAGATATTCAGAAGCTTTTCTCCGATCTGCACATCGAAGTCGTCCTTCGAGACGAACGGTATGTGGGTGTACCGCTGAAGGTGCAGTTTCAAGGTGAATTGCGGTTGGAGCAAGAGACTGCCGCCCGTGCGATGCTGGCCTACGAAACGGGCGTCTTGTCGGCATCAACCGCTTTTGGAAAAACCGTTCTCGCTGCGTGGCTCATTGCCCAGCGCGGCGTTAACACGCTGGTTCTCGTGCATCGTCGCCAACTGTTGGAACAATGGGTAGAACGGCTGTCGGCGTTCCTTGGCCTGTCGCCGAAAGCAATTGGCCGAATCGGAGGCGGCCGAACAAAACCAACGGGATCCCTGGATGTGGCGGTCATTCAAAGCCTGGTGCGCAAGGGAGTCGTCAAGGATTGTGTGGGAGAATATGGCCATCTCATTGTTGACGAATGTCACCATTTGTCCGCCCAGAGCTTTGAGCAAGTGGTCCGCCGGGCGAAAGCGAAATTCGTCACCGGGCTGTCCGCTACCGTCACGCGCAAAGACGGCCGCCACCCGATCATTTTCATGCAGTGCGGCCCCGTGCGCCATCACGTCGATGCAAAAGCGCAGGCTGCGGCCAGACCCTTTGAACACACCGTCCTGGTTCGTCCCACGTCGTTTCGCCCACTCACGACAGCCAACCCAGACTTGCGCATCCAGTTTCACGATCTCTATAATGAACTCATCGCAGACGAGCAACGCAATCGGCTGATCTGCGACGAAGTCGTGCAGGCCGTTCGAGAAAACCGTTCGCCCTTGGTGTTGACTGAGCGCAATGAGCATCTCGATTGCCTGGCTGCTCAATTATCACCGAGCATTCGCCACCTGGTCATGCTTCGCGGCGGTGCTAGGCCCAAGGAGGCTCAGGCGATCATCGCCCGGCTGGCAGCCATTCCCGAGAATGAGCAGCGGGTATTACTCGCCACCGGAAAATACATCGGTGAAGGTTTCGACGACGCTCGGCTGGATACCTTGTTTCTGACGCTGCCCGTCTCCTGGCGCGGGACAATTGCGCAGTACGTTGGCCGATTGCATCGTCTGTTCCACAGCAAACGCGAAGTCCGCGTCTACGATTACGCCGATCTGAATGTGCCCATGCTGGCCCGCATGTTCGATCGGCGCTGCCGAGGCTATGAGGCCGTGGGATATACGATCTTGTTGCCTGCCAGTGCGGTGCCAGGCTGGCCCGCGGAGGTTCCACTGCCCGTGGAACCCCAGTGGAAGGGTGAGTATGCAGTCAGCGTACAGCGGCTCGTTCGCGACGGGCTCGACTTGCCGCTGGCTAGGTTATTCGTCGACGCGGCACAGGCGATCTCGCCGGACGCAGAAGGTGTTGCCCGTGCGCGAAGTGCCAGCGAGGCATTCCTCTATCGTCGGCTTGAAACGCTGCCGGAATCTGCCGGGCTGTTCCGTCTCAACGCCCGGTTGCCGATTCCCTTTGATAACTGGGGGCAAATGGAAGTGGATCTGCTGTGGGCAGACGGCCGCCTCGCCATCGAACTCGATGGCCATCAGCATCTGGACAATGTGGAGGCCTACCGTCGCGACCGGCGCAAGGATGTTCTCTTACAGGAAAACGGCTACTTCGTGCTGCGGTTCCTAGCCGAAGACTTGGGCAAGCACCTCGATACGGTACTCGATGCAATCCTGCGAACACTCTCGCAGCGCAGGAAGAGATAGCGCACGCGGAAGGAAAAATGCAAAAAGACAAGGTACGCGTGCCCATTTATTGTGGTTGCTCAAGTCTACCATTGTGGTGGGTTTCCCGGTAGCGATCCCGCAATTCGGCAAGGGCAAGACAATCTTTCTTTCTCCGCAGTTTGGTGGGGTGGCTTGCCGTCGAACTTAAAAAAATGCAACAATACCTATTCCTGACTCCCACATGACCCAATCATCAGTACAAGGCTATTTATTCCAAGGAGACGTTCTCATGCACCTGAAGAAATCCCTTATGCTCTTGGTTCTCCTGCTTGCCACGCCTTTGGCCAGTGCCACAGCCTCAGCCAACGACAGTGGTCTACCACGACCGACGCCTGAACAGGCGGCATGGCAGGATCTGGAACTTGGCCTGTTCTACCATTTCGACATCCCCGTGTTCACGGATGGGGGCGAAGGCGACTGGCAACGGCAGGGCCACCTCGACCCCAGCGTCTACAATCCTCCGAAGCTGAACACCGACCAGTGGCTCGAAGCGGCCAAGGCGATGGGGGCCGGGTATACGGTCTTCGTGGCCAAGCACTGCACGGGTTTCATTTCCTGGCAGAGCGACGCTTATCCCTACGGCGTCCGACAATCCAAGTGGCGGGACGGCAAGGGAGACGTGGTCGGCGATTACGTCGCCTCGTGCCGGAAGTACGGCATCAAGCCGGGCCTCTATTGCAGCATGTGGTACAACGCCTACTGCGACGTGTTCGACAACTGCACGGTCAAGGGTGTGAAAGAACCCAACGATCCAAAGCAGGTCGAGTACCGGCGGCGAGCGGAACGCATGGTGACGGAACTTTGGGGCAACTACGGCCCGCTCACCTACATCTGGTTCGACGGCGGCACGTTCCCGACGGAAAAAGGTGGACCGGACCTAGTGCCGATTCTCAAACGGCTTCAACCGCACGCCGTGACATTCCAGGGACCGCCCGACAATCCGGCAGGCAACACCCGTTGGCCGGGCAACGAAGGCGGCGTGACCGGCTAACGATAGATGTCTCTCCGGATGCAAAGAGCGGGATATACAGGGGAGTTGTGACGGCTGTTTCAAGTGCCGATTCCAAATTCGAGGAAGTATAAGATGGGGACGATTCCCGTCCAGCCGACAAAATCCCCCTTCGCCGGTTTCCCAGGCTTTGTAGCATCCGGGGCGTAGTTTTCCCAGACGGTGCCCGTAGTCCGAAAAACCTCGCCTACCATCCGTAGCTGTTCCAGGGCGATCTCGCGGGCCAGATCGTGCTTGCCGTAGCGTTCCAGTCCGCGAATGACCATGGTGTTCCTGTGTTGGTTAGCGCCCATCAGAGCAATCGTAAAGATTAGGGCTTTCATTCTTCATACGGGCTGCTCGATTTGGTATTCCTCAACAGCCTTTTTAATTTGCCCATCGCCCTGCAAAGGATCTGTCGGACCCGTTCTTTGGATACACCCATCGTAACTCCGACTTGTTTTAAGGTCAGCGGTTTCTGGCCGCGAGTTAGGCCAAAACGAAGCGTGACAATCTGTCGTTCCCGTTCATCGAGTTGCTTGAGGATCTTCTCTACATGCGACCCTCGCTGGATTTGAGCTGACTCAAGCTCGGACTGATCGACACAATCATCCTCGACGGTATCGAATGTTTCCGAGTGGTTTGTACGAAACCGACCCTGGCGACGAAGCAAGTCTGATATTGTGCGGGCGTAATTCTTCATGATTGCCCAACTTGCGTAAGTGCTGAACCTGTTGCCCCGCGAAACATCGAACTTTTCCACCGCACGCATCAACGAGATATTTCCGTCACTGACTAGCTCGAAGAAGTCTACCGCCGAACCGACGTACCGCTTGGCAATTGAGACCACCAGCCGAAGGTTGGATCGGATGATCTGATTCTTCGTCGCAACCAATTCGTCGTACAGAATCTCGATCTGGTTCATCAGGCAACGCTCGGGCCGATCCACATCAAGAGTGTCGCGAAGTCTGCTCGCCTTGTACTTGAGGTAGTTCAATTTCCGAAAGAGATGGGTTTCCTGTTCTTGTGTCAGTAGTGGCACATCGTGCAGACTGGCCAGATACCCTGGCACACCACTGGGCACGTGCAACGTCTTTATCGCCAGATCGCCTTCCGGCGGCGGTTGCAATATCTCACGTTCCCTCTTCTTTGATCGGAGGCGGGCGAACTGCTCGCTACCCATGCAGTTCAGAGGCAACTCCATGATCCATGCTGCGCGCATCCCCCGGATGACACTGCAAATGCGGGTAGAGGTCATACAATACCGCTGTGCCAGCGACTCCGCTGAGTCGCCGCGGCGATGTTGCTGAAAAATCTGCTGCATTGTCTCGGTTTTCAAAGGCAAGGGAACGGGTGGGAGGATCGCCCTATCAGGACACTCCAGGTCGAATCGAGCGAGCGCGTAATCGGTGAACATGGCAGTTCTTCTTTGCTGATGGTTATAATTATCGTTGTTTAACCAACTTCAATGTCCATTTCGATCCTGTCGGATTGGAATTCAGTAGCCTCAAACACATCTGGCACCGCGGCCAGTGCCAGTTGTTTAACGTGGTGCGAGTCTGAACGACCTCGCACAATGACGCGCCCGTCCATAGTTTCGACTCGCAGATTTCGGACGCGACCGTGGGTTCGCCTCGCAATCGCACATTCCAGGCGACCGGTTTGCACCGCCAAAGTAAAACGCAGTCTGGGATGAGCGAGCAAAGTACGGAGCTTCTCTGCCAATCGATCGGGCGAGAGCGGTTTTATGTGATAGTCGCTTATCGGAAAGCGTGCCACACGGTTCAAGACATGAGGATCGCGGCACGATGTTAGAATCATTACGGGAATGGTCGCAAAATGAGGAACCTCGCCCATGATCGCGAGAACCCCATCGCCCCCACCCCATGGCATGTGCGGTTCCAGTACGAGCACATCCGGCACGCATTCGCGCAGCCGAGCAATGCACTCAAGCCCGCTTGCAGCGGTCCTCAACTCAAAGCCCGCCCGTAAAAGAGGCTCTCGATACACCGAAGGGAGCGACACATCGGGATCGGCTATTAAAACGCGAATGAGGCTCGATCCATTCGACCGCGATGGAACGAAAGTTATTTTGTCCAACATAGATACCTTCCTTGATCTTGAAACACGTCCTGCACAAACAAGAACGAAAAAAGCCGACGTAGCAGAATACCCGTAGGAATTCGACCACGTCGGCTTACTCACTAACGAGCCCCTCGGCACGGCCGAGTTGCTCTCTATCTAGTCATCCGACAACTTCACCGGAAAGCCGCAATCTAACGCACCGCGACTCTCACAACACCATCATTGTACACAGCTACTAGGCAAAGGCAAGGGGGGGCTATTTCTTTCGCCACATTTGTCGCTAACGAGGTAGTCGCTACAAAGCGAGAAAATCAACCACGATGAATACCTATTTCTCTTTGCCCTTTTCCTTGTGCTTATCCTCGCTCGGTCCTGCTGTGTGCCGCTCGGCTTTTGGCTGAGGTTGTGGCCGCTCGGCTCGGGGCTGCGGTTGGGGGCGTACCGCTCGGCTCGCGACTGTGGCTGCGGGGTGGGCTGCTCGGTTTGCGGCTGTGGTTGGGTAGCGGGCCGCTCGGCTCACTTCACTTCTCGGGTTAGTGATTCTCCGCATGCCGTCTTGGCGCTGCGTCTTGGTGCTTGGCCTCATTCTGCTCGATGATTTTCTGGGCTCGGTCGGCGTCTCGCGCCGGCACGAGAACTCCGATTGCGAGGATGTCCGACAGCCCGGCTTGACCCTCTCCATCCAGTTGGCAGGAAATGCCTTCGCCCTGAAGGGCCATTTTGATGACTTCCGCTTCGTAGGGATTATTGACCGTGTAAATGGTCACGGGTTCATCGGCTTCCATTTTGTTTGCTCCTTTTATCGTTTCACGTGGTGCGACACAAACCGAGTAGAAAACAAAAAAACCGACGCAGCGGAACACCCGAAGGCATTCAACCACGTCGGCTTACTCGTCAACGAGCCCCCCAGCACGGCTGGGTTGCTCTCTATCTAGTCATCCGACAATTTATTTAGAAAGTCGCGACCAAGTGCGTCGCCACTCCTCCAGTACTCTCATTGTACGCCGCTAAGCGACCGCGCAAAAATAACCTGAACAATTTTTATCTTCGTGGTAACAGT
>JBAWVO010000150.1:0-15492 GCA_037147235.1 Planctomycetota bacterium | reverse complement strand
CGGATCGGGCGCGCTGGTAAAGGTAGGTTCCGGAACCTTGGTCCTCAGCAGCACGAGCAGTTACGAAGGCGGCACGGTCGTCAACGAAGGCAAACTCTCGGTCAACGGTTCGCTCGCCAGTCCCGTTATGGTTAACAGTGGCGGTACCCTCGGTGGCACAGGCAGTCTGACAAGCGTCACGGTCAACGCCGATGGCCATCTCAGCCCGGGCAATTCGCCAGGCACATTGCACCTCAGCGGAAGCCTCACGCTATTGGCCGGTGCGGCAATGGACTTTGAACTAGACACGCTCTCGACCAGCGATGAAATCTCCATGCCCTCGGGTTATTTGTCGCTCAATGGTCAGCAATTCACCGACTTCCTCTTTACGCCGCTGGCTGGCTTCGGTCCAGGTAACTACACCTTGATCGACGCCGGATTGATCGACGGCAGCCTGGGTACAAATCGAAGTGGAGTCGTTGGAGGTCGTTCCGCTTCGCTTTTCATCTCGGGCAACGATCTAATGCTGAATGTAGTCCCTGAACCCTCGTCTCTCGCCCTGCTCGGCGTCGGTGCCATCGGCCTTGCCGGCTGCGCTTGGCGAAGGCGAACCCTAGCGAGAAGAACTACGAAGCCAGCAGCCTTCGACCAAATAGACCACCAGGACGACAGCCCAACCGTCCTGTCCATGCCATCGCGGTGGACGGAATCGGCACGAAGGGCAGCTTGATCGTGGCGGATCATCGCGAAGCTTCCGTGACGAGTTTGGGGGAACTCTTCACAAAATTGGCGGACTATTCAGCAAGATCCAATCGCTCAAGCAAGCTCATCCGGCAACTGGATACAGGATGCGGCGGTGGCTCATTCCGCTTCCGCAAGTCGATTCGACCCCGGGGACAAGTCCGATCGTGGGCGTAAAGTCGTTAAAGCTTACCTTGGCGGTATATGCGGACCCGGAACATGCGTCTTTTGGCGGAAATAGGTTGTCTAGCTAAAAGACGACGCGTTTCTTTGTCGATATGATCGCTAGATCAGACCCGAAACCCCTAGATACGCCAAGTAGCGTGATTTTCCCATTGGGTCTTTGTCAAAGGAGTTACTTTCATGAAGCGTCGTTTTCTTTTGTCGGCGGTGGCCCTCTTCGCTTTGAGCGTCGTGGCCACCAGCAGTGCTCGGGCCAATCTGTTTGGTTCAGGTGCTTGCGAAGCCCCCAAGGCTTGCGCTCCGGCTTGCTGCGAAGCCCCCAAGGCTTGTGAGCCCGTCTGCGGTTGTACTGAAGCGTGTGCTCCGAAGAGCTGCCGTCCTAGCCTCTGCGAGCGGATGAAGGCCAAGCGGGCCTGCCGTGAGAAGTGCGCCCCGGCTTGCTGCGAAGCCCCCAAGGCTTGTGCGCCAGCTTGCGTAGCCCCCAAGGCTTGTGAGCCGGCTTGCGACAGCGCTCCGAAGAGCTGCCGTCCTAGCCTCTGCGAGCGGCTGAAGGCCAAGCGGGCATGCCGCAGCGAGAAGAGCTGCTGCGCCCCGGCTTGCTGCGAAGCCCCCAAGGCTTGCGCTCCGGCCTGTGCCCCAGTGGCCTGCGCTCCGGCAGCCTGTGCCCCAGTGGCCTGCGCTCCGGCTTGCGGTTGCGAGTGCGCCCCGAAGTCCCGCCACCTCATGGCCGACTTGAAGGCCAAGCTGGCTTCCCGCAACGCCTGCGCCCCGGCCTGCTGCGAGGCTCCCAAGGCTTGTGCAGCTCCCAAGTGCTGCGCCCCGGCCTGCTGCAAGTAATTGAGTGTACCCGAGGTCTCAGGACCTTCACGATAAAACCAGAATCATCTCCCTTACGATGAACTCAGCGGCCTGTTCGCCAGTCGACCAGGCCGCTGGTTTTTCTTGGGGGGCAGTTGCGAAACCGCAAGCGGCCTACCAGTCTCTTCCCCACCAGAGGGGAGGCGGCTTGACCGGACATTCTTTCTCGGATTAAACTGGTATATTAGTTCGCTGCCCGGGAGTTTTCCTCGGCTGCATGGAAATCCCCCCGGTAGAATATGCGATTCGCCGCAGCCGCAGGCTCCGCTAGATCAATTGTTCCGCCGGGTATCCTTTGTCAGATTGAGAGCAAATCATGCCGGCCACATGTGTCGTTGGGTTGCAGTGGGGTGATGAAGCCAAGGGGAAGATCGTTGACATCCTCACGGAGCGGAACGATATCGTCGTTCGCTACCAAGGTGGGGCGAACGCCGGCCACACGGTGGTCATGGACGGGCAGACGTTCAAGCTCTCGCTGGTTCCCAGCGGTATTTTTCGGCCGGAGGTGCAATGCGTTATAGCGGCCGGCGTGGTTATCAACCCGCCCAGCCTATTGCAGGAAATCGAGGGCCTCATCGCTCGCGGCGTCCAGGTTTCCAAAAATCTCATGGTCAGCACGCGTGCTCATGTGATTTTTCCCTGGCATTTCGAGGAGGATCGCCTGATGAACGAATCGACCAGCGGTGAGGCCATCGGCACCACAATGCGCGGTATCGGTCCCTGTTATCGCGACAAGGTCGGCCGTTCGTATGCCATCCGCCTGGGGGACATGTATCGCGACAGCTTCGCCGATCGAGTCGAGCAGATCGTGGCCGCAAAACGGAAAATTCTCACGGGCCTCGGCTGCCCGGAAGAGAGCTTCCTGCTCGATGCGAAAAAAATCCATGAGCAATATCGTGACTATGCCGAGCGGTTGCGGCCCTACGTGAGCGATACAACCGCCTACCTACTCGACGCCGTCGAGGCCAACAAGAAAGTGCTCTTTGAAGGTGCCCAGGGTGCTTTGTTGGACATCGATCACGGCACATTTCCCTTCGTCACCAGCAGCAACAGTTCCGGCGTGGGTGTGCCCAGTGGTTCCGGCGTACCTGGCTGCTGGGTGACCAAGGTGCTGGGCATTATCAAGGCCTATTGCACGCGGGTCGGCGGCGGGCCGTTTCCCACCGAACAGGACAACGCGATCGGCCAGCATATTCGCGAAAAGGGGAACGAGTACGGCACCGTCACGCGGCGTCCGCGGCGTTGCGGCTGGTTTGACGTGGTTGCCGCCCGCTACACGGCCCGGCTTAGTGGCGTCGATAGTTTGGCGGTCATGCTCATGGACGTCTTGAGCGAACTGCCGGAATTGCAGATTTGCACCGCCTACGAGCTTGATGGCAAGCGAATCATGAATTTTCCCGATCACGTCGAGGATTTGCGACGGGTTGTTCCCGTCTACGAATCGATGCCTGGCTGGCAGGAAGAAATCAGCCATATTCGCCGCTTTGCCGACCTGCCGCAGCAGGCTCGCGATTATCTCGATCGGCTCAGTGTACTGGTAGGCCGGCCCGTGGAAGTTGTTTCCGTGGGGCCTGACCGGCAACAAACGATCTTTGCCAATGATGTCCATAACGCCTGACGCGGTAAATAAGTCGTCTGACGCTGCGCCCGTGCCGAGGCCACTCGCGCTGGCCGACGTGCCAGCCGAGAGGATGCCTCGCCATATCGCGATCATCATGGACGGCAACGGCCGCTGGGCCAGTCGCCAGGGACTGCCGCGGATCGAGGGTCATCGTCGCGGTGCCGACGTCGTTCGCTGCATCACCGAAGAGTGTGCCAGGCTCGGTCTCGAACAGCTTACACTCTACTGTCTTTCCAGCGAGAACTGGAAGCGACCGGCCGAGGAAATCACATTCCTCATGCAGTTGCTCGAGCTTTACATGGTGGGCGAGCGGCCGTTGATCATGGAGCAGAACATCCGCGTCAGTGTCATCGGCCGTCGCGAGGGCATCTTTGAAAGTGCCTTGCGGGAAATGGACCAAACCGTGGCCATGAGTGCCCAGAATACGGGGATGCGGCTCTGTCTGGCCATTAACTACGGTAGCCGGACCGAATTGGTCGATGCCTGCCGCCACATCGCCCATGAAGTCCGCAGCGGCAGGCTTTGCCCCGACGAGATTACCGAAGAGACGATTGCCGCCAATCTCTATACGGCCGGCATGCCCGAGCCGGACCTGCTCATTCGCACGGCCCAAGAGATGCGGGTGAGCAACTTTCTCCTTTGGCAAATCAGCTATGCCGAGATTTGGGTGACCGAGCTATTTTGGCCGGAGTTTAACGAGGCGTTACTGCACACCGCCATTCGCGATTTTGCCTCAAGGGACCGGCGATTCGGTGGGCTGGGGAAAGCGAACTAAACCCACCGTTGTGGCCGGTCAGGACACCCATGCGACCGTTGTGGCCGGTCTCCGACCGAGCCACACTGCCGACCGAAGGTCTCCGATTTACCGGGAGACCTTCGGTCGGACGTTTCGGCGGGGTCAGGAGACCCGCGCCGAACAGGGGTATCCCGAAGTTGGGTATCCCAAAGGAATTAGAACTGTGTTATTGAGACCGTGGTCTTAACATCCCGCTTATAGAACCAACCCGATCGCATTGCAATGCGATTTCCAGTGCCGCAGCTATTATAAAGTGATGCGAAGGAGCCGATGATGTTGTTCCACACGATGGGAGTGGTAGTCTACGTTCTGGTGCCAGCCTGTATTTTTGTCGCTTGGCTCGTCGCCGAGTTCAGGTGGCGGCGATCCCTTCGAATCGGTCTTGGCATCGCATGGACGCTTATTCTGTTTTTATGGATTTTTACCGTGGTTTCGGCCACAGACAGCACCCTGTTGTTTCATCGAACGGGCCTGTGGCGTATTAACCGCCTTCTAGGAGACGGTCGGGAGACAGAGGTTCGCGATGCATTGACAGTCTATGATGAAGCATACGAACAGACCGGAAGTGCAAGACAGGCAGCACTCAAGATGAACTGGGTTCTCACGGAAGTTGTGAATTCCAATGGCGGAAAGGAGAAGAAAGGAGAGAGAAGGCTTCCGCAAGAATAAACATCCTCACACCGATTTCTATGGTTTATACTGCGGTCTGTGAAATCATTTTTTCTATCCGTTTACCCTGCCGGAGCCAGAGTTGCATTTTCCGACGCAACATCAGAAGTATGCTCGGCCTCGATACGCCTGGGTGGAAGCGCGACGTAAACACGCCCCGACTCGCGCTCTCGGCGACGAAGATCCTCGCACATCGCGTGAAGGTCTCCGTGGAACTGTGCGGCATATTCAGCGCGGATTCTTCGGATTTCAGCAATAATTGGATCATCAGGCATCGTTAACCTCCATCAGCTCTTCTGGAGTGCATATTGTTGGTGGACTATACCCCTCTTCGCGACAAACTCGCTCAATATTTGCTCGCACGACTGCCCCGGCGATATGGCGCAAATTCCAAGTCGCTAAGAATTGTAATCCGTGCGTCGCCGCCAAGGCAATGTGGAATGCATCAGGAAATTGGGCTTCGGGCACTACACCCCGTTGGATAAAGACCCTCGCAAGCCGTTCAGATTCAGTAGTGGACGGCAGAAGGTTTAGCTCGGAAATTACATTCAGCCGCTCTCGCGATGCCTGATTATCGCCAGCAGAACACTCGCGGATTACCAACTCCGAAACGAACAACTCGAACCTGTCAAACACCGATTCCCACCATTTCTGAGTCGCTATCTGGTGCGCCAGCACGATCACGTCCCGCTGTGGCCAAGCGGTAAGGTGGCCGATGACAGACGTTTCGACGTAAACTCGCGGTTTCAACTCACCACCCCCATTTTCCTGGGAACAAGACCTCCGCCACCTACTAACCATTCTACACTCGCTTGGTGAATCAATGCAACGCGGGGAGGACACCAGGCAGCTTTTCCCAAATCCCCAAAATTGCTGGCGGATAGGGGCGAACGTCCCATTGGTCGGGCTCGGGCAGTTCATGGAAATCGAACCGTTCGTCGAATTCCACGGCAAAAAGGCTGTCTGGCGGGGACACCTCGATCAAGCGATTCAAGAGTTGCAGCATATCGTCCTTTCGGGCGACATAAAACTCGTAGGGCGGAGAGCAGAAGACAACCCACGGTAGGGTGCCCAGGTCGGGAAGGCGTTTGGCCCAAAGGAATGTATCGGCCGAGGTTACATCGACAATCGCCTCAACCCCCAGAGTGGTGGAGTTGCGGCGAATTGTTTGCGCGGTTGGCCGATGTTGCTCGATGAAAACTGCCCGCGAAGCACCGCGACTCAGGGCTTCGAGCGCCAAGGCACCGGTGCCGGCAAATAGATCGATGGCGAGCTTGCCTTTGACTCCGTAGCCGAGAAGATTGAAAAGGGCCTCTCGGACCCGGTCCTTCATGGGCCGAGTGCGCAGATCGCCTGAATACTCCAATTTCCGCCCGCGGAACGTGCCTCCAATGATCCGCACGCCAACGGGAATCGTCGCGGCCGTCGGCGGTCCGCGACGAGATCTGTCGGTTGTTGGTTTTTTTCGCTTTGCCATGGGAGGTGCCTCTTTGCCAAATCAGCCTCTTATGGTACGGTATGGGACGTGGAATGGATAGTGGAGAGCCGGAACCGTTGTAGGTCAGGCTTTCCAGCCTGACCTACTTAGTAAACCCAAGTACATTACGCCTTTGGCCAAGGAGAATAATTATGTTGGTTCGCACGCTGCTCGTCTTTTTTTTCTGTCTTTCCAATACTTGGGTATGGGCTGCCGACCCACCGGTGCCGGCCGCAGGCAGTAAGGACGAGGAATTCGCCAAGATCAACGCGGAGTGGACCGATTTGGTTGCCAACCTGGGTGCCCTGAAAAGCGAGTACGCCACCTCGAAAGATGCCGCCAGGAAGACAGAAATCCGCAAGCAGTACGGTGAAGGAATTGAGAAAGCCGAGGCGATGGTAGGGAAATTGGTCGCCGCGGCCGAAAGTGCCTATGCTAAAGCCCCCAACACCGATCCCCAAATTACGGAACTCCTGGTGGTTACCTTGGCGGATCGCGTGCGATTCGACGATTACGAAGTAGCCTTCAAACTCGGCAAGTTGCTCATGGACAACAAATGCACCGAAAAATACGTGCCCGCTCTCGCGGGAGTGGCCGCTTTCTGTGTGAACGAATATGGGCAGGCAGGGGTATGGCTCCAGGCAGCCAAGGCCCGAGGAAATTTACCCCAAGAGTACGAGCACTATCTCGATTCGGTTGACTCTGTCAGGGCCGACTGGGCCAAAGAGAAGAAGATTCGCGATGCCGAAGCCAAAGCCGACGATTTGCCTCGCGTACTCTTGAAGACCAGCGCGGGCGACATTGAAGTCGAGTTATTCGAGAACGAAGTCCCCAACACCGTACTGAACTTCATTACGCTCGTCGAGAAAGGGTTTTACAATGGGTTGAAGTTCCACCGCGTGTTGCCCGGTTTCGTGGCCCAAGGCGGCTGCCCGAAAGGTAATGGGACCGGAGGGCCAGGCTATACGATACCGTGCGAATGTCGCAAGCCCGACTATCGCACTCATTTCCGTGGCAGCCTGAGCATGGCCCATGCCGGCCTCGACACAGGCGGATCCCAGTTCTTTCTGACTTTCGTGCCGACGACGATGCTGAATGGCAAGCATACGGTGTTTGGCCGGGTCATCAGCGGATTTGATGTACTCGCCAAGCTCAAGCGGCGGAACCCCGATGATCCGACGGTTGGAGCAGCCGACACGATCCTCGAGGCCAAAGTCACGCGCAAGCGGCAGCACCCCTATGAGGTCAAGGATTTGAAGAAGTCGGCGAAGGCGGCACCGTAGATGATTGATTACGAGATTGATGAAGTTCGCCACGTCCGGCATCAAGTTTCAGAAGAAAATGGGCATGATCTCCGGCGAGTCGTTGACTACTACCGCCGCGTCGAACAAGAACTACGTGCGTGCAAGAAATTTAGATTTGCCGATGATCGCGATCCGGAGACGGTTTCGGGAACCTCCACCATGTCGAATGAGACGCTCTGAGACTATCCAAAAAGCGTCCGACCGTAAATCGGTAAACCCTAGCCCATCAGAGTTGCGCGGCACACTCGGGGAAGCCTCAGTCCTCCATGACGTCCTTTTCCCTGGCCCTGGCAAGGTCGCCGGCCTGGGATTCGTACTGCTTGGTCAGCTCCTGAATGTCTTCTTTGACTTTGTCGCGTTCGTCCTCTGAAAGATCCTTATCTTTTTCCGATTGGTCGGCCATCTTGTTGCCGTCGCGGCGGACGTTGCGAACGGCCACCTTGGACTCCTCGGTCAATTCCTTGATACGGGCAACCATCTTGCGGCGGACATCGGTTGACAAGGGCGGCACATTCAGGCGAATGACGCGGCCGTCGCTTTGCGGATTGAAGCCAAGACCGCTGACCTGAATCGCTTTTTCGATGTCCTTGATCGTGCCTGGATCGTAAGGGCGGATGACGATCTGGTTCGGCTCCGGAGCACCGACCGAAGCAAGCTGCTTGATCGGCACTTGCGAGCCGTAGGCCTCGACGCGGAGCGAATCGACCAGGCCCGGGTTGGCCCGGCCGGTGCGAATACCGGCCAGAGAATGTTTGAGGACGCTGATCGCCTTTTCCATGCGCTCTTCCACGTCCAACAGGATTTCATCGGAGGTCATGGTGGGTCCCTTATACTCCCTTTCCGGCGGTCTGAATCAAGGTGCCGACTCTTTCGCCCATCACGGCCTTCTCGATGTTGCCTTCCTTGCGGAAGTTGAAAACCATGATCGGCATCTCGTACTGCCGGCACTTGGCGATGGCTTCCGTGTCCATGACACGGAGGTTCTGCCGCAACACGTCCTCGTAGCTCAACTGGCTATAAAGAACGGCGTGGGGATTTTTCTCGGGATCATCGCTGAACACGCCGTCAACCCGCGTGGCTTTTATTAGGATGTCGGCATCAAGCTCCAGTGCCCGTTGGGCAGCGGCCGTATCGGTCGTGACGAAGGGGCTACCGGTACCGGCGGCGAGGATGACAATCCGGCCTTTCTCCAGGTGCCTTCGGGCACGGCGGCGGATATACGGCTCGGCCACGCCGTCCATGCGGATCGCGCTCATCAGCCTTGTATCGCAACCGAGCGATTCCAGAGCGTCTTGTAAGGCCAGGCCGTTCATCACCGTGGCTAACATGCCCATGTAATGGGCCGTGGCCTCGTGAATGCTGGAATTGCCGGACGTGAACTGTGCGCCGCGGAGGATATTGCCGCCGCCGATGACCAGCGCCAACTGGATACCGTGCTTGGCCGCCTGGCTGGTCTGCCGGGCGATGTGGAGCACGGCATCCATGGCGATGCCTCGTTCACCGGGATGCGTAAAGCCTTCGCCGGAGATCTTCAGCACAACCCGGCCGAAACGCGGGTCGCTCGAACTATTGCCCGATGTCGACATGGGGGTTACTCCTTGGACAGTTCCCAAAGGAAGAAGCCATTAATCTTCATGCCGGCCGTTTTGGCCAATTCGGCGATCTTCTTGCTGTCGTACTTGGCCTGATTGGCATGGGGCTGTTCCAGCAGGCAACGCTCCGCATAGAACACATTCAAGCGGCCCTCAATCACTTTGGCCTTATTCTTCGCCATCCCCTCGGTCTTCTTCTGGTCGCCACGGGCGCGACTGTGGCTGCTGGTCATTCGCTCCAAGTTATTGGGATCCTGGATTTGCTGGTCCGGAAGTGCGAGGACTCGTTCCGCTTCGTTCTTAATGGTTTCCGCTTCCTGCGTCATGGCCTGATCCAAGACGTCGTGCTCTTTGGCTACCGATGCCGGATCGAGATCCTCTTTGTGCAGGACGACCGGCTTCATCGCTGCGATGTGCATGCAAATATCGCGGGCCAATTCGGCCGCGCCCGATGCGTTTTCTACTTGCAAGAGCACGGCAACCGCGCCGTTATGGTGGACATAACCGGCCGTGGGACCAGCAACCCGCAAAATCCGCTGGAGAACAAATTTTTCGCGGATGCGGTTGTTCAAGTCGTCAAACTGCTGACGCAACGTCGTGCCCTTCTGGCTAGGAGACGGCTGATCGAGCAACTCATCGGGCGT
This sequence comes from Planctomycetota bacterium, assembly GCA_037147235.1. Taxonomy (GTDB): domain Bacteria; phylum Planctomycetota; class Planctomycetia; order Pirellulales; family Thermoguttaceae; genus JANXQG01. The sequence continues at coordinate 5,628 of JBAWVO010000150.1, read as the reverse complement.
GGCCGCACCCGGCCCTTTGGCAAGCTGCTGGGCTAGGTCGTTCGCCAAGCTAATGAAATGCTCGTTGTTGGCCACCGGGGCACTTTCACAACGCAGGTCAATCAGTGCCCCGGCACCCGGCTCTAGCTCGGAGAAAATGGCAATTCGGCCGGTCGATGTCGAACGGTCCGCTTGCTTCTCTTGGACTTTCCTACCGAGAATGCGCAGTCTTTCAATCGCCTTCTCCATGTCGCCTTGGCTCTCGGTCAGGGCCTTTTTGCAGTCCATCATGGGAAGGCCGGTCTTTTCACGCAGCTCCTTCACGGCCGAAGCGGTAATCTCTGCCATGGAAACTATCTCCTTGTTGAAGTTCGGTTGATTGAAGCAGCCTGGGCAAAATTAGACATCAGGCGACAGCTTCATAAATGACCTTGCACGATTCCGGAAGCTTGGCCCCGGCACTTGTGCCAAGGCTAAACCTTTTAGGCTCTTCCAAAATCACGCAACTCAATTTCGTGGTTTGAATCAGAAAAGCCGCTCAGGTGGCAGCGACCATCGGCTGGGCGACAGTTTCAGCACCCTCGGCACGTTCCTGCTGCACCTCGCCGGCCTCGTTCCTGCCCGCAATTACGGCGTCGGCCAGGATCTGCACGATCAGCTCGATCGAGCGAATGCTGTCGTCATTGCCTGGAATTGCCAAGTCAATTTCATCCGGATCGCAATCGGTGTCGATCAGAGCCACGACCGTCACCCCCAGCTTGCGGGCTTCTTTGACCGCATTCTTTTCTTTGCGGGGATCGATCACCACAAGACATTCCGGCAAGCGGTTCATGGTTCGCATGCCGTTGAGGTTGCGATACATCTTGCGATATTCGCGGGAAAGGGACGATTGCATTTTTTTGGAGTACGTGGCCAGCTCCGTGCCGGAACGAATGGTTTCCAGCTCTTCCAAGCGGCCCAAGCGGCTGCGGATCGTGCGGAAGTTCGTAAGCGTGCCACCCAACCAGCGATCGCACACGAACGGCATGCCGCAACGCACGCCTTGCTGCTCGATGGTATCGCTGGCCTGACGCTTTGTCCCCACAAACAGGATCAGGCTCCCCTGAGCCGCTACGCCCTGCAGATATTTTCGGGCGCGCAACAGGCCGCGGACTGTTTCACGAACGTCAATGATATGAATCAAGTTGCGGCGGGCATGAATGTAAGGCCGCATCTTGGGATTCCACCGGCTGGCGCGGTGGCCAAAGTGAACTCCAGCTTCAATCAGGTCTTTTACGAGTACGGTAGCCAAAATCAAATCTCCTTAAGGCACACCGGCTAAGTCACCTCTCGCAAGAGGGGTGCGTCCGGCGTTATTCGGGCAATGCGGTCGAGTGAAAAACACTTACCAACCTGGACCGTTCAAGAAGGTAAACCTAGAAGTATAATGGTTATCGACCAAGGAGTCAACAGAGCCGAAGACACAGGGCCGAAGAATGTTTTCTGGTAGCTTCTTAATAAGTTTCCACGAAAAGACCAGGAATGCCCGCGAAGTGGGTGGGGTTTCGAGTAACGATCCGATGTCCGGCAGCCATGGCCGTGGCCGCAATGAGGATATCCATATCCCCCGAAGTGCGTCCAGCTCGCCGCAAAACGGCGGATGCTTCCGCGTAAAGCCATGCCGCTCGATCATGGAAAACGAGTACCTGAAGGCTGGCGAGAAACTGCTTCACGCGATTCAACTCCTGTTCGTGATCTCGCACAAGTTGCACGCCAACATACATTTCCGCGACATTGAACCGCGTTGTGACCAAGTCTTCGCCGCGACCCAAGAGTTCCAGCAATTTCTGACTCGCGAGCCGATGAAATCGGGATTTCGGCCGATTGAGATCGACGAAAACGGTCGTATCAAGACAGGCCACCGAGCAACTCCTTGCCGTCTCGCAACTCACAGTTCCGAGGGAGACACCGGCTTTCAACTTGTTCCTCGATCGCGGCTAGGGCATCTTCGCTCAACGGATTCTCCCGAATCGTTTTCATCCAGGCATTGAAATCAAACGGCGGCTTCACCACGCGTTTGATGATCTGGCTGAACGACTCGTTTTCGCGTCGGACGCTACGAAGGCGTTCGTAGGCATCCAAATCAATGGAAATGGTCTTGGTAGCCATGGAAACCTCTGTGTACATGCATGTATGTGTATTGTAACCCAATACTCGATGCGGTCAAGCCTCAAAATGCGCAATCCAACACAGGACAACGAAAAGGATCAAAAAAACGCCCGCGGCGGCGAATTCAACAAGAAGCTACCCGGCAAGGATTCGAACCTTGAACGAGGGAACCAAAATCCCTTGTGTTACCATTACACCACCGGGTAGTACAGGCCCATCCATTAGAGTTTGCTACGTACTACGAGCATCCTACGTAGCAACGGATCACCAATATCGTATCCTATTTCTTCCACGAGTTTCCGGCAAGGGGAGTCTTGCAGGAGAAACTACTTAGTTTGAATTGGCAAAACTACCTATGCTCTGGAAGTATTCGGCGTTGTTTGGATAAAACCAGCCGTGCCGAGGGTTGTAAAGCCACCCGGCAGTGTCTGCGGTCGGGCCTTTCGGCTCGGTATCGCCAAGCAGAATTTCGACGCCGGTGCTATTGTTGAATGGGTTGCTCGGAATATCACCCTCAATATAGGGGCCGCAGTGTCCGCTGGCCTGGTCGAGAGTCGTGTTCTGGTCGGTCTTCTGCGTCAATTGGTTTTTGAAGTCGGCGGTGGAGGCGGCCGGCGGATAGACTCCCAGGTGATGCTCTTTGTATAGCTCCAACTGCGACCGAATCGTGCGCAAGTTGAACTTCAGGTTGCTCATCTTTGCGTCCCTGTTGGACGTTGAAAACTGCGGGATGATCGTGACGGCCAATACCGCCATGATGACCACTAGGATTAGGACTTCGATCAAGGTAAACGCATTGCGGCGATTTTTCATGTTCTCCCTTTCCTGCAAACGGAAAGACTCTAGGGATTTCTAGGTTAAAAATGCTCTTGGGTCAAAAGATTTTTTCCCGGTGAGAAAAAATGCCCTTCTGGTTCTAGGTGCGGAACGCGAATAATTGGGTCCACTTCTCGGATAGCCAAGTGTCCTCAATGGTTCGACTCCGTGCGCAACCCACCATTTCCGGGGTGTTCGCTCCACGCACCCTACGGGCTCACGCCCCACTACGTAGGGGGTACTTGCGTTTCCTCTTGTCGCGCCGCGGGTGGCTTCGTATACTGTTCGCGCGCAGGGGGCGGTTCTTCTGCGTCAAGCAAGGAGGATTTGAGCATGTGGGCGAGATTCATTTTCACGGCGTTCATTTTTTCCGCCACCACGGTCCAGACCTGGGCCCAAACAACTCCAGCGGGACCTGGCCCGACGCCCGGTCCCGCTTGGCGCCCGGTCGCGCTCGGCGCGGACAACGGAGTCGCTCCGACTGCGACTACCCCGTCACCGCTTTCCCCTGCCGCCACCGCATTCACAACGCCTGCAGTTCCTAATACGGCACAGGGCGTCAACCCATTCCTTGCACCGCCACCGGCCGTGACACGTCGTTCCTTGCGTGTGACCGCCGGCAGCGGCACCTTGCCCAATGAACAGGGGCAGGTATGGCGGGAATACGACATCAGCCCCTACACGGCCCGTGTGACCACCACCAAGCGACCGGAGCAGGCCATCATCGATTGGATTCTCCGCGAGACGGGCTATGAAATCTGGCACACCGAGCCGCTGGGCATCCTGAGTGCATCGCCACGGACCTTGCGCGTCTATCACACGCCGCAAATGCAGGCCGTGGTAGCCGATATCGTTGATCGCTTTGTCTCCAGCGAGGCCGAAACCCGCACCTTCAGCCTGCGTATCGTAACGATTGACAACCCCAACTGGCGCGTCACCGCCCACCGTACTCTACAGCCTATTTCCACCCAGACACCAGGCGTCAGTGCTTGGCTACTGCCAAAGGAAGACGCGGCGGTGCTCTTAGGCTCGCTGCAACGCCGAAGCGACTATCGCGAGCACAGTTCACCGCATCTGCTGGTGAATAACGGCCAAGCCACCGTGGTTTCAGCCCTCCGCGGACGGTCCTTTATCCGCGACGTACGCCCGCGGTCCGACGCATGGCAGGGGTACGACAATCTTCCCGGCCAGATCGACGAGGGGTTTTCCCTGGAGTTCAATCCCTTGCTCTCCACCGACCACCGCTCGATCGAAGCGATGATCAAATGTCAGATCGACCAAGTCGAGAAGCTCGTACCCGTGATGTTGGAGGTGCCCACGCAAACGTCTCCGCGGCAACGTGCCCGGGTCGAGGTGCCCCAGATGAGCTATTTCCGCTTTGGCGAGCGGTTCCGCTGGCCGACGGATCAGGTCTTGCTGCTTGGCCTGGGGATCGTTGCCTTGCCGGTTCCGGTCGACTCGACGCCCACCGTGGCCGGTCTGCCGCTGCCGCTTCCCAGTTCACCAGCTCGGGCCGATCTGGTGATAATCATCGAAAGCAAAGGTCCCGTGGCCGAAACGCCTGGTGCCGCCAGTGCCGGCATTCGCCCGTCGGGAAGAAGGTAGGATGGGCTTCCCAGCCCGTCCCTTGGAATTTGGGTTCCCCGCTCCTCACACGAGTTGGATTAACCTGTAGGCTGGGAATCCCGCCCGTCCCTTGGAATTGGAAGACGCTTTGCCGCATAACCCTTTCTCCCTTTCTCCCTTTCCCCTCAGGGCATATTCGGATTGCCCAAATCGACCAGCGGCGAACCGGGATAGCTGGGCATCGTCCACAATTCGGTCAGATTGCCCTGCAACTGGTTGACTTGCACCGCGCCGAGATCGATGCGCATTGAGAATTGCGACTCAGGACACTCCACCCGTATGGCCGTCGGAACATACAGCTTAGTCAGCGGATCGCGACGATAATTCTCGACCACCGAGCGTGCCCGAAGTCGCCCTTGGGCATCGTAGATTTGCTGCTCCATGACCCACGCGCTGACCGAGTCGATGATCGTGACCTTCATGTTCGGTCCCTCGGGCGTTTCACGGAGGGTGCGGATTTGAATCCGATTGCCCTTGTCCGGATAGGGCCCCTGGTGTGGCAGTGATGGGTCAAGCTCAAGCGTACCGAGGGCCTCGATCAGCCAATTGGGATCGATGGGAATCATGTTCCGCGCCCGGTTCGTGGGGAACTGCTCGTGGCGGCAAAAGTAGACCGCCGGCGGCTGGTTGCGCTTGATCCAGAACCAAAAGAGTTGATCGTTGCTGCCCAGGTCAACTTCCGTCCCGGTCAAACCGGTGTCGGCCCTCAGGCGGAAGTTACGTTGTCGTTGATAGGCGATGTGGGCACGCAGAGTCGGATAGCCTGTTCCACTGATCGTGGCCGAATTGCTGAATAGGGCCTGGATTTGCGAATTATTTCGATTGACCGCCGCGATTACCTGCTCCAACCCCGCACCAGGCGGAAGAACTTGCGGTGGCGGTTCCTGTGCCATATACAAGGTGCGCAGCCATGTACAACCACCCTGCGCGACAAGCGTCGCCAGTGTCAGCACCAACAGAAGATGTCGAGATGTGCTTCCGTGCATCGAGTGCTAGAACTTAGTGCTTAGTGCTTAGTGCTTAGTGCTTAGTGCTTAGTGCTTAGTGCTTAGTGCTTAG
>JBAWVO010000149.1:0-15505 GCA_037147235.1 Planctomycetota bacterium | reverse complement strand
GTGGGGCTCGTTTCACTCTCCCCACCCTACTTCTGCACCTAAAACCGGAAGAGCCTATTTTTTTCCACGATCTTTCGGGACCGTTGCGGGCGGCAGCCGGACCCGCTATAATCTTTGGTTCTTTCCACAAACTTTACAAGGAGAACGACAGTGGCGATTCGTGTTGGTATCAACGGCTTCGGCCGTATTGGGCGGCTTGTGTTTCGACGTTTGGCAGAAAATCCCGGCTTGTTTGACGTGGTGGGTATTAACGACATCACCGACACCAAGACCTTGGCCTATCTGCTGAAATACGACAGCGTACACCGCCGCTTTAATGGCGAGGTCTGTCACGATGCGGAGAGCATCACGGTTAACGGCAAGAAAATTCGTGCGATGGCCATCAAGGATCCGGCCTCGCTGCCCTGGAAGGAACTGGGCGTCGACGTGGTGGTGGAGAGTACGGGCATTTTCACGGCTCGCGGCGGCAGCGGTAAGGCTGGCTATGCCTCGCACGTGGAAGCCGGCGCGCGGAAGGTCGTCTTGAGCGCACCGGCCAAGGACGATCCCGACCTGACCTGCGTGCTGGGCGTGAACGACGACCAGCTCAAGCCCGAGCATAAGTACATCAGCAATGCGAGTTGCACGACGAACTGCCTGGCCCCGGTGGCCAAGATCTTGCAAGACAAGTTCGGCATTGTCCGCGGTTTGATGACCACGATCCACGCCTACACGAACGACCAGCGGGTTTTGGATCTGCCGCATAGCGATCTCTATCGCTGTCGTGCGGCCGGATTGAACATCATTCCCACGAGCACCGGCGCGGCCAAGGCCGTGGGGCTGGTCATTCCCGCGTTGAAGGGTAAGATGACCGGTATCTCGATGCGCGTTCCAGTTCCGACTGGCAGCGTGGTCGATTTGGTCGTCGAAACGTCCAAGCCGGTTACGAAGGACGCCGTCAATGCGGCCATCAAGGAAGCCGCCGAGGGGCCCATGAAGGGCATCCTCAAGTACACGACCGACGCCATCGTATCCAGCGACGTCATCGGCGACTCGCACAGCTCAATCTTCGCCGCCGACCAGACCATGGTCTTGGCCGACACGATGCTGAAGATCATCTGTTGGTACGACAACGAGTGGGGCTATAGCTGCCGCACCGTCGATCTGATCGAGCGGCTCGGCAAGATGTAATCAGCTACCCGGAAAAGCTGGAATTCTGGTCCCCCCTCCCGTCGGGAGAGGGCTGTTGACGCCAGAAATGGTTTGTTGACGCAGATTCCGACGCAGAAGCCCTCCCCCTCCCATCTCCCTCTGGGAGAGGGGGATGGGGGTGAGGGCAATTCTAGGTTCGGCGCGGGTCTCCTGACCCCGCCGATACGTCCGACCGAAGGTCTCCTGCTGAACGAGAGACCTTTGTTCGATGGCGTGGCTCGGCCAGAGACCGGCCGCAACAGTTCGATGGCATGGCTCGGTCAGAGACCGGCCACAACAAGGCTCTAGCCCACCGTTGGAGTACGGTGGCTTGTCGCCGCTTTTCAAAACGGCCAGTCGCAGTTCCACCATTTCAGGTTTGGCCACGGATGAAACACGGATAGAACCACGAAAGACACGAAGGACACGAAAAGAGAAAAAGACAGGAAGATGGATGACAGGAAGATAAGAGGGCTGAGTTTACGCCTAAAGAGGGGTAACCAGAGACCCGGAATAAAATTCCCCTGGTTTTTCCACAGGTGCTTGCTAAAATCGTTAAATCTGGTATAATGGGGACTTGATCTTGGTCTTGGTGAAGTGCTGCGAATATGCGGGGTCTTCACCTCCGAGCGGGTTGCAATCGGTTTTGTGACCCTCACGCGTAAACAAATCTATAGTAGGCAGCGTTACAGCCTGAGCCTTACGTCCGTGGCAGCGCAACTCGAAGCGGGAGTTGATTGTTTTCGCCACCACGTTTGCCATAATCGGGGCACTTGGAATTCTGACAACAGAACTGCGATAGATCGTCCATGACGCGTCCTCCGTGACGTAACATCATAAAAATCAAGTATTTGCGACCGCAGTGAAGTCATAAATACCCGATTTGATACAATGCCAGAGGGACACAAGGGATTATTCGGGAACCCGAAATTTCACTCCGATTTGCCCACTTTCTTGCATGTCCTTCGGAACGTACAATGCCCTTGACCTCTCCCCGGTGTCTCGGTATTTTCACCCTCTAGTTTGGGGAGAATCTACTCATCTTGGGATTTGCGTCCAGATGGAAATAACCGACTCGTTTGTCGATATCCATTGTCATCTACTTCCAGGTCTGGACGACGGGCCCGCGACTTGGTCGGAATCGGTCTTGATGGCCGAGATGGCAGTCGCTGACGGAGTTTCCACGATCGTGGCGACTCCGCACCAATTGGGGAGCTACCCGGCCAACCGTGTCGCGACAATCTACCCGAAGGTTGCCCGGCTTCAGGAATTGCTCGACGGGCGGAAGATTCCACTTCAGGTTCTGCCGGGTGCCGAGGTTCGCATTGAACCCGACCTGGTGGGCAGAATCCGCAGCGGTGACGTGCTCACCGTGGCCGACCGGCGACGGCATCTGCTCCTCGAATTGCCGCAAGAGGTCTACTTTCCGTTGGATCGTCCTCTGGCCGAACTGCACGCGGCCGGAATCGTTGGGATCCTGGCGCACCCGGAACGGAATCTGGGAATTCTGGCTTCGCCGGGGGTGTTGCGACCGCTCGTGGAAGCGGGCTGCTTGCTTCAGGTGACAGCGGCAAGTCTCTTGGGGGTCTTCGGTGGGCGAATTCGGACGTTTACCGAACAATTGATCAAACAACGGCTCGTCTCGCTGGTTAGCAGCGATGCGCACGGCACAAAATCACGTCCGCCGGGGCTTCGAGCAGCCTTTGACCGGGTCGCAGAATTGGCTGGACACTCAACGGCCGTCGCACTCTGTTGTAGAAATCCGGCCTGCGTTGTTGCTGGCCAACCCTTGTCACCGATAGTCGAGATGCGACCCGGTTTGCTGCAACGGTTCCTGAGGAAGATTGCGGGCTGATGCCCGGAAATTGCGAGAGGCCATTCGGAAAGCCCTCACCCCCTGCCCCTCTCCCAAAAGGGAGAGGGGAGTTTTCGGGTAGCCAAAATCTAGGACGTAGACATAAGGGTGGGCCGAGCCGCAGTCGAGCCACACCAGTTTACTACTCAGTTGCATGTTCTGTCGTAAGGGCGGTGTCGCTGGTGGCGGATGGAGCTTTGCAGCGGAGTTGGCCGTCCATGGCCCGTTCCAGATCCCGCTGGGCTGTTCGGTCTCGCGGTTTTTGCTGCACACACCATTGCAGGTTGGTGACGGCTTCCCCATAATCCTTTGACTCCAGTAAGCATGACCCCAAGAGCAATCGGGCGTCGAAACAGAGTGCGTCGCGGCGAATCGCCTCACGGAGGCACCGGATAGCCTCGGCGTAGCGGCTGAGGTCGCGGTAAGCTTTGGCGGTATCGATCCAGGCATTGATGGATTGTTGTGCTGTTTTGGCATGGGCCTCGCGCTCACACGCCTTTGCATACTGTTCGAGCACCCGTGACAGGTTGTCTCCGGAAGGATGTTGCTGGTAATAGGAGACGATTTTCGATAAGCCGGCCATCCCCGGCTGCAACAACTCGATCAGGGTGGTTGCGGGAATTTGCCCCGCGAGGGCATTCAGCAAGCGATCCTGATGCAAACTTCCCGCTTGAAACGAGGCTCGCCAAAGCTCTCCGGCCCTGGCGAAATCGCCTGCTAACATGGATTCTTGACCTGCGGCGAAGAGTATCGCCCCGTCGAAGGGTCTCACGATCAAAGCTTGGTTGATGCAGACAGCTTTCTCTGGGGCGCACGGCCCGTCGAGGAAGGAAAGCTCCGCCAGATAGAGATACGCCTCGCCTTGCAAGGGGTGCGACACCAAAGCGCGCCGTGCGTGCCATGCCGCTGCATCGAGGTAGCACCGCCGCGCTCCCAATGCCCGCGACAACCATTGGTTCATTGTCGCGACCGACTTGAATTGAGACGCCAACACCGCGTCGCGCACCTGGCGCACGTCCATGCCCATGGTGCTGGACTCCGGCGAGCAGTCGAACATCTTTAAGTATATGGCCGCCAATTGGACATGCGCTTGGGCGTGGTCGGGTTGATCTTGGACGACCGTGGACAACTCCTCTTTCATGGATTGCAGGGTCTGCCAGTCCGTGAGTTGATTCAAGGGTGCCGAGGATCTGGCGATCCGCAGGTATCGATGCCAGGAAGGCTCGGCCTGGAGGGCCATGACTCGATTCTGCGCCGACATCGCGCCGATGCCGAGAAGAGATACTGCGGCAGCAATCCAGCCAATGCGCGGCAAATAGCCCCGTTTTGCCACTTCATCCCGGTGCGGATCGGCCATTTGCCGCAAGCGACAGGCGCAGGCAGCTAGAATGACCGGCACCACCATGCAACCAGGGACATACCAGACAAAATCGGCCGCCGAGTGAACGGCACTGGCAATCAGGCCGGGCGCGACACCGGCAAAGCAAAGCGAAATTCGCTCCGAGTCGCACGTGCGAAAAGTCGGCACGCACCACCAGACGCACAGCCCGATCACGAGCCCCAACAAAAACAGACCCGGGATCCCTGTCTCGAGGCCAATTTGTATGTAACCGTTCTCGGCATGGGTATATTCCAAAAATTGCATACCCTCGACTTCGGGTAGGTATCTCGGGTAAACATCGACATGGCTTCCCAGTCCTGCGCCCGCAGCCAGGAAGTCGACCATGGCCGTCAGGTCGGCCTCCCATATTTTGCGCCGTCCACCGCCGCGGTCCAACTGATCGACCGAGGAGAAATCTTCCAGTCGAGTCGCCACGGACTGGTAACCATGGACCAGCAGACAGGCCAAAGTAAGCGAGGCCGCCCCGACCAAGGCCAGTAGCATTTTACGGTTGATACGCTTGACGCGGTGGACGATCAGCAAGCAGGCCAAGGCTGCCACCAACATTGCCGCGGTTCCACCCCGGGAAAGCGAGAGGACTCCCGCAAAAACAACGATCGCCAGGCCAACGGCAAGCAACCCGATCCGAGTGCCGGATCGGCCTTGAGTCTTGCCAAAGGACATCGCGGCACCGCCGGCCGGTGTGCGCCGCCACATGGTGTAGATCCACCACATCCAAGGGCCAATGCCCAACGCCATGAAATCGGCAAAATGATTGCGATTGCTGAAGCTCCCCTTCACGGCGTCGCTGGTCGTGGCATAGGGATGTTCGTAGAACCAGAAGAACTTTCCGTTGGTGAAGAAGAACTGCACGAGGGCAAAAACCGCCATGATTAGGGTGGCCAGCGAGATCCATTTCAGGAAGCGTTCGACATCGCCCAGTTGGCGCACCCGCTGCGCGACGGTGAGAAACAGCAGCCCGAAGGCCATGACCACGACGAATCCATCGCGAGTCTCCCCAGGCGTGAGCGACAAAGTATTCCAGAGACCGATTGTGGCTGTACCATCCGACCGAGAAGCCCAAAGGGGCAGAATCTTGTAGACATGGGGTGAGAGCCACTCCAGCCACGAAGCAGGCAGCGGCGTGATTTGCAGACTGAGAAAGCCCAAAACACCCAACACAAGCCACGAAGCCGGCGAGTGTACCCAGACCCGGTCCGAAGAGAGAGCTTGCCGCAGGCACCAGCACGCGGCGACACCCGCAGCCAGCACCACCAAGAGCAGTTGCCCCAACGCCGTCCGACCTCCCATGGCCAGCGGGACGAAAAGGATCGTTGCCGCCAACCCGGCATCCACGGCCCACAACAGGAGCCGACCGATTTGCCCGGCCGCCTCAATGCCAGGGTGCCGGGGCAACCCTGCCGAAGGAACTGCGAGGTCTTCGTGCTGCAAGGATTTTGGCATAGTTCAATTTGTCATAACAGGCATGCAAGGATACGGAATGCTACCGCGAATTACCCCCTGGGTAAAGGTGTCCTGGGCTATGTGCATGAATGTATTACCAACGTGTCGAACGCACTACCGTTCGGCCGAAACAGACTGCTTAATCAACGCATTCTACCCAGCCACTAAAGTCTTCTTTTCAGGTAAAGCTTCACTTCAAAGCAGACGATAAACGGTCAGGTGATCGTCATGTGATTACCTCAAAATGAGTGCGTTATACCAATTCTATTGAGCCGGGACTGTCCGGCAGGAGAATGCAAGGTTCGCCACTTGGAACGGAATTTATTCCGTTGCCTTATTTTTTTAGGTGAACGGAATGAATTCCGTTCTACTTAGGGCTGCCCGGCGACCGCCTTTATATTGAGAGTGGGAGTTACATGGACGCATTACCCTTATTGATTGCAGAGGTTCTTGCCCTATCGGCGGGTATAACCTGGGCCTTCATACCGTTGACCAGGCAATTGGCACGGCGTTACAAAGCCGTCGCGCACCCCGATTTGGTCAGGAGGTTTCATCCCAGGACAACACCATTATGGGGAGGGATGGGGCTGTTTTTGGGTATAATCGTTGCGGTGGCCGTTGCCTTTGCGATTCATCCAACAGGTTTGGTCAATAAACTCGGCCCCCTCGTTCCTGCAGTGTGCGTACTCTGGCTCGTGGGGATATGGGACGATCTCTGGGCCAACTCCGACCAGGAATCCGCGGAACCCTTTGAGAAACGGCGGGGGGCTTAAATGATTTGGAAATTGCCATCGACATCACGGTTCAGCTTGTGTACCCTCCCGATCTTGTTGCTTTTTGGAAGCGGCTGTGCAAAAAATCGAATTTATAGGCCTTCTGAGCTGCCGACGTCGCTTCAAGCCCCAGTTTTCCAGGATCCAACTGTGATTAACCTCGGTGCGTTGACGGCCCCCCAGAACAAGAGCGACATGATCGGCCCTGGCTACGTCTTGGAGATTGCGCTGGCTGCGGGACTCGATCACGACAGCAGCATGACGTTTCATGTGCGCGTGGCGGAGAACGGAACTGCCTGGCTGCCCGAAATTGGCCAGGTCCATCTCGCGGGTTTGGAGGAGGTCCAGGCCGAAGAACATATCGCGGCGATGCTGGTCCAAAAGGGCCTTTATCAGCGTCCTACGGTGGGTGTGCATATCGAGCGCAGGCCAACCAACAGCATCACCGTGGTCGGTGCCGTTAAGAATCCCGGAACCCAACAAGTGCCGCGCTCGGCCAGTTATCTAGGGGCGGTGATCGTAGCAGCGGGCGGATTCACCGAGAAGGCCGAAACGAAAATCCATATTACGCGACTCAACCGCGAGCCTCGAACGGTGGAAGTGGACCTCAGCGACGAGAATCAACGATCCATCGCCTCGGAATACCTCGACGACGGCGCCGTCATCACCGTCGATAAACGCGATCTTCCGCCCGTCCACGTCCAGGGTCTCGTCGCGAAGCCGGGAGAGGTTGACTTTCCCACCAACCGGCCGTTTCGTCTCACGAACGCCATTTCCGCGGCTGGCGGAGAGTCCAATGACATGGCCGACAGTGTCTTGATTCAACGGCGCCATCCCGACGGACATGGCGTGGTGTTAATCCGCGCCAGTCTCGCGGAAGCGATGGAAAACGGCCAGGAGAACCTTACCCTAGCACCGGGCGATGCCGTCCGCGTCGAGCGAACCACCTCGACCTTCGGCTGGGATCTGGTCAAACGCGTCGGAGTTTCCCTCGGTGGGACCGTGCCGCTGGTGCCATGATACGCTCCTTCGAGGAAAAGACTTAACCCCATGGTCGAACCTGTCTCCAAACCGCTGAGCGCGGAACCGGCCTTAGAGACTCATCCTCTACAGGCACTGATGCGGTTCGTCCGTGCGGTGCGCTACCGCAAGGAAGTCGTGCTGGTATCGCTGGTCGTTTCCGCCGTGCTGGGCGTAATCTACTACGGCAGCACAGCCAGAATCTATCAATCCAAGGCCGAACTGCTCATTCAGCAGAAAACGGACACCTCCAAGGAAATCAATATTCCGGGAATAAGTCGCGGTGCCCAGGATTACATGGACACCTATCGGAGCGTTGTCATGAGCGAGGCCGTGTTGGAGCCGGCCCTGAACTCCTTGTCCCCCGAGGACCGCAGCGACTTCCAAAACATTCCCGCGGAAAAACTCGTCGCAAAACTTCAAAAGAACTTGCAGGTCTCGATCGTCCGCAAGACGAGCATCCTGCAGGTCAACTATCGCTCAGGCAAACCGGAAGCCGCCGCAGCCGTGGTCAGTGCCGTGCTGACGTCGTTCCAGAAATACATTGACACGATCGTCAATCACACGGCGAGCGACATCCTCGCGACGCTTACCCGGGAAAAGACGAGCCTGGAAGGGCAAATCCACACCACGGAGACCAATCTGATCAAGCTCCGCAGCGAAATCGGAACCGTCTATTCCAGTGCCAAGGAGGGTGGCTCCGACCTGATCACCCAGCAGGCATTCACCCTGCAAAGCCTGCTGAAAGATCGCTACGACAAGCGAGTTCAAGCCCAGACCCTCATGGAATCGATCCAGACCGCCGCCCAGCGGGGCGAGGATCTCCGCCCATATTTCATGACCGTCTTTTCCGGGCCGGGTCGGGAGGGGCTCTCGGGAACCGACGCCGGAACCCTACAGAAGCAGCTCACGGAAGACATTGCCAAACTTCAAAAAATGCGATCGGTCTATGGCCCCAACCATAAGGACATTCGGGAGATCCAGCAACGGATCCAACAGAACGAGCAGTTGCTCCGCGACCGGTGGCAATTGGTTTTCGGGCGGACGCCGGAGGGTGGCACGCGGCCCTTGGCTACGATCCTCCTGGAAGCATCCCGTCAGGAGTACGAACGGGCACTGAACGCAGAACGTCTCACAAAGGCTAGTTCCGACGAAGCCGTCGCCACGGCCATTGCCATGGACCGTGGGATAACCAAAATGCACGCGCTGGAACGCGAGCTGGAACGCCTGAATCGCTCGTTTGAAGCCGTTCTCGAGAATATCAAAGGCATCAATCTTCAAAAAGAGAGCGGGACGGTTCTGACATCGATTCTCGCCCGTCCTGAAGTTCTTCCTACGCCCGTCTGGCCCACGCTTAACGTCGTGGCGGGGCTGACGCTGCTACTCGGCCTGGTTAGCGGACTAGGCATCGTTTATGTAGTGGACTTATTGGACGACCATTTCCGGTCGCCCGAAGAGCTACAGGTGCACGTTGGTGCTCCCGTGCTGGCGATGGTTCGCCGCATGCCCCCCGTGGCCGAGCACGGCCTCAACGCCATATTCCTGCATACCAACCCGACCGCGGCCGAAGCCGAGTCATTCCGTACCCTCCACACCGCCTTGGCACTCACCGAAGGCGGGATTCGCCGCCTAGTGCTTTCCAGCAGCGAACCGGGGGACGGCAAGACCACGGTATCGTCCAATCTCAGCATGATTTTCGCCCAGTCCGGCAAGCGAACCCTGCTGATCGACGCGGACATGCGCCGTCCCGGCCTCTCCTCGCTCTTGGACTTGCGGGGACAGCGGGGGTTGTCGAGCGTGCTGCGCGACTCGGCATCCCTGGACGAGAGCCTTCAAGCGAACCTCCACCATGCCATCGTACCGAACCTCGACGTGCTTCCCTCCGGTCCGCGCCCCCGCAATCCAGCCGAATTGCTGACCAGCGATCGATTCTCGGAGTTGGTCTCCTGGGCCGAAGAGAATTACGACCAGGTTCTTATCGACAGCCCTCCGGTCCTGGTCGCCGATGCGGCCATCATCGGCCGCCTGACCGATGGCGTCCTCTTGGTCGTCCGGCCGGAGAAAAATCGCCGTCGAACGGTCCTTCGCGCCGCCGAGGGCCTTGCGGCCCTCGGGACGAGAGTGCTGGGAATCGTTATCAATCGGCTCGTCGATGAAAATCGCGAGGACTACAGCGGCTACGGGTATGGATACGGCTACGGATACCGGTACGCCGAAGAGGGGCACGACAGTGAGCCGGCTTCAACGGCAACCGAGGGCAAGGACGCCCCTGCCGGCATCGTGACGATGAAACCTGCTGCCCAGCCAGCGGTTCCATCCAACGCTCCGCAGAGCGTCCCCATTCGCCGCCGTGTCGCGTGATTTCCCCTTGACTAGCCCGGATTTTGGTAGTTTGCTGGTCGCGGGCGGCCGGGCTTGCAGGTTGTCAATTTAGTCGAAATGAGAATCTCTGAAAGAGGAATTCTGAGGAATTCCCTAGTGGATAGCCCACTTCTCTAAATCAACATTTCAGCTTTTTGAGAATGTGCCGGGCAAGATGCTCCTGAATCTCGCGATGACGGGGCACCGGCTGACACTCACCGATCTCGGGGTTCTGATACCAATCGTGTCTTCCACCGTGACGGATCAACACACAGCCCGCCTTTTCGATCTTGCGGATGAGGTCTTCCCGTTTCATGCGATTTGCAGGTCTCCGACATGCTTCACATTGGGAATGGCCCCACTGGCGACGTCTTGGTAGATGTCCTTGAGGTTCTCCTGCAATTCTTCGAGCGACTCTCCCTGGGTCCAGTAATCCGGATAATCTTCCAGATACCCAAGCCACATTTCGTTGTCTTGCCAATAGACGTAGCGGGTTGTATTCATATAGACATTCTACACCAAAAACGAAGTTCTTTCCAGCCTGACAGTGAACCGGGCAACGTCAGGCTGGAAAGCCTGACCTACTTGATATGCAGCCTGATAAGATAGGAGAGATGCGTCGAGGTTTCCTTCAAAAAAGAATTTAACGACAGCGAGTCATTTAGGTCGATACCTGATTTTGCCGCTTCTGTGGCCTCGGAGTGCGTCATACTCCGAAGCGAAAATGGGACGAGCCGGCAGGCTCACGGGAAGATCATGGATGATTCTCTGAAGATCTACGATCAACAAGTCAAAGGCTCGACCGCCGATACGGTGCCATTGGCCCTGAAGATCCACGATCCGCAGGTTGCCGGTGCGGTGCCATCAGTGGGGCATGAACGCGGCGGTCGTGCAGCCCGAGGAAAGAACTGGCTGCTGCGCCTCATGAACATGGCGATGTTGCTGCCGGTGTTTGCGGGCATCTATTATCTCGGCTACTGGCTGCGATTTGAAGGTCAACTGGGACAAGACGCCCTAAAAGGCTTTCAGGCCACGGTTGCCTGGGTGCTCATGGCCAAGGTGGTGTGGTTCGTCGGTTTGGGTGCCTGCCGGACGCGAAGCCGGCCGGCCACCTTCTACGATCTGATCGTCTTGACCCAGGCGACAACGGCTGGGCTGTGTACGTTGCTGCCCATGCACTACCTGTTCCCTAACCTTCTGCTTCCTCGCAGCATCTTGCTTCTGGACTGGGGGGCGACCCTTGTCGTCGTGGGAGGCACCCGCGCCCTACTGCGGCACTTCCATGAAACCAGTGTCTTTGGTTTGCGGTCGTCGCAGCACCAAGTGCGAGCCGTAATCGTCGGGGCCAACGACGCCGGAGAGATGATCCTGCGGGCACTGCGTGGCATGCGAGAACCAGCCTATCACGTCGTCGGCTTTCTCGACAACGACCCGCAGCATTACGGTGCCCGTGTTGACGGCGTGTCCGTGATCGGCGGCCTCGAAGAAGTCGCGACGTTGGCCGCAAAATACAAGGTGCAGCAGATTCTGGTCGTTCAAGGCGAACTGTCGGGCATGCAACTGCGGACACTCATGGACGATGCCCAGAAGTGCGGCTTCACCGTACGGGTACTCCCAGGCTATCAGCAGTTGATCGACGGCACCTTGACCATCCAGCCGCGGCCCGTTTCCATTGAGGATCTGCTTCAGCGCAAGCCGGTGCTGCTGAACCTTGGAGAAATCCGCGAGTGGGTCGACGGTCGCGTGATCATGGTCACCGGCAGCGCGGGGAGCATCGGCTCGGAAATCTGCCGACAGTTGCTGCAATTCTCGCCGCAGCGCGTGGTGTTGGTGGATCAGAACGAGACGGGCCAGTTCTTTCTGGATCGCGAGTTGCGGGCCATCGCATCGACCGTGCAGATCGACGTATGCCTGGCCGATATCCTGAACGAAGACCGCATGCGGGCCATCCTGGGTCAATATCGTCCGCAAGTCATCTTCCATGCCGCCGCCTACAAGCACGTCCCCATGCTGGAGGCCCATCCCGAAGAGGCGGTGCAAAATATCGTCGCAGCCACGCGGCGCCTGGCCGACCTGGCCATGGAGTATGGCGTGGGATCGTTCGTGATGATATCGACCGACAAGGCGATCAATCCGACGAGTGTAATGGGGGCCTGCAAGCGCGTCGCCGAACTGTACGTGCAATCGCTCACCGACCACTCGCCCTGCCGTTTCGTGACCGTCCGTTTCGGCAACGTGCTCGATTCGGCCGGCAGCGTCGTGCAGATATTCCGGCAGCAGATTGCGGCGGGCGGACCGGTAACCGTCACCGACCCGAAGATGCGCCGCTACTTCATGACCATTCCCGAGGCCGCCCGGCTCGTGATTCAGGCGGGTACCATCGGCAAAGAGGGGCAGATTCTGCTGTTGGACATGGGCGAACCGGCCCGAATCGTGGATCTGGCTACCGACATGATCCGTCTCTCCGGCCTGCGGCCGGGAGAGGACATCGCCATCGAGTTCACTGGGGTGCGACCGGGAGAGAAGCTGTTCGAGGAGTTGCACCTGCCGACCGAGCGGCGAGTCACCACGAGCCATCCGAAGATCATTGTGGCCGAGCACAAGAAGACCAGCCGGGAAAGGGTCGTGAAGGCCATCGAGCAGTTGGAACGTCTCGCCCGGGAAGCCCCGGCGGAGATTCCCACTCAACTGCAAGCAATTGTTCATGAGTACCACCGCGGCGAGCAACCCGAACTGTTCGAGCAGCGCGCCGCCGCTTAAGGCTTGTTCAGAAGAAAGGATAGGAACATGATGCGATTTTGGAATTACCTACGTGGGAGCTTACAATCGATTCGGGTTAGGGCGGGCGAGATTTCTCAGCGCAACGGCGCGAGGCATCCTCCTCAACCGACGCCGCCGCAAGAGTGCCCCAAGCCCCCGCATTTCCTAAATTCTCGCGACGCCTCGTTGTCCCACGAGCGGCAGCCGCAGGATTCGGGGGGCGATCGTGCCGGATATGGCAGCCTCGGTTGCGACGACGAATGGCGCATGCTCTTGTGACGCGCCGCTGTATGTCGTATGTGTGAATTGTAATTTTCCTATAAGTTTATATACCTGCCTCGGTTTTAGTCTCGTCTACTGTACCGATTTGAGTCATCACCAAGCCGGAGTCAACAAGGAACTCGTCTTGCTGGATGAGAACCATTTCAAAAGTTTCAAGATTTGTTTGCTGAAGCCGCTGACTGAAGACGAGAGGGGGAACACTGCAATGCGACTAATAAAAAAAGCTATTCGAGCCATCTTTTCGGCCGCAGGCTACCGGCTTGAACGCATCGCGGAGCCTTTGGTACGATTCGCGAACTTCGACAACCTGTCGCGAGCCTACGAACATCGTCTCAACGAGTTGGCCAGGGAAAAGTTGATCTGCGAGGACGAACTGCGACCCAAACTGCTTGCCCGGTTGATGGGTACGCCTCCCTCCGAGGCATACTACATCGTCGAGGCACTGGCCAGATGTGGGCATGTGGAGGGCGACATGTGCGAGTTTGGCGTAGCCCAGGGGGAGACGTCGGCACTGATCGCAAACGAACTCGTTCGGTTCCCTGGCAAGGTGTTACACCTGTTCGACTCGTTCGAGGGGCTTCCCAATCCCACGGAGAAGGATCGCTTGAAGGATGATGTCTCCGGGCTGGGAAGCATGGAGGCGTATGCAGGGACAATGTCGTGCGCGCAAGATATGGTTCGGGCTCGCCTAGCCTCGCTGCGATTTCCACCCAGCCGTTGCGTGATTCACAAAGGCTTCATCGAGAAGCTGATCCATTCAGACCGAACCTTGCCGAAGCGTGTGTGTTTTGCCTATGTGGATTTTGACTTGTATGAGCCGATCCGGATTGCTCTTGATTTTCTGCACACAACCACTTCGCCTGGCGCGATCATCATGGTGGACGACTACGACTACTTCTCCACCGGGGCGAAGACGGCGGTCGACGAGTTCGTCCACGGCAGGAATGCCGACCGCCCAATCTATCATCTCTTTGTACCCGACAAACGGTATGGGTGCTTCGCCGTACTGACGCGGAAAGGACCGTAAGCATGTCACGCCCCGGATTTAACCTGACATACTGAACGAATGTCTGAGCATGAAAACGGGGCAGGGTGCAGGAACGGACTCCTTTTAGCTGGCACTGGTTATCGCCGTGGATCTAGGGGTGTTAGGGTGAAAGGGATGGCCAGGTCGATTGCACAGGAAGTTGCTCAGGCGGTCGTCGTCACAGAGGGTGGCAGCGCGGATTTGCAGGATCGCTTCGGCACTGGCTCCGTCGTTCCAGAACTTTTCAGTCCCTTTCACCCGGACGTTGATTTCTTTGACGAACGACTCCATGTACGCCGAATTGGTCAGCAGGCCTTGCCGACGATACACCGCATAGTCCATGCGTGAGACGTTGTTCTGGAAGTAACCAACAGCGTCAGCGAGAACCTTTCGCGGGTCGGTCTTTTCACAATCGTGCGGTGGCAAGCCAAGCTGCCGCTGATGCTCGCGAAGTTCGGCGATCACTTGGAGAATGTTCCCGCTCCAACAGGCGCGCGCCCAACGGAGATAGTCCGTCCATCGCCGCTCCGCGTCGTTGTGGACAGAGCGGGCTGCTTCGTAGAGATGTTCGACAGCATGCACGAAATCGAGAATCGGCGTAAAGTCGGGAAAGTGACGCTTCTGAATCGCCCAATTGTATGGCAGTCCATCGCTCACAAAGGCTTTCTTGGCGGCATGATAGAAGCCGCGCGCATCGGCTTCCGCCGCCATTATGCGCCCGAAGGCATCGCTGTCCTCCAGCGAACTGAGGCAAGTGCGGAAAAGACGCTCAGGACGCCAGTCGTTTTCGATGTGTTCCTCGGCGACGCTGGCGGAAGAAGTAGTTTTCTCGGCCTCGGTGGGCTGCGTATTCCCCTCGCCAATGCCCGACAACAACTTTTTCATCCGCTCTCGATTGGCGAAACACGCGGGCAAGTCGGGGTGCGGATCGTCAGCGAAGCAACCACTTCTCATCCTCAAAAACAAGGCGTTTTTGTTCTCTCGCCAATGCGGATGATGCACCCCCTTACCGCCCCCTTCGTCGCGCGTTTGCATCCGTCCGCCATCGACGCTGACGCATGCCAAGGCGATCGGCGTCTTCGGCTGAGCATGTTGCCGCGGTAGCGGTTGTTTGAAGTACGCCTCGGTTCGCGCGTCGCGTTGCGCGACCATTTCCGAACCGATCTTCACCGCCGTCTTGTTCAACCAGCGACCGGTCAGATCGATGCCGCCGATCTTTCGCAACAACAGTTCACCAATCGAATACGACGGGGCATACGCCACGGCAAATACCTTCTTCTCCAATACAGCCGGGCTGACCGAACCGCCATCAATTCGCAACAGAATACGTTGAGGGAAAAAAATCCCGCTCACAGAGCGGGCAGCGGAAGGCTGGCTCGCGAAGTTTGACTTCGCCGTCCTCTGTCTGTAAC
>JBAWVO010000148.1:0-15516 GCA_037147235.1 Planctomycetota bacterium | reverse complement strand
CGAGAATCGCGTTGAGCAGGCTGATCAAGGCGACACGGTTCTCCGCCGTCCCAAAGGTCTTCTTGAAGGCGAAATCGTTGATCGGTCGGATTCCAAGCGGCATGATGGTTCCCGGAAGAAAGAGGACTCAGTTCGCGAGCCAGATAGGTGCCAGTATACCCGAATCTGGCGAATGAAGAGAAAATGGCTCTTCCGGTTCTGTGTGCAGACGGGTGGGACTCGCTGCGCTCGGCCCACCCTACTGCTGTCGGTTCGGTAGGGCATGGCGATTCGCTATTCCGCCGGCGGTTCGATTCCAAAATCGCGAATCGTCAGTAGGCTGGCAAACGGATAACCTCTTTGGGTGAATGCTTCGGCACCGCCTTCCATGCGGTCGATGACGGCAACAACACGGACGATCTTCAGCCCAAATGCCTCGCAGCGCTCGATAGCCTGAAGGGACGATCCGCCGGTAGTAACCACGTCTTCGACGATGACCACATCACAGCCCGGCTGCACTGGCCCTTCAATATGACGGTTGGTGCCGTGGCCCTTCGATTCCTTGCGGACCATGAAGCCGGTGATCGGCGTGCCGCGAACGGCCGACATCGTGACCACGGCCGCCGTGATCGGGTCGGCGCCGATCGACATCCCGCCCACCGCCGCCGGCATCGGCCCTGCCGCCACGAGCAAATCCAAAATACCTTCGGCCACGAGCCGGGCACCGTGGGCGTCGAGCGTCACCTGTTTGCCGTCGAGGTAATAGGAAGCCTGCTTGCCGGAGGCGAGCGTGAACTGACCAAACTTGAGAGCCTTTTGGCGGAAGAGGGCGATTAGGGCGTTTTTGTCGTACATGGAAACAGTCCTACAAATAGGTTTGAATCACGTCGGTCCATCGGCACTGGGCCTTGAGGATCAGTTCAATCACCTCGCGAACAGCCCCACCACCGCCGCGTTCTTGGGTCGTATAATGCGCCGCTTGGCGGACCTCACTGCAAGCGTCGGGTACGGCGATCCCGAGTCCGACGGCGCGGATCACTGGCAGGTCGGGCAAGTCGTCGCCCAGGTAGCAAACGCGGTCTCGGGTAAGTTTCAATTCCGCCAGGATCTGTTTCAGCACCGTGAGCTTGTCGGGCACACCTTGGCGGAGGATCTCAATGCCCAACTCTGCCGCCCGGACCTTCAGGCTCTGGGTGCTGCGAAGAGTGATCATGCCGAACTGGAATCCGGCCTTCTGCCAGAGTTTGATGCCCATCCCGTCGCGGACGTGAAAGGCTTTCGATTCGATGCCCTGGTTATCCAGCGTAATCTGGCCGTTGGTCAGTACGCCATCGACGTCCGACAACAGCAAGGTGATCGATCGGCAGCGTTCTTCGAGAGTCATGGGCAGAGGGCAGGGGCTGGGGGCTGGGGAAAAACATCACAAGGGAGCGCGATGAGTTCTTATTCTGGAACAACCACCCGCCAAAATATTCAAACTGTTGTAGGTCAGGCTTTCCAGCCCGACTTTGTCCGACGCCGTCAGGCTAGAAAGCCTGACCTACCTAGTAATCTGCCGGGTGGTCATTCTGGAATTCCGTTCCTCAGCCGGCCAACGACCAGTGAGCCGTTGTGCCCGCCGAAACCGAAGCTATTGGACATGGCGACGTGAATCTGCCGCTGCCGGGCCTGATTGGGTGTGTAGTCCAAATCGCAGGTTGGATCGGGTGTGGTGTAGTTGATCGTGGGGGGGATCAGGCCGTCGCGAATGGCCAGGATCGAGAAAATCAGCTCGACGCCGCCGCTGGCACCCAAGAGGTGCCCCAACTGGCTCTTCGTGCTGGAAACGCTCAACTTATAGGCGTGCTCCCCAAAGACCGACTTAATGGCCGAAGTCTCGGCTGCGTCGCCTAGCGGGGTGCTGGTGCCGTGGGCGTTGATATACCCGACCTCAGTGGGGTCAATGCCGGCATCGCGAACGGCCAACCGCATGGCATGGGCGGCACCGATGCCGTCCTTGTCCGGCGCGGTAATGTGGCTACCGTCGGCGCTCATGCCATAGCCGAGAATCTCGCCGTAGATATTTGCCCCGCGGGCCTTGGCGTGCTCCAATTCCTCAAGGATGAGGATGCCGGCCCCTTCGCTCAGGACGAAACCGTCACGTTCGCGGTCAAAAGGACGACTGGCGCGCGGAGGGTCATCGTTGCGCTCCGACAAAGCGCGCATTGCAGCAAAGCCGGCCAAGCCCATGCGGGTAACCGCCGCCTCGCTACCGCCGGTGACCATTACGTCGGCATCGCCGTACTGAATCGTGCGAAACGCCTGACCAATCGAATTGGCCGCACTGGCGCAGGCCGTGACGATGCACTCGTTGGGACCGCGCAGTCCCCATTGAATCGACACCTGGCCGCTGGCCGAGTTGGCGATCAGCTTCGGAATGGTAAAGACCGAGACCTTGTCCGGACCCTTCGTCAGAAGCCGCTCCGTCTGAGTCTCGATCTCCCACAGTCCGCCGATGCCCGAACCGATCATCACGCCGGAACGGAACGGGTCGTACTTGGAGAAGTCAATCCCCGAGTCCTTGACTGCGTCAATCGCGGCCACGATGGCAAACTGCGTGAAACGATCAAGTTTCTTTTCATCACGGGGTTCGATGTAGCCGGCAACCGACCAACCGGAGACTTCCCCACCGAACCGAACCCGGTATTTGGTCGTGTCAAAACAGCGCAGCGGGGCAACCCCGCTTTCGCCGTTGCAAACCCGAGTCCAAACCTCCGCGACCTGGCAGCCAAGCGGAGTGACCGCACCTAAACCAGTTACCACGACACGCCGCTTCATGGACACCTTATACTCTGCACGGATTGAAGTAATTCAAAGCGTAGCAATAGGGAGAGGTTCGTATTATTCTTTACTGTTCCCAGTTTAGACATCAACTTGCCGAGGTTTCGCCACTGGCGACGGCATTCTTGATGTGGTCTACTGCCTGTCCGACCGTCTGAATCTTTTCCGCGGCCTCATCAGGGATGTTAATGTCGAACTCTTCTTCGAGTTCCATCACCAATTCGACCGTATCGAGGCTATCCGCCCCTAGATCATTGACGAACGACGTATCTCGGGTAATCAGATCTTTACTCTGGCCAAGCTGCTCGGCAACAATATCAATCACACGTTCTTCAACTGAGGCCACCTGAGGCTCCTCCTGGTTAACACAATATAACGGGTGAGGGAACTTCCAGAACCGATCCGAAAATCTCACCCGGCCTTTTTCTCATCGAACCATGACAGGTATAGCGAATTTTTCGTTCGGTGTCTATATCTCTCTTGGTGTTTCTACTAGAAACAAATTATACCGTCAGCCCACCATCTACGGTAAGCACCTGACCGGTAATAAATTCTGCCGCATCGCTGGCCAGAAAAAGCACGGCATCGGAAACGTCCTGGGGCAGGCCCAACCGCTTCAAGGGAATTTCTTCTTTAATTTTTTCTAACAGCTCCGCACCCAGCTTGGCAGTCATTTCCGTGACGATGAAGCCGGGAGCGACGGCGTTGACCGTCACGCTCCGCCCGGCCAATTCACGAGAAATGGTCCGCGTCAGGCCAATAACACCTGCCTTGGAGGCCGAATAGTTGGCCTGGCCCGGATTGCCCATCAGGCCCGAGACGCTGGCAATGTTGATGATTCGGCCGTACTTCGACTTGCACAGCGGCCGCGCGGCCGCGCGCGTGAAGAGGAAAGTGCCCTTGAGATTAATGTTCAAAACAGCATCCCACTGATCGTCTTTCATCCGCATGATCAGGTTGTCGCGGGTGATGCCGGCGTTATTAACGAGAATGTCCAGTCCACCCCAGAGTTTGACGACCTCGTCGACCGCTTCGTCAACACGCTGAGAATTGGTCACGTCGGCTGCAATCGGGTGCGCGGTGCCGCCGGCGGCCTGGATCGCGGAAATCGTCTCGGCGAGGGTTTCTGTATTGATATCGACACACGCGACCTTGGCACCCGCAGCGGCCAAATCGACGGCAAAGCAACGGCCCAGCCCACGAGCGGCCCCCGTGACGAGGGCAATGCGACCGCTCAGGTCAACTTCGATTCGTTTCTTCGCTTCTGACATTCGTGGACTCCGAGTACGCAGTTCTCAGTTCTAACTTCTAACTCCTAACTCCTAACTCCTAACTCCTAACTCCTATTTTCACACATCCACGCTCTGACATTCCACTTTACGAGCAATGCGGCGGAGCAGGCTCCGCAGAACGCGCCCCGGGCCAACTTCGTAGAACTGGTCGAAGCCCTGGGCCAGCAGGTAACGCATCGACTCCTCCCAGCGGACCGGGTTGATGATCTGCTTGACCATCAGGCGACGAATATCTTCCGGATCGTCGTGCGGCTGGGCATCGACGTTGAAAATCACGGTGATTTTCGGGGCTTGCATGTGGACTTCGGCCAGGGCCTCGGCACAGCGCTCGTCGGCCGGACACATGATTTTGGTGTGAAATGCGCCTGCCACGGCCAGGGGAACGGCCTTCATCGCACCCATTTTCGGGGCTAGCTCGGCCGCCCGCAAACAGGCACCGTTGGTGCCGGAAACAACGAGCATGTCGGGACAAAGCAAATTGGCGATTTGCAAGATCTCGCCCTGCCGCGCCTGCTCGCAGAGGGCCTCAACCTGAACGCGATCCAGGCCGAGGATCGTGACCATACCGCTGGGTGTGGCATCGGCAGCCTCTTGCATCGCGGCACCGCGCTTCTGCACCATCATCAGACCTTCGTCGAAGTTCATGATGCCGGCGAAGACCATGGCGGTATACTCGCCCAGGCTCAATCCGGCCGCCGCTTCACAGGAAAGCACGGTGGCCGGTGACTGCGCCCGCAACGATTCCAGGGCGGCTAGGCTGGTAACAAACAAAGCGGGCTGACTATAAATCGTGGAGTCGAGGACTTCGGCCGGCCCCTCGAAACAGAGTTTGCCCAAGTCATAGCCAAGAAGCTCCTGCGCGCGGTCATATAACCGCCGCGCAGCAGGGAGCGATTCGGCGAGTCGCCGGCCCATGCCCACAGTCTGGGCACCTTGTCCTGGAAACAAAAAGGCAATCTTGCTCAACGCAAGCCCCTCCGTGTAAAGCCCGTTTTGGTTTAAGACTTCCCGCTTCGGTTTAGGAGTCGATGTCGATGACCTTGCGACCCATATAATGCCCGCACTTAGGGCAGACGGTGTGCGGTGGCACAGCAGAGCTGCACTGCGCGCAATAGGTCAAGTGCCGCGGCTCTTTTTTATCGTGGTTGGCACGACGACTATTGGTACGGGCGTTGGAATGTCGGCGTTTTGGAACTGCCATAATTGAGAATCCATCTTCCCTAGGGGCGGTTACTGGTCGAGGGAGCGTCCCCACGCTCAAAAAGGCTTGCCCAGGCGACTGCTCACCAAGCAGGGGGAAACAGGTATCGTAAGCTCTTCGGCAGGTTCTGTCAACCGGTGTGCGAGCGTTTTTGGGCGGCCATGAAAATGGAAGCATCCGAAGCGGCAGAGGAATCGCCATCACACACCCTACGGCCACTCCCCCGAAAGGCTTGTCCTTACCCAAAATTCAGGCAGAAGGTGGTCGATCATGTGAGGGGCATTTATGCCCCTTTTCCGCCGAAGGCGGTATTAGGCCCGTGCTTTAGCACGGGTTACACGACCAAAACCTCCCATTCCCCCCGCGTCCCGACCGCCTACGGCGGTCGGGACGCGGGGGCGGTCGATCACGGTCGTCCCAAAACCCGCCCTAAAGGGCGGGCCTAATACCGGCTGCGCCGGGAATGACCATAAATGGCCATGAAGACGCTTAGCCGGCCGAAAGATGTGGGTAAGGACAATCCCTTGAAGGGTTGTTTTCTAAATCAGGCAACCACATTATTTTACTGCTTTACTGACTGTTTTACTGGTTTTTTGCTTCGCTCGGATACGATCGAGAGGGCCGCGACAAGCTCGGCACCGAGAAAGAGGATGACGCTGACGTAATAGACCCAGATCATTACCGCGATGAACGAGCCGACGACGCCGTAGGCGGTATAGCCTGGCCCGATTAGGAACGTCACCAGCAGTCGCTGCCCAAGGATCCATACCAGCGAGACGAACAGCCCACCGGTAAGAGCATCGCGCCATCGAATGGCCACTTTCGGCAAGACCTTGTAGATCAAGCCGAAGAGCAGGGCGTTGGTCGCTGCGGTGAAGAGGAATTGGGCCCAGCCGGAAAGCATGACACCGCCTGGGAGCTTATTTTCGATATTCATGCAAACCCCCGCCAACACATAAACATTGGCCACAAACAAGCTTAACAACAGCCCACCGACGGCCATAAGCATTAAAAAAGCCGAGAGACGATCATGGAGCACCGTGCGAAGGTAGCCCCACCAACTCGCCGTCGAGGAGGTTTTTTCGCCGAAGATGCGGCCGAACATGTAATCGAGCTGGAGGAAAACGACGATTGCGGCGGCTAGCAATGTCACGGCTCCAAGCGGTCCACCCAGTCCGGCACTTGACTTCACACCCGCAAGCAGGGCCTGAAGTTGGTCGGCCAGCCAGGGACCCATCTGTTGGTTAACCTGATTGAGAAGCACCCCCTGGGCGTTGTCGGCCCGCTGCGAGAGCCGCAGCACGAAGCCCAGGACGGAGATCAGCACCAGGCAGAGCGGAAAGAGCGAAAAGGCCGCATAATAGGCCATCGCCGCGCTGAGCAGGAAGCCGTCGTCTTTCTGCCAGCCTTCCCAGGTCTTCTGTAGGACGTTCAGAATGTAGTTCCAGATCCGGCCGAACATAAGGATACTTTTGGATGCTTTTTAAGGATTTTGCCGCCACCGTAACAAAAGGTGAGAATAAGGTCAATCGAAACTACGTAGAACGGAATTCATTCCGTTTACCCTAGTAGTTTACCCAAAAAAGATAAAGCAATGGAATAAATTCCGTTCTACGAAGGGGGGCCATCCTACGAATTCTGCCTCCTCGGCACCGTTTGTATCCTATATTTACGCAGTTTAGCAATCCAAGCACAAGCAATACCGCGATAGGATTCGCAAAATGATGCCCACTTCCACGGCCGTCAAGAGAACGCCTCGCTTGGGCGTTTGGCTTCTCTTTCTTGCCTTGTGCTGGACAATCCTGATCGCGGGCTTGGCCTGTTGGGATTACCGAGAGTCCTACTTGTCTGCGTTAGCGATCGTGCAATCCGCGGCGGGCGACGGTTTTGCCAAGGATCAACTCTATCGTCGATGGGCGAGCGTCCATGGGGGAGTGTATGTCCCAATCACCGCCGAAACGCCTCCCAGTCCTTATCTTGCCCACATCCCTGATCGAGACATTACCACACCTTCGGGAAAAAAACTGACCCTGATGAATCCCGCCTACATGACCCGCCAGGTCCATGAACTGGGGAAACGAGTCCAGGGCGTGCAAGGCCACATTACGAGTCTGAAGCCCCTTCGGCCAGAAAATGTGCCGGATGCGTGGGAGAAAACGGCTTTGCTCGCATTTGAACGAGGCGAGAAGCAGGTATCGTCGATTGAAACCCTCGGCAACGACCGCTATTTGCGCCTCATGCGGCCGCTGGCAACCGAGCCAAGCTGTCTGAAGTGCCATGCGTCCCAGGGTTATCAAGTGGGCGATATCCGCGGTGGGATCTCCGTCTCGGTGCCCTGGGCGTCTTCCCAGGAAGCAATCAATGCGCACTTCCCCATGTTGATTATGACCTACGGCGGGATAGGGGGCATTGGAATCCTGGGGCTGTTTGTATTTTGGAGCCGCATTCGCCACAATCTATCGAACCTCAAGCTAGCCGCAGAAGAGTTATTGCAAGCGAAAAACGAATTACAGCAGTACGCATCCGAACTGGAGTCGAACAACCAGGCCCTCGAAGAATTAAATCGGATTGCCGAATCGGCAACTCGTGCCAAGAGCAAATTCCTGGCCAACATGAGCCACGAAATCCGCACGCCGATGACCGCCATCCTGGGCTATGCGGATTTGCTACAAGAAGAGGTCATGTGTTGTCACATCTGCCCAGACAGTACGCACTGCCAAAAGCGACACACCGGTTGCGAGGCAGTCAGCGTCATCAAACGCAATGGCGAGCACCTTTTGGGACTGATCAACGACATCCTCGACCTCTCGAAGGTGGAGGCTGGAAAGATGCAGATTGAGCCGATCTGCTGTTCGCCCTGCGAGCTGCTGGCTGAGGTTGCCTCGCTGATGCGTGTCCGCGCAGCCGCCAAACATTTAACGCTGAAGATAGAACAGGACGGTCCCCTGCCCGAGACCATACTCACCGACCCGTTGCGACTCCGTCAGGTACTCGTCAACCTGGTGGGCAATGCCATCAAGTTCACCGACCACGGCGAAGTCCGCATCACGGTCCGACTGATTTGGGGTGCGGCCGTCTCGGCTGCAAGGGCAGGCGAGACGCCTGCACCACAAGTTCCTGGACCGCGTCTTCGCTTCGACGTAACGGACACGGGCATTGGCATGAACGAAGAGCAAATTGGGAAGCTCTTTCAAGCTTTCAGTCAGGTGGACAACTCGTCCACGCGGAAGTTCGGCGGCACGGGACTGGGGCTTTGCATCAGTAAGCGACTGGCCGAGGCCATGGGCGGCAAGATCGAAGTCCATTCCACGCCGGGCAAGGGGAGCACGTTCCGCGCGACGATCGACCCAGGGCCACTGGACGGGATTCGCATGGTACAGAACGCCCAAGAGGCCCTGCTTGAACGCCCGCCGACAACGACCGTTGTAACCCACGACGAGATCAAACTCTCCGGCCGGATTCTCTTGGCCGAAGATGGCCCAGACAACCAACGGTTTATCGCCTTCGTACTGAAGAAGGCTGGTGCCGAGGTGACGTTGGCCGAAAATGGACAGCTTGCCTACGACGAAGCTCTGGCCGCACTCGCGCAAGGTAGACTGTTCGAGGTGATCCTGATGGACATGCAGATGCCTGTCCTGGATGGCTACGAGGCCACGCGGCAGCTCCGCGAACAGGGCTACAGCGGCCCGATTGTCGCCCTGACGGCCCACGCCATGGCCGAGGACCGCCAGAAATGCCTCGACGCCGGCTGCGACGACTTTGCCACCAAGCCGATCGACCGGCAGGTGCTGCTGACCACGGTTGCCCACTGGATGACACCCAGTTGCTCCGGCAAGCCGGAGGCCGCAATCCTTCCTTGCCACGTTGCCCCATAGTTAGGGGGGGCGCGGAGTACGAATACCCGACTAGCAGTTGGCAAGTTATGATCAAGGCCTGAGTACTGCTTCGCAATGGGCAGCGAAATGTTTGGTGACGCGCCGCGCGCAGATGATTCCAGGGATCGTCAAGATCGGGAAATACGCGGTCGCCAGTACGATCCCAATCATTCTGGCGTACGGCAACATCCCATCTGGCTTGGTCGTAAGTCTATGGGCAACTGTCCCAAGTCACTCGGGGCCAGGGGTTTCGCAGGGAGTGCAGTGCCTTTAGAATAGGGGGCGTGATAAGACAAGCCTCCAGCGCAGCGGATTTCATTTAATGACGACACCTACTCCCATGATGAAGCAATATGAAGAGGCGAAGCGGGCATGCCCCGGTGCCTTGCTGCTGTTTCGGATGGGCGACTTTTACGAGATGTTTAATGAGGACGCCAAGACTGCGGCCCGCGTGCTCAACTTGGCCCTCACCTCGCGCGATAAAGGCGAGAACGGCACACCCATGGCCGGTTTTCCCTTTCACCAGTTGGAAAGCTACCTGGCCAAGCTGATTGCCGCCGGCTTCCGGGCAGCGGTCTGCGAGCAGGTCGAAGACCCCAAGCTGGCCAAGGGACTTGTCAAGCGTGAAGTCACGCGGGTCGTCACCGCCGGCACGATCACCGACGACGCCCTGCTCGATCCCCGCGAAAGTAACTACCTGGCTGCCGTTTCGCCCGGCGATCCGGTCGGCCTGGCCTGGGTGGAGATTTCGACCGGCCGGTTCGTGGCGGCCCATTTTCCAGCCGCTCAACTCCCCGATCAACTTGCTAGGATCGCGCCTGCTGAATGTCTGTTGGCCGAAGACGCCCCACCGCTGCCGCGACATCTCAACGAAAAGATGCTCGTCACGCGGCGGCCCGGCTGGGCCTTCTCGCTGGAAACGGCACGACAGAATCTGCTCAAGCACTTCCGCACCAACAACCTGGAAGGATTTGGCTTCGGCAACGAGCCGGGCGACGATCAGGCATTGCGTGCCGCGGGTGCCGTGATCGATTATCTCAACGAGACGCAAAAAACTTCGCTGGAGCATGTCGATCATCTCGTATCCTATCGCAGTTCCACGGCACTGGAAATCGACGAAGCAAGCCGCCGCAGCCTGGAGATAACGCGGACCATTCGCGAGGGCCGCCGCGAAGGCTCGCTGCTGGCCGTGCTGGATCGCACCGTAACCGCCATGGGCGCGCGGCTCCTGGCCGATTGGCTCGCCAACCCGCTGATCGACGTGCCGGCGATCCGGGCCAGGCAAGAGGCCGTCGCCGAACTGGTGTTCGATGCGGCACTGGCCGATCATTTGCACGAAACCTTGCGGAAGGTCTACGATGTGCAACGGCTCCTAGCTCGCGTGACGACCGGCCGGGCAAGCCCACGCGACTTGAGTTTCCTCGGCCGCACGCTCCGTGCCTTGCCTGGATTGAAGGCCAAGCTGACGGCTCGCAAGAGCGCGCTCCTCAATCAACTCGAAGCCGAGATCGATCTCTGCCCCGACCTGCGAAGCCGGCTCGACGCGAGCCTGGCCGACGACTGCCCGCTATCGAGCCGCGACGGCGGCTTCATTCGCGAGGGCTACCACGAGCCGCTGGACGCCCTGCGCGAACTGGCCCACGGCGGCAAGCAGTGGATCGCCCGCTACCAGGCCGAAGAGAGCCAGCGGACCGGCATTTCAACGCTCAAGGTCGGCTTCAACAAGGTTTTTGGCTACTACATTGAAATCACCAACACGCACCGCGAAAAAATCCCCGAAGAGTACATCCGCAAGCAGACAGTGAAGAACGCCGAGCGTTACATCACGCCCGAACTGAAGGAGTATGAGGAGAAGGTTCTTACGGCGGACGATAAGTCGAAGGAACTGGAGCAAGAGCTTTTCCTGGAACTGCGCAACGCCGTGGCCGCAGCGCGGCGGCAGATGCAAGCCACCGCCGACGTATTGGCGCAGCTCGATGTGCTGGTCTCGCTGGCTGAGCTTGCACGGCAACGGAATTACTGCCAGCCGGAGGTCGTTGAGGAGCCGGAGTTGAAGATCATCGACGGGCGGCACCCAGTACTGGATGTGATCGAGCCGGAGGGGACTTTCGTCCCCAACGACGTAGCGGCCGGCCCTTCTGACGGCACAATCCTCCTGATCACCGGTCCGAACATGGCGGGCAAGAGTACGTACATTCGCCAGGTGGCGTTGCTTACGCTGATGGCCCAGATCGGCAGCTTCGTACCTGCCCGGGAGGCGAGGATCGGGGTGGCGGACCGCATTTTCGCCCGTGTGGGTGCCAGCGACGAACTGGCCCGGGGGCAAAGCACGTTCATGGTTGAGATGACCGAGACGGCGAGAATTTTGAACACGGCCACGTCGCGGAGCTTGGTGATTTTGGACGAGATTGGCCGCGGCACGAGTACTTACGACGGTCTCTCGTTAGCCTGGAGCGTGGTGGAATTTTTGCACGAACATATTGGCTGCCGCACACTCTTTGCGACGCACTATCACGAGCTGACTGATCTGGAAAAATCGCTCACGGGCGTGAAGAACTTCAACGTGGCCGTGCGCGAGTGGCAGGAAGAAGTGATCTTCCTGCACAAGATCATTCCCGGCGCGGCCGACAAGAGCTACGGCATCCACGTCGCCCGACTGGCCGGCGTGCCGCGCGAGGTGGTCCAACGGAGCAAGGAGATCCTGGCCCAGTTGGAAGAAGAGCACTTAGATGCCGAGGGCCGCGCCAAGATCGCTCGACCGCGGCCGGCGGAGAAGAAGTCGCATATTCAGCTCACGCTCTTTGGTTCCGTCGATCATCCGATGATCGACGAGTTGCGGAAGCTCGATTTGAACAACGTCACGCCACTGGCGGCGATGCAGCTTTTGCAACGCTGGCAGGACGATCTGGCTTAAAGCATCGTAATTACAGCAGCTTCCAAGAAGCGTAACCTTCCCGCGGGCAAGCCGGTCGTGCGGGCCACCAGAACGAAGGTTGCATTCTCTTCCTGAATTAAGTATATTTAAGAAGGTTAATCCAGCGGTATCGCGATGATCCCTACCTGATCGTCGCGTCTGCGCTGAGAGAAGGCAAAGTCGTTTATGGCTACCGCTGTTCGGGCTGGAGACCGACAGGGGAGTCGGTACCTCACTTGACAAGAAGTGTACTCGTGGACCAGTGATAGTGCGTACACTACCACGCGCACCGCCTACTGGGATCGGTTGGGTCCACGCCCCGGACGACGAGCCTCAGGAACTCACCTACGTGGATATCGACATCTTCGTGGCAACCTTCTAATTCTCACCGATGCCAGTCGGTCCGGGGACGGTACGCGCCCACCCTGGAATTCACCCCTCTGCCGATTACATATCAATCACCCATTTTGCAGTAAAGCACCGTAGGCGTCTCGCTCTTTCAGGGCAGTGGAGTTTATCTTCTGGCAGGGCGGCCATGGCCGCCCTGCCAGAAGACAAACTCCACTGCCCCATTGTTTAATCAGTCCTCGTCGGTATAATAAGTCGCATTGGACGAAATCATTTTTCCTATCAGTATTCGCCAACAGGCAAGTCGCTGTTGCAGTCGGAATAGGAGGCCCGCTTCGATTACGGTTGTAAGGTGCAGGGCTTAGGCCGTTTTCCGCTTTCGCCATGCATATCCCAGCATCCCAAAGGCACCGACGCTAAGCAGGGCGAAGGTCGAGGGTTCTGGAACTGGGGCGACGGCAATGAACAGGGGATAGCTCAATCCGTTGCTGCTATCGGCAAAAACGGTTGAGATACCCGATGAGTTGAACTTCAGGACATTGCCACCACCCGTATTAGCCACATAGAGGTTGCCCGAACTGTCGAACGCCAGACCAGATGGTACAGTCACTCCGATGGCAAAGGTTGTGCCTGCGTGCGGTCCAGTGAACTTTTCAATGTTGTTACCGTAATTGTTGGCTACATAGAGGCTGCCTGAACTGTCGAACGCCAGGCCAACCGGCTGGCTCAGTCCATCATTGCTGATATCGGGATAGAGAGTACCGGCATAGAGAGTACCCGGGTGTGAACCAGTAAACTTATGGATGGATGGACCGGAACCAGTTGTTGATACATAAAGGTTGTCCGAGCTGTCAAACGCCAAGCCATAGGGTATGCTCAGTCCGTCGCTGCTATTGGCAAAAATGGTCGGGGATGTGCCCGATGGGTTGAACTTCAGGACGGTGTTATTACTATCCATGCTTCTGTTTGCTGCGTAGAGGTTGCCCGAGCTGTCAAATGCCAGGGCACCCGGCATGTTGAGACCCGATGCCGATGTGGCAAAGACGACCGAGGCCGTGCCCGATGAGTTGAACTTCAGGATGGTGTTATTGCCTTCGTTGGCCACGTAGAGATTGCCCGCGGCGTCGAACGCCAAACCGGTAGGTTTGGTGAGACCCGATGAGGCAAAAATGCCCAGATCCGTGCCGGATGAGTCAAACTTTCGTATGGTGTTGTTGGAATAGTTGGACACATAAAGAGTGTCTGCCCAACCGGTGCTGGCCACCAGTACCAGCCCAAGCACCAACACGATCAACGAACTTCTGTACACGACTTTCATTTCACATCTCTCCTAGAATTGCGGACGATTCGTCGCCCTGGGACCGAGACACCAAAAACGACTGCGACCCATTGCAGATTGATAAGTTTCTTTACCAAGCTACTTTCAATTTACGACTTCTTGCCGATTTTGGCAACGATTTTGCTGGTAACGCTCTGGTATCGCTTCGCAAGATTTTTTGGGAAAGTGCGATTGCGGGCGCGAGCGATAACGCGAAGAATCGGCCTTGGTTATAACCTTGCCAACTGCCAGCGATGACAGCGGGCCGTATAGGGTGCGCGGAGCGAACTGCCCGACAAATGGTGGGTTGCGCACGAAGTCGAGACGCTGAAAGCACTTATCGCTGCTTCAGACTACCCTTATTGGGGGCGATGCGAAAAAAGACTTGCTCGACAACTTGCGCGGCAATCAGGCTGCGCGAACCAAACCCAAAGTTACCGTTGAAGGATCGACGGCCACTGCGGCGACCGGCTCCCAAAGAACCGCCTCGCCTGTGCCGTCCCCGCGAAAACGAACGAGTCGGTTCTCGTGGTTGGCATTCAGGCAGCGGATCGTCGCATGCAGACGCTCCTTGCATCGCTTTGTCGACAAAAATGGCAGTGGGTCGTCGATCGACGGCGGCCAGCCCTCCTCCTCGAACATGGAAAGCACCGCCGCTTGATTGCTGGCCGGAAGCCGGAACCGCTTAACCACACACCCATCAAACGAAAGCTGGCGGAGTTTACGATCCCAGTGGGGCAAGCAGGAACCAGGCGAGCGAATTTTTGTTGGGTCCAAAAAAATGCTGGGTGGAAAATTTGCTCCATCGCCCTCAAGACCCGCAGCCACCCCCCCTGCCTCCGTAATCAAGAACCGTGGATCGCTGCCGCAGGTAACATTCGCGTCGGGTTGGAAACGTCGGGCTCGGTCGCGGCATGTCACATACCCGTGCAAGACAAGCCATCGCAGATCGCTCTTGCCCACACCATTATCAACCAGATGTGGCAGTGGCAGGGAAAACTCCCAGGGATCAATTTGCAGATCCCGTGCGCAAGCGAAGGCTTTACACAAAGCGGCAAGCATCGCAGGGGCCTTACCAGGCCAGTCCGTTCGTAGCTGTATTTTCATGCGGCACCTCGAAAAATTCGTTATACTGTCCGCTGAACAGGGACGCAGGAGCCACGTTAGGTGAATGAAAGAGAAACTGGCCAGTTCGCGAGCATCGTCACTGCGCCCATCTTCATTCTACAGTATTCCGGGGACATTGTCTAGTATTATAATAAAAGTAGTAAAGATTCTTCGGCCGCTGAATTTCAGGTCAAGTGTTCCGCTGCTTGCAATGGTTGCATCAGTCTTTGGGGCAAGACTTTCCGCGTAAATGGTGGAATGGTGCAACAAAGATGGACTGAAGGCACTCGGCCTTGTCGAGTTGGCGCGGGCCAAGTCGGTCAAAATGGTCATTGGCACCCTCGAAGTCACGCAACTCGAAGCCCCGGCGAAACTCGATATCGTGCCGCGGATCGAGCCTTCGCTGTCGCTGTAGGCCGGATCGAAGATTCACTCGTAGGGTGGAGAGAGTGAAACGAGCCCCACCATTACCATTTCACGGTGAAAAAGAGGTGTGGCTCGCTGCGCTCTCCACCACCCTACAATTGTTCGCGTTCCGCATCTGGAACCGTAAGAGCCAAAGGGGCCATCACGGACCTTAGCGTCCCCGGCTATGGTACAGCGGCAAGGCTTAGGATCGGCGCATCAATAAGTGTCGCAAGAAAAGTAGCAGGCACACTCCG